>JAGGXA010000061.1 GCA_021163285.1 Deltaproteobacteria bacterium | reverse complement strand
AGACATATAGTTGATATTTCGAGGATAATTTTTTGAGCATAACGCAGAGTTTGGGAAAAAGGGCATTCTCGGACAGCCTCCTGAGGAAGAATAGCCACATTAATTTGTGTAACTTTTTTGTATTGTATCCGGCATTGATTGTGTGTGACCCTTTTTGAGGTTGCCAATTTGTATATGGCAAGATTGACTTTCTTCGAATTGTGGACTGAGCGCTCTTTTATCATAATTACTTTGAATATTATTATGTATTATAGTGCTTAATATTTTTAGTCTGCAAAGAAAAAGCGGGCCTTTCAGCCCGCTTTTTTTGATATTATTATGAGTATTCAAAGCATCATTACAGAAAATATAAGCAGCCTCATTGAACCTGTTCTTGATGATTTGGGCTTTGAGCTTTTTGATATAGAGTTTCTTTCTGAACGTGGCAGGTGGGTGCTCAGAATTTACATAGACGGAGAGGAGGGCATTAGACTTGATGATTGCGCTTTGGTTAGCAGGGAAATAGGAGATTTAATCGAGGTAAAAGATATTATCAAGCACCCTTATGTCCTTGAGGTATCATCTCCGGGCCTTAACAGGCCTCTCAAAAGAGAAAAGGACTGTGAAATGGCCATTGGCAAGAAAATCAAGGTTAACATGCTGATACCCTTAAATGGGCGCAGAAATTTTACCGGATATTTAAGGAATTTTATGGGTGGATTATTATATCTTGAGACGGAAAACGGTCTGATCCAAATTCCCTTTCAGGATATAAAAAAGGCCAATTTAGAATATGAGTTTTAAGAAGTGCGGTAAGCGTTTGGAGACGAGGACGAAATAACATCCCCAAGCAGGCGCAGGCAGATGCAGAGATTGTGAGAATAAACGCAGGCTTCGAAATGGGGCATTTGAAACCGGCCCGGGAATAATCATTTTTTTGCTGGAGTAAAAACAGTTATGAATTCAGACTTAATAAGGCTGATTGATCAGGTTTGCCGTGAAAAAGGTGTTGAACATGATATTTTAATTAAGACCCTTGAAGAGGCGGTGCAAACAGCAGCGAGGAAGAAGTATGGCCCTGATTATGAGCTGGAAGTCAATTTTAATGAAGATCTTGGAGAAATTGAGGTCTTTGAATTTAAGGAAGTCGTTACGGACGTAACAAACGATCGTCTTCAGATATCTCTCAAAGATGCTTGTGATATGGATCCCGAATCTGAATTGGGAGACAGTCTCGGCATTAAGCTGGAAACAGATGTGTTTGGCAGGATAGCGGCTCAGTCAGCTAAGCAGGTTATAATGCAACGTCTGAAAGAGGCTGAAAGAAACATGGTTTTCGACGACTTTAAGGACAGGCGGGGAGAAATCATAAATGGAATTGTGCAGCGGGTAAACAGAGGGGCCATAATAGTTAATTTAGGCAGAACTGAAGCAGAATTGCCGGCCAAAGAACAGATTCCAAAGGAAACTTTTAGACAGGGCGACCGTATCAGGGCTTATCTTCTCGATGTAAAACAGTTCAGCCGTGGTCCTCAGATTATACTTTCCAGAACTCATCCAAATTTTGTGTCAGCCCTTTTTGAGAATGAGGTACCTGAAATTTCAGAGGGCATAGTTCAGGTAATTCAGGTTGCAAGAGAACCCGGGAGCCGTACCAAGATAGCAGTTACCTCAAAGGATCCCGATGTGGATCCTGTTGGCGCATGTGTAGGCATGAAAGGCAGAAGGGTGCAAGCTGTTGTACAGGAGTTGCGAAATGAAAAAATAGATATTGTTATCTGGAACCCGGATGCGGCAAAATTTATTTGCAATGCTCTTGCTCCGGCAGAAGTTGTCAGAGTAATTGTTGATGAGACAAATAATTCCATGGAAGTCGTGGTTTCTGATGATCAGCTATCTCTTGCTATAGGCAGAAAAGGACAGAACGTGCGCCTCGCTGCGAGACTGACAGGCTGGAAACTGGATGTGACCAGCGAATCCAGTTATAATCAGCTTCTAAAAGATGGATACATGTCATTGCTTGATTTAAAAGATGTGGGAGAGAGATTGGCTACGGATCTCTATGAGCGGGGATTCAGGTCTGCTAAAGACCTGGCTCTGACAACGGTGCAGGAAATACTCCCTGTTGAGGGTATGACGGAGGAAAGGGCGGCAGCGCTTATTGAGAATGCTGCCAACCACATAAAAAGGGCAGAGCCGGTTGCTGCGCTTATGGATAATGATAAGCAGAAAGAGGATTCAGATCCTTTGCCTTTGCGGAACGGCAATAATAAAGAAAGTGAAGTGATTTTAGATGGGAAGGGGTAAAGGACATGTGCCGATCAGAACATGTATATCGTGCAAGGCAAGGCGAAACAAAAAGGAATTGATTCGATTGGCGCTGAATGCACAGGATCAGGTAATTATAGATGATAGGGGAAATGGTCAGGGCAGGGGCGTATATGTCTGTCGAGGCAAATCCTGCCTGTCTGCTCTTGAAAAGAGGAATTTACTAAGCAGGGCATTTAGAAAGAATGTTGTTATGGCTGTGAATAAAACTATTATACCACAATAAGTAGCGTCTGAACGAAAACTATATGATATTCTGCCAAAAATGGCTGCTATTTCCTTCAGCCTTTTACCTGAACACCTGAATAGTTGGGGCCCGCACAAAATAACTTAACATTTCGGCATCTCATCTTCAGGTCATTTTCGGCAGATCCTAAAGAGCAAAAACCTTGAAATAGTCCACTATTACTGCGCCTTTTGCTCTTTAGGATCTACCGAACCTGACCTGAATCCGAGCGCCAATTCTGTTAAAGTTATTTTTGCGCGAACCCTTACAATTTTTAAAAGTATGTTTTTTTCCGCTGAATTACCGAAGAAACTGTTTATTTCCGGGGGATTATATGGCGAAAGTCAGAGTCTATGAATTAGCAAAAGAATTTAAAATGGATAGCAAGAAGCTGGTGAAAAAGCTGGTGATCGGCGGCATAAATATCAAAAATTACATGAGTACTTTAGATGAAGCAGCAGTGTTGAAGGCAAGACAAATCGTTGATGGTGTAGTGTCTGAGGTAGTTGAAGAGAAACGAGTTAAGCCAACCATTATCCGGCGAAGAAAAAAAATCAAAATTGAGGAAAAGCCCCCTGTTGCAGAAACCGAAGAGATAGTTGGAGAAAAAACTGTAATTTCCGAACCACAGGTTGCAGAAACCGAAGAGATAGTTGGAGAAAAAACTGTAATTTCCGAACCACAGGTTGCAGTAACCGAAGAAAAGGAAAAGGTAGTAACGCCTGTTGAGGAACCAGTAAAAGAAACTGATGAAAAAGATGCACGGGAAATACCGGAAGAGATCAGAACCGCACCTCCTGAAAAAGAAATCAAACCTGAGCCGCCGGCAGAAGAAGCGGCGCCAAAAGAAGTCATAGATGTTCCGGCTATAGAGGTCCCGGCCAAAGAGGAAGTCAGTCCAGCGCCGAAAATTAAAGGCCGACCAAAAAAGGTGAAAGGAAAGAAATCTGATCAACCAGCGAAAATTATCATGCGCGCCGAAGAAGGACCTTTAAAAAATATCTTTTTAAAGGAAAAAACGCCTGTTCAGGTAAAACCTGCGGTTTCAAAAAAATTGCAACCCAAAAAGTTCCAGCCGAAAGCGACTGAGGCGACTGAAAAACGCAAAAAAGGAAAGCTCCCTAAAAAGGCTAAAAAAATAGAAGAAATCCATGAGATATCACAAAGAAGGGATCTTAGACGTTTAAAGAAAGAGGTGTATGAAAAGGCTGATCTTTATAAGGACCGTCCTTCCAAACGCAGGCCGAAGAGGGGCGCTAAAAAACCAAAAGAGGCTGCCAGGAAGGGTGAGGCAACCAAACTTACTGTGCCCAAAGCAATCAAAAGAAGGATTAAGGTTCAAGAATTGGTCACGGTGGCTGAACTTGCAAAGGCAATGGGCATCAAAGCCGTAGAGCTCATCAGGAAACTGCTTAAGGCGGGTGTTATGGTAAACATAAATCAATCGATTGATTATGAAACCGCAGCCGTTGTTGCAGATGATTTTGGCTTTGAACTAAGGCTGGATACCTTTGAGGAGGAGCATTTGATACAAGAGACCGAGGATCGCCCTGAAGAACTTGTAGAGAGACCTCCTGTCGTGACTATTATGGGTCACGTTGATCATGGGAAAACTTCCTTGCTAGATTATATCAGAAAATCCAACATCATAGGCGCCGAATCCGGCGGTATAACACAGCATATCGGAGCATACTACGTCAAGACCGATGAAGGAAATATTGTATTTCTTGACACCCCCGGGCATGAGGCATTTACAGCTATGAGGGCCAGGGGCGCCAGGATAACCGATCTGATAGTACTTGTTGTCGCGGCTGACGACGGTGTAATGCCCCAGACAAGGGAAGCCATCAATCATGCGCGTGCAGCCGAAATCCCGATTGTCGTTGCTGTTAATAAGATAGATAAATCTAATGCGAATCCTGAAAAGGTCACAAGAGAGTTGGCGGAACTTGATCTTGTCCCTGAAAAATGGGGCGGCGAGACCTTATTCGGTCATATTTCCGCAAAGACAGGAGAAGGCGTTAATGAACTGTTGAATCTTATTTTACTACAATCGGAAATGCTTGATTTGAAAGGCAATCCAAAAAAACCTGCGACAGGAACAGTTATCGAGGCAAAACTGGATCAAAGCAAAGGTTCCATCGCCACAGTGTTGATCAAGAACGGGTCACTGCGGATAGGAGATCCTTTTATTTGTGGTGGGCACTATGGTAGAGTAAGGGGCATGCTTAACCATCGCGGAAAAAAGATGGATATTGCCGGACCTTCCATGCCCGTGGAAATATATGGTATATCCGGCGTTCCAATGGCAGGTGATGAATTTGTTGTCGTCAAGGATGAAAAATCGGCAAAACAGATTATTGAATACCGGAAGAGCAAGACAGACAAAATAAAACCGGAAAAAGCAGGTATAACCACCCTTAACGACTTTTATGAGATGATGAAGGAAGGCAAGGTCGCAGAGCTAAACATAGTATTAAAGACAGATGTTCAAGGGTCGCTTGAGGCCCTTTCGGAATCACTTAACAAGCAAAGCACTGACGAAGTCAAGGTCAACATCATTCATCCTGCTACCGGTGCAATTACGGAGTCTGACGTCATGCTTGCTTCTGCTTCAAATGCTATTATTATAGGTTTTAATGTGAGGCCGAATCTGCGTGTTTCCGAAATCGCGGATAAAGAAAAGGTAGATATCAGGTATTATGACGTCATTTACAATGCCATAGAGGATATCAGGCTGGCTATGGCAGGACTTCTGGCACCGACTTATAAAGAGAATGTCATTGGACGCGCTGATATCAAGGAAATATTTCATGTGCCCAGGATTGGTGTTGTAGCCGGTTCTTATGTTACTAACGGCCTGATAAAGAGGAATGCAAACGCAAGGTTATTACGTGATAGCGTAGTTATTTTTGATGGTAAAATAGCCTCTCTGAGACGTTTTAAGGATGATGTCAAAGAAGTTCAGACCGGATATGAATTTGGTATCGGTTTAGAAAATTTCAATGATATCAAACCTGGTGATACAATTGAGGCATATGAAATAGAGGAGATTGAAGCGGAACTTTCTTAGCTTAAAAACAAGCAATAGAAAATCGGGCAGTCCTGAACCGGCAGTGGAAAGCTGCTTAAATGAAAACAAACAGCTAATATTATCAATTAGTTACTATCCTACATATTTTATTTATCACTACATGTTAAGGACTACCGGAAATCGTAACTCTGAACGCCAGGCACTTAAAGACAATGATCATTGGAAGTCTGAAAATTATATTTTTCCTTCACGACAATCGTTCTCTTAAAGGAAAACGAAAAGTTGTAAGGAGTATGGTGGATAAAGTCAAGTCCAGGTTCAATGTGGCTATTTCCGAAGTCGGATCGAATGATAAATGGCAAAAAATTGAGCTCGGTATCAGCACGGTTGGAAATGACAGACGTCATATTGATTCATCTTTAAATCATGTACTGAAGTTTCTTGATTCACTCTGCCTTGCTGAAATCGTGGATAGCGAGATGGAGATCCTCAATCTGTAAACAAAGTTCGGGGTTGATTTTCGGCTTTGATCATCGTTTTGGCTGTTTGCCGCTTTTTTAAAATCAAGGCCTGCTCAAAAAATTACCGCAGGCATATAGTTGATATTTCGAGGATAATTTTTTGAGCATAACGCAGAGTTTGGGAAAAAGGGCATTCTCGGACAGCCTCCTAGTGAACAATCACGTTTTTATATAAATAATACCGTGGAGACTGACATGTTAGCAGGTAAACGAGCTGTCAGAGTTGGAGACAAGGTAGGCAAAGAGGTTGCCGTCATTCTTCTTGAAAGGGTCAGGGACCCCAGGATACGTGATGTAACTATAACCGGGAGCAGGCTTTCTGATGACTTAAAACAGGCCAGAATTTATTTTAGCGTACTCGGCGGGGAGCTTGATGTTGAAAGAGCTCAGGCCGGTCTGAAAAGCGCCAGGAGTTTTATCAAGAAAGAAATCGGACGTCGTATGTCATTAAGATATGTCCCTGAAATCAAATTTGTTTATGACTCATCGCTTGAAAGAGGCAACCACTTTGAGAGACTTTTTGCAAGGTTGGAATCAAATAAATCATGAAATTATACTAAGTAAGATTGCAGCCCTTTTAACCAGGGGCAAGAAATTCCTGCTCATGACGCATAAGGACCCTGATGTGGATGGCATAGGTTCTATGCTTGCTCTCGGAAGAGCGCTGATTAGCAAAAATAAGGAGATAGTGCTTTTAACGGAAGAGCCACTTGTTTCTCCTGTTATTTTTTTAGAAGGGGCGGATAAAGTCGTACAGATTTTGAGTTTCCCTGACGATTATGACGCTGTACTGGCATTGGACTGTGCAGAGAAGTCCAGGATCGGTTTTTCAAAAGCTTTTGTTGATAATGCCGAACCTCTGATTAACATTGATCATCATGGGACTAATGATTTTTTTGGTGATATAAATCTGGTCGACGAAAAGAGTTCCTCAACCGGAGAACTTATATACAGGCTAATAAAGAACGCAGGTTTTCCCATGGATCTTGCCGTGGCGAAAAACATATATGCCGCCATCATGACGGATACAGGTTCCTTCAGATATAGTAATACAACGCCCCTTAGTTTTCGGATAGCTGCCGAGATGATGGACTATGGAGTAAAACCCTGGGAGTTATCCCGCAGAATAATGGATGAATACGGGCATGCACGTCTAAAATTGTTGAGACTGGCTTTAGACACTATCGAATTTCACAATAAGGGACAAATCGGTATAATAATGATTACCAAGGAAATGTTTGAAGCAACCCATGCAGACCGGGCGGACAGTGATAAATTTGTAGACTATCCCAGGTTTGTTTCTGGTGTTGAACTTGCCGTTCTGATTCGACAGAAAGGAGAAAATGAATATAAGTTCAGCCTGCGGTCAAATGGTCTAATTGACGTTGCCCGGTTAGCTTCCAGATTTGGAGGCGGAGGGCATATAAGGGCCGCGGGTTTTGATGCAGATGGGTCCATCTCTGATTTGAAACGGAAATTTTTACAGGAAGCTAATCAGGTTTTGGATGATCTATCAAACTGACGGTATTTTATTAATCGATAAGGCAGTCGGTGAAACATCCCACAGTATTGTCAAAAAGGTTCGTGCGGTTTTCGGAGGCTTGAAAAATAAAAAGGTAGGCCATGCCGGAACACTTGATCCGTTTGCAACCGGTCTTCTTGTTATACTCCTTGGCCAGGGAACCAAGTTGTCAAGTTATATCATGTCTCAAAACAAGCAGTATCTGGCAACCATGACATTAGGAATTGAAACGGATACGCTTGATCCCACCGGCAAGGTGCTTCGAACAACTATCGTACCCAATCTCAAGAAAGATGAGATCCGGAAGAATATACAGGATTTTGTAGGAGATATCGAGCAGACGCCACCGGCATACTCGGCAGTAAAGTTGAAGGGAACACCGGCATATAAAATGGCGCGAAAGGGCATTGAAGCAGAACTTAAAAAACGGATGATTACCATATCTTTCATTCGTATAATTTCTATTAACTTACCCGATATTACCATGGAGATCGGATGTTCCAAAGGAACTTATATCAGAAGCCTCGCTGCCGATATAGGCAGACGCTTAGGGCCGGGAGGATATCTTAAATCTTTAAGAAGATTATCCTGCGGTGATTTTGGGATAGAGCAGGCGGTTAGTTCCAAAGAGATTTCCGAAACCTGGATGTTTTCTACAGGTTTGAACAGGATAATTTCACTTAAGGAAGCTCTTCCCTTTATGGACGAGATAGAAATAGGCGAGCTTCTTGCGGAAAAGATTAAACATGGATACCAGCCTGTTAATGATGAACTTTTTTTGGGCGCTTGTAAAAAACATTTTAAGGATGGACATATCAAGCTCATTAGAAATGATAAACTCGTAGCCGTTATAGAAGTAACAGAAGGTAAGGGGGGCAAACATGATAAGTTGAAAATAGCGAGAGTCTTTTTGTAATAAAGAAGCTGTGCCAACAATGTCGCAGATTCAAGGTACCAAAGCTCAAGTCTGTAATATAATATATTAGGGATGCTTTGGTAATATCGGTGTGTTGTTTATGCAATATTATGGTTCTCTTTGAACGTATTTTACAGGAGGTATTAAAAAGTGGTTTTAACACCGGAAATTAAAAAAGAAATCGTTGATCAATTTAAGGTTCATGATAAGGATACCGGTTCCCCCGAGGTACAAATCGCTTTACTAAGTAATCGAATAACATATCTGACTGAACATTTTAAGACACATAAAAAGGATCATCATTCGCGTCGTGGGTTGTTAAAAATAGTCGGGAAAAGGAGAAGACTCCTCAATTATTTAAAAAAGAGAGATCTTGACAAATATCTTGTTGTTATTAAAAGACTTGGAATCAGAAAGTAGATTTAGGAGCTTAGGGATTTGGAAACAAGCAATTTACCTGATATTGCGCTCAGCTTCAGGTCGGACTTAATCATCTTGATTGATAAAAACCGCAGGCATAGCAGAGCTGCGTTGAGGATTTTTTTCAAGCGTGCTGATTGAAGGTGGCCTAAAGACAGGATTAGAGACAGGTAAATTGTTTTTTTTCCGCATCCCTTAAAAAGGACTTCCCTTTTTTTACCATACGAAGTGGTTTTCAGACGTTCAATATTAATTAATATTCAGGTACATTTATTAATGTTCAAGTACACTTTGCAAAAGTTAGGGTTCGCGCAAGAATAACCTTAGGCAGGGATACAAAATTACGGGAACCTATACAATAAAGTTTATTGAATAAACTAATAAGGATAAATCAGATAATGATAAAAAACTGTTCAATAGAAGTAGGGTCTCAAAACTTGCATATAGAGACAGGTCGTATTGCCAGGCAGGCAAGCGGATCCGTAGTTATAACTTATGGCGAGACGATTGTGCTGGTGACTGTCGTGGCAACGAATGAAGTTCGCGCAGGAATAGACTTTCTTCCTCTTACTGTAGAATATCAGGAAATGTCTTATGCAGGAGGTCATATACCCGGGAATTTTTTTCGCAGAGACATGGGCAGGCCGAGCGAGAAGGAAACGCTTACTTCCCGATTGATAGACAGGCCTTTAAGACCCCTTTTTCCTGAAGATTATCACTATGAAACCCAGATAATTGCAACCGTGCTTTCAACTGACAAAAAAAATGATGCTGATATGCTGGCCATTGTAGGTGCATCAACAGCGCTTGAGATATCTGATATTCCCTTTATGGGGCCAATTGCCGGTGTGAGGGTAGGAAGACTGAACGGTAACTTTATAACCAATCCCACTCTCGACGAACAGGCGGACAGTGATATCAACATGATAGTGGCTGGAAACCGTGCAGGTGTTGTAATGGTAGAAGGCGGTGGGCAGTTTATTTCTGAATCGGAGATGATTGAGGCTATTTTTTACGGTCATGAGGCCCTCTTGCCGATACTTGATATGCAGGAAGAATTAAAGAGAGATATAGGCAAGCCAAAAAGGATCATTCCGTCCGGACTTGTTGATGAAGACCTTAAGCAAAAGGTTGTTGAAATTGCGGAAAGTTCTTTAAATGATGTAATTATTACCCGCGATAAAATGCTGCGCCAGGAAAAAAGAAGAGAAGCCGGCGATTTTGTTGTTGATAAGCTTTCCGATAGCTTCAAGGGCAGGGAATCAGAAATAAGTGATGCGTTTCATGAACTGGAAAAGAACATGATCCGCCGAATGATTCTTGAGGATGAGAAAAGGATTGACGGCCGATCTTTTAATGAAGTCAGACAGATAGAATGTGTAGTAGGTTTGTTGCCCCGTGTCCATGGTTCTGCCCTTTTTACACGTGGAGAGACACAGGCTCTGGCGCTGACCACTCTTGGAACCGAGCGGGACGAGCAGAAAATTGAATCAATATATGGAGAATATTTCAGACCATTTATCCTTCATTATAATTTCCCGCCATACAGCGTCGGTGAAGCAAAAAGGTTAGGTGGCCCCGGACGCAGGGAGATAGGACACGGGGCGCTTGCAAGACGCGCACTGCTGCCCGTGATACCTGATAAAGAAAAGTTTAAATATTGCGTTCGGGTCGTTTCAGAGATCCTGGAATCTAATGGTTCTTCCTCTATGGCTACTGTTTGCGGCGGGTGTCTTTCGCTCATGGATGCAGGTGTTCCCATAAAAGAGCCTGTAGCCGGCGTTGCGATGGGGCTCGTTTCAGATGGCGCCAAAACCGCCATATTGACTGATATCATAGGTGACGAAGACCATTACGGTGACATGGATTTCAAGGTTGCAGGCACCCGCGGCGGGATTACCGCTCTTCAGATGGATATCAAAATCGATGGTATCTCAAAGGATGTAATGCAGCAGGCCCTTGAACAGGCAAGAGAAGGCAGACTTTTTATCCTGGAACAGATGGATAAGGCCATTTCCACACCAAGGGGACAGATATCAGACTTTGCCCCGATTGTGACGAGTATGAAGGTTAAACCCGATAAAGTGAGGGTTGTTATCGGTCAGGGTGGCAAGACTATCAGGGAAATCAGCAATACATCCGGAGCAAGGATCGATGTGGAGGACGATGGAACAGTCTCTATTTCCGCAGCAGACAGGAAATGCGTTGATGTGGCCATTGATCTTATCAAAGGGATAACGCAGGAGGCTGAGGTAGACAAATTATATATGGGTAAGGTCGTAAAAATCATGGATTTCGGAGCATTTGTTGAGATCTTCCCGGGGACGGACGGTCTTGTCCACATATCCCAGTTAGACAAGGAAAGAGTAAACAAAGTAACAGACGTACTTAATGAGGGGGATGAAGTCCTTGTTAAGGTACTTGAAGTAGCTGCAAATGGCAAGATTCGTCTTTCACGCAAGGCCGCTTTAGGAGAAAAATTGACGTAAGCGTTTTCAGGTTCGGGGTTCACGGTTAAAGTCTTGCCTTTTCATATAATGCAGCAGTTATTCCTTGACTTGGAACTCACGCAAAAAATTCTGTAATGTTATTCTGGCATCTAACCTGAATCCGGGCGCCAGTTCTGTGGTGTTATTTTTGAGTGAACCCTTAGAATCTGAACTCTAAACCTTTAAACATTGAACAGGTTACTATCTCACTAATGTATCATAAAACTGTTTTAAAAAATGGGGTCAGGATAATTTCAGAACGTCTGGATTATTTGCGATCCATATCTTTCGGTATATGGGTAAATACAGGATCCCGGGATGAGAAAAAACTTGAAAGTGGGCTTTCACACTTTATTGAACATATGCTTTTTAAGGGCACCGGCAAACGCAGCAGTCATGATATTGCCAGGCAATTAGATGCTATAGGAGGGCAGTTCAATGCTTTTACAGGCAAAGAACAGACATGCTATCATGCCAGGGCGCTTGATAAACACTTTACGGCTCTATCTGATATTTTATCAGATATTTTTCTGAATTCAACCTTTGATCCTGATGACATAGAACGTGAAAGGCAGGTGATCCTCCAGGAGATCAGCATGGTTGAAGATACACCTGACGATAACATCCATATCCTTTTCAACCACCTTTTCTGGAAAAACCACCCTATAGGTATGTCCGTTCTTGGAACGGATGAGACTGTTTCCGCCTTTAAAAGGGATGACCTTATAGAATATATTAATTCACATTATATTCCCGAAAATATTCTGATTGCAGCGGCAGGGAATGTAGACCATCAATCGATGGTTTCATTTTTTAAGCCCCTGTTTGAGCCTGTTTCAGGCGGGGAGAATCCAGGTCGTAACAGGGTTATGCCTAATCAAAACGCAGATATTTCCATCCATTTCAAAGACCTGGAACAGGTTCATCTCTGCTTGGGAGGGGAAGCGCCTTCTCAGATGAATGACGACAGGTTTGCGTGTGCTCTTTTAAATACGATTCTTGGTGGAAATATGAGTTCTCGCCTTTTTCAGGAGATCAGAGAAAAAAGGGGGCTTGCCTATTCTGTTTATTCTTTTCTTTCCAGTTATATCGACACCGGCCTTTTAGGGGTCTATGCAGCTACCGACCAGGCCAATGTTAATCCTGTTCTTGAAACCATTCAGACTGAGATCAGGAAGCTTAAAAGAGGAGAATTGTCCGAATCGGACCTTACTGCGGCCAAAGACAATCTGATAGGTGAAATTTATCTTGCCTCTGAAAGCGCAGACAACCGGATGATGCGTATAACAAAAAATGAGTTTAATTTTCAGAGGTATATAACCTATGAGGAAACGGTATCAAAGTTGGAAAAGGTTTCTATTGACCAGGTTACAGGGCTTGCGAATAATATATTTTATGATGGAGGGGGTTCCTTTGTTGCACTTGGCCCCGTTAAGGAAGACGCTCTTGAAAAGGATTTTCTTCGGTTTTAACGGGGAACCTTTTATTCCTAAGGTAACCCTTCACGGGTTCAATGATTTAAGGCATCCTATTCAAAAACCGTGGTAAAATTCATTTTCAATTTACAAAAAGGTTTTATTTACGCATAGTTATATTCTGGCAGACTACCCATTACCACGGAATTTGAATAGGATACAATTCAGGGTTAAATAGTAATAGTTCAATATTTAGGGTGATAATTCATGGTTTCAAAAACATAGTGAACGGATTGCTTAAGGGTTCGCGCAAAAATAATGATGGTTGAAGATGATTAGAGTTAAAGTAAAACGCATAGGTGATAATCAGGATATTCCTTTGCCGGCGTATGAATCTCAGGGTTCGGCAGGTATGGATATAAGGGCCTCCGTCAAAGAACCTGTCTCTTTGATGCCGGGTGAAATAAGGCTTATTCCAACCGGGTTGGCTATTTCCGTACCCCCCGGTTATGAAGCCCAGATTCGCCCGCGCAGTGGCCTGGCCCTCCGTTATGGTATCGGAATAGTAAATTCACCAGGGACGATCGACTCCGATTACAGGGGTGAGATAGGTATTCTGCTGATAAACTGGGGGGGTGAACCATTTACAATCAATCGCAGTGATCGTATCGCTCAAATGGTTATATCCAGGGTCTTTCAAATTGCTCTGACGGAGATCGATGACCTTGGTCAAACCGCGAGAGACAAAGGTGGTTTCGGTCACACGGGAATTATGTGAAAAGCGGGATGAGGTTTTCTGTTCTGGCCTCCGGCAGCAAGGGAAATGTCTCCTACTTTGAGACTGATAACGCAAAAATCCTTATTGACGCAGGTCTTAGCTGCAAAGAGATTATCAGACGCCTGAAATTAATAAGAGTTGAACCGGAGGGCCTGGATGCCCTTATTATTACCCATGAGCATTTGGATCATATAAAAGGGGCTGGTCCTATTACGAGGCGTTTTGATCTTCCCGTTTATATCAACCATAAGACACTTGAAAAGAGTCGACACATCCTTGGCAACCTTCCAAATCCTGTAATTATCGATACCGGTCAAACCCTGAGAATCAAAGACCTTGTAATAGAAACCTTTACAAAGTGTCACGATGCTGCCGATCCTTTTGGGCTTGTCCTTTCTTTTAACGGTTCAAAGGTTGGTTTGGCAACGGACTTAGGTCGAAGCACCAGGCTGGTTGAAGACCGTTTAAAAGGGTGTAACGCCCTTATATTAGAATTCAACTATGAGTCGGAAATGCTTGATAACGGCCCTTATCCGCTCTTTCTTAAAAGGCGGATAAAAGGACAGGATGGACATTTATCAAACCGGCAGGCCGCGGATCTTATTCAAACGATATCTCATGATAAATTAGAGCATGTAGTGCTTGCCCATCTGAGTGATACCAATAATCACCCTGAAAAAGCAAACGAGGAAGCAGTTAAGGTCTTAAGTAAGTGCGGCCTTCATAAAACAAAGGTCATTGTCAGCATGCAGGATGATACCTGCCCCATGATCGATCTTGGATAAGGAACCCTGAATCCGTGAACGGCTTTGTTTATTAATGGTAGTCCCAACGGGAATTGAACCCGTGTCTTCGGCGTGAGAGGCCGATATCCTTACCCCTAGACGATGGGACCCCTATGTATGACACCTAAAACCTGCATAAACTATTTTCAAGAAGAAAATTATGCTTTTAATATCAACGAATTACAGAAATGTTGTGCTTGTATAACACGCATTAATTT
>JAGGXA010000110.1 GCA_021163285.1 Deltaproteobacteria bacterium | reverse complement strand
AATGCCCTTTTTCCCAAACTCTGCGTTATGCTCAAAAAATTATCCTCGAAATATCAACTATATGTCTGCGGTAATTTTTTGAGCAAGCCTTGATTTTGAAAAAAATTGCTGTTCCCGGACAGCCTCCCAGCGCAAAAATAACTTAACATTTTGGCCTCTCATCTTCAAATCTGAGCGCCAATTCTGTAAAGTTATTTTTGCGCGAGCCCCAGGAGGAGCTGAAGATTACAGATAAAGCAGCTTTTCACGGGTTCCGGGACGTTTAAACAATCAGTATGTCAAGGAAGCTTCTCTATCTATAAATCAGGCTTTTTGTAAATCTGTTTTATAAATTATTTTACGTCCGTTAAAGCAGTTCCCATTGATGTTGCTCCTTTTTTATTTCTTCCTTTGGATTAAATCATTCAACTGATGTTTAAGTTTTCCCGGGATTGCAGTATAATGTGGATTTATTAACCCGTTCCCCAGACCTGTATGTAGAGCACGTTTAATAAAAGGATTGTCCCATACGTCGGATTTGCTCAGGTCCTTTATTGAGCGGTTCGATAATAAAAAGGTTTTCCAAATTTGCTTTTTCAATATAGGTGTTTCAGAGTATAAAATAGAGAGAAAAGCTATTGCGAGCACTTCAGTCGCTACGGGATCCGAGCCGGCAAAGATAATGCCTGTGTCAGGCGTTACAACATGGGCGGAAAACATGCCTGTTTTTCTAATTGGAATGGCATGTTTGTCAGGGCCAAAAGTTACCTGTGCCTGTGTTCCTGTAAAGAGAGTGACTCTAAGTTTATCTTTAATCGCCATACCGATATCGGTTATTTTTTCAAAAAAAGTATGGGAATGATCATGACTTAGATCAAATTTGGCTCCTTTTGCAAAACTTTTTATAATAGGAACCAAAGTTCCGTTAAGGTGAAAATTCATCCGACTGTCATCTCTTAACAATCCCACCATGTTTTTAAACCCCAGTGAAACTCCTGTTAGGGCATGTGTACTTAGACGGGGAAGATTTATTATATGGTCTGCTTTTTGAACCCATTTTGTTACGTAGAAACCGTTTTTCCAGGTTGAAGATGAATTTTTATAATTAAAATAACCGTCTTTCCATCCTTCTTCTTCAAAACCTATGAATTTCAGATTATTTTCTTTGCCCATTCCTGATTTTTTAAAACACCATTTTGACGATTTTTTGTGGGATCCGAATTTATCAACAAGCACATGTTCTATGCCTGACTGGTCGCCGACAAATACATTTGCACCTTTTTGAGCCAGGATTTCAGCAATGGTTAGAATTGATTGAGGATGTGTTGTTGCAGGATAAGGGTAAAATGAGTTCAAGGCGGGTTTCAAAAGAACCGTATCTCCGGGAGAAAGCCATGAAAGATTATCCGAGGCTTTCAGGAAGACATCTTTAATTTTCCCGGAAAGTTCATGAGATGATGCATTTGCTTCAATACCGTCAATAAAGATATCCGACATAATAACGGACATTCCGCACATTTGAGAACGTGTTTTTTGATTTATAAATTGTAAATAAAATAAAAAAATAGCTTAATTTAAAAAAAGTGTAAACATTAATTTTAAAATTGAAGTTTCACCGTTTTTGAAGTCGTTCCTTTTCTTAATTCAACATTCAAAATTGGACATCCTTCATTTTGAGGTAAAAGTAGTTGACACTTTTATTGGAACTAAAAACTGTAAATTGAAAAAGAGGCTTATAGCTTCTTAAATCAGCGGCAGCATGCCGCCGCAACTTTTCTGCCAAGTGTAAAATAAAAATGAAGGATGCCCAAAATTGTGTTCTGGTACTATTTGAGTTCAAGCCTGTCAATCCATGGTTCGGATTTTGTCACTTCCACCATGATATGATCACCCGGATTTAGTGTAATGCGAGATTCCTTTTTTATATCGGCAATCATCTGAAGATCGGTTAGTAGAATCTTGTACTTGCTTTTCAGTTCATAAAGGACTATCGCTCTTAATTTTTCATCCCCGCGCAGACTGCGAAGGTACTTGAGTATCCAATATCGAATGCGATTTCGTTTTAGCATATTCAGTCGTTTTACCACGGGTTCTACCGACATTCTGATTTCATCCAGTCCCTTCTCATTATATTCAGGCTCTTTGTCCAAAAGAAAATTTCCTATTTGACGCTGCATCACAAGATCAAGATATCTCCTGATGGGGGAAGTAAAGTGGGTATATACGTCAACCCCCAGAATGCTGTGAGGCCGGGGAGTGGTATCAATAATTAGAGGATTAAGCTTCCGTCTTTGCTGGAAGACATAATAACAATAATCATCATCATCGACAATGAGTCTTTCATTCGGTTCAGCTTGAGTTCTAAAAAGAATCGGAACCTGATTATCTCTGCAAAATGATGCTGCCAGCCAGTTATAAAGGATCATAAACTCTGCTACGATTTGTCGGGACGGTGTCTCTTGAGGGATCAAATCAATAGACAGAGAAGATTCGGAATCAAAATTTATTTGAAGATCAGGCAGAGAGAGATTAATTGCACCCTGTCTTGTCCTTTTTTCGCGCAATCGGTGGCTCGCCACATACATTTTTTGGAAGATATTGTCTTTCTCGATATTTGCATTGACCAAATCATAGGTGAGGTTTTGCTTTACTCTGATAATAGAGGGTGTAAACCTGTAATTCAGAAGTTCACCATCATTATTGAAGCTGGTTAAAAGGGAAATCGCATGCCGGTCGCACCCTTCTTTGAGGCTCAGGGCGTCCTGGGAAAGGCCAATCGGGAACATCGGTATTTCACGGCGCGGCAGGTAAAGAGATGAGGCCCTTTCAAATGCCGCTTTGTCAAGAATGCTGCCGGGTGGAATAACTGCTGCAACGTCGGAGATATGAATACCTAATTGAAGATTTCCATTTATAATTTCAAGGCTTACCGCATCGTCAAAATCATTGGTCATTGGACCGTCGATAGTCACGACGGGAAGGTGTCTCAAGTCCTCGCGACCCTGGTTGTTAATTTCGGTCCCGGCGAGCAGGGCCACTTCATCCATTTGTTTTTTGTTAAAGAAAGTTGCAATCCCAAACCGATGGATATCAAGGTTTTCATCTTTGTCCCATTCACCCAGCTTGACAAGTATATTCCTGGCCTCTCGTATATCAGATATCCCCGTCCTTAAAAGAAGCTCTTTCCCATGTTTAAAATCCTGAGCGTCATTTTCATAAAGGGCAAGTTGAATCAGCAACTGAATAATATATTTTTTGCAGGCCGGACCTTCAGTTTTCCTGCCCTGCTGCGCCTCTTTAAGCCAGGCGCTTCCCTGTTTTAGCCACTCATCCCTCAACGCATCATCTTTTCTCTGTTTTATGATCTGCTCTACCCTTTCCTCGGAATTTGACAAAAACCGGCCATCTTTCATCCTGAAATATTGATGGTCTTCAAAAAGAGCGCGGATTAAAGCAGAAAGATGGTCGCCATTTATTTCTTCGCCGAATACAAGTTGGGCAAGGTATTTATTGTTAAAATTCTCCTTTTCATCTTTGATAAGTTCCCAGAGCTCTTTTACGTTTACTTTGTTCTTTAGCCTGATTCTTCTTTCCTCTGTCTGTTTCAGCCTTTCTATCAATTCTTTTCTTGGCTGTAACGGATCAATATTTGCTTTGGAAATAAGAGCAGCCCTTTTTAATGAAACGTTGATTTCACGGTTTGAGGACGCAAGCAGGTGAAGTTTATTGCCCTTATCCTGAAGACAGAGGGCGCAAACAAACTTGCCCTGATCAATGTATTCTATAATTTTTCCCTGGTTCATAAAAATATCATACTTTCATTAATGTTGTTTCGTCCTTGTCCATAAGTTCCCGTCAAGGCTTGTTCCTGGGCAGGGATTTCTCTGTCTTGATCCATTATTTCTTCTCTTTTCAGTATATCATAGTAGGTCAATATCCTGGTTACATAACGAACAGGTTCCGTTCCTCTGCAGTATCCATATCTGCTTTTTTTATAATACCTTGAATAACGGAGAAGCGGCAGGATCTGTTTCAGCGAGGACCAGCTATTAGGATCGAGATTCCTTTGCATTGCAATTTTTTGGGCATCAAGGATATGGCCCTTCCCAACGTTATAACTGGCAAGGGAAATGAGCAACCTGTCCTCTTCATTTGCCTTATCAAATCTGGTGTATAGTTTTTTAAGGTACTTAGTCCCTCCCATGATGCTTTGTTCAGGGTCAAGTCTGTTCGTAATCCCTACTTCCTTTGCCGTATCAAGGGTAAGCTGCATAATTCCCCGTACTCCGGTAAAACTGATCGCCCCTGGATTAAAATGAGATTCCTGATAAATCATTGCAGCTAACAATTTCCAGTCGAAACCATATGTTTCGGCAGCCCTCTGTATGGTCTCCTTATATTTGGGGAGTCGGTTTTTGAGCCTGATATGAAATTTTTTTAAATCCACATAATCAAAAATTTCCGTATCTGAATAATACTTGTTATAGATCTTTTCGTAATTTCTATTCTTTTTAATTTGTTTTATAAATTCATTTATCTTGTTAAGGAGGTGGTTTTCACCTTTTTTAACCGCCCATCCCAGAAACTGGGTATCTCCTATGGGAAAGGAGATCTTTATGTCGGGATAATACCGGCGGTTCAGGAGCGCAATATTGGAATCGGCTATAGTTACTTCAATCTCATTTTCCGCCACCATACGGATCAATTCTTCCGTGGATGTGTGCCCGCCAACCGACTTGATATTGATATCAAGACCATCATCTCTGAGCTGTCTCAAACGCTCCTCATATAAGGTTCCTAAAGGCACATAAATAGTCTTTCCTTTCAAATCCCTTAAAGTTTTTATTTGATAATTCTTTTTATTGATTATAGCTACCTGCTGATTATTGAAATATGCATCGGAAAAATCCACGAGTTTTTTTCGTGAAGGGGTTATGCTCATGCTTGCGGCAATAAAGTCCCCATACCCATTATCTAACGCATGGATAAGGTCTGATCTCGTAAGAGGTATGAATACTTTCAGGTTAACGCCAAGATAATCACTAAAGGCTCTTGCCAGATCGTATTCAAATCCAATCGGATTATTTCGATAAGAATAGTAACAATGGGCATTATTCCACGTGATCACGGTTATTTCCCCCGAGCTTATTATTTTTTCCAGGGCATTTTCCCTTGAATGAAATCCAAAAAAGAAGACTGGCAAAAAGATTAACAGGACAAGAACTGTTTTCTTCCATTTGAAATCGACCTTTTTTGAGTAAAAAACCATATTCCGGTTAACCTGTTTTATTGTATCTGCCGCCGGTTGGCACGAGGGGTTGCGCAAAAATAACTTCCACGACTATGTATTACGGTTTCACATCGTCTTCGAGGTCTCCTGAGCTCGCTTACCTCCGAGGATAATTTTTTGAGCATAACGCAGAGTTTTGGAAAAGGAGCATTTTCGGACAGCCTCCTATCTCAAGAGTGAAATAATAAACAATACCATATTTCCAAGGGAATGTATAGTGATGGGAACCATCAGGTTTCCTTCTATTTCATAAGCAACGGTAAAGATAATACCTCCCGCCACTTGAATAACAGGAAAACCGGCAACAATATGATGGGCAATAACAAATATCAGGACACTCGAAACAAACGCTAGGCAAACCCCCCATTTCCTGAAAAAACCATAGATTACCCCACGAAAAAAGATTTCTTCCGCAACAGGCGCTAAAATACCGCCAACCAGGAAAAAGATGACAATCTTACTGTGGACTACAGGCATGTTTGTATATATCGATGGAGCGGGGTTAATACCAAAAAGAAATAAAATCGCAAAAGAAAATAGAGCGACTATTCCAAAGCCGGTCGACCAGATCAAGCCTTTCCTGAATCCGTCAGCCATCATAGATGGAGCAAGACCAATGGATGGCAGGCCCTGCTCCCATATAATGATTACTGTTATAATAACGATTATTTCAATAAGACGCGCGCAGCCAAGGATAATCATGATATCTGAACAGCCCTTTGCAACTATGATCATCGCGGCCCCTTCAACAAGAATAACCATTGCGAAAGAAACGAGCAGGGCGTTTATTCGGATCCTGTCTGTCTCCATCCCAGCGCTTTTAAAGCCCTGTATGCATACCATTGTTTATACCAGTGATCAGATGTCTTAATTCTCTTTAATATCTCGTAAACAGCTCTCTTATCTCCCTTTAGGCCCAATACGTAAAAGGCCATGCAGGATACATTCGGGCTCGGGTCATCCAAAAAGTTGATCAGGTCCTCATACGTCTCCGGTCGCCTGCTGTTTAAAATGGTTGTTACCAGTCGGCAACGTTCCTGTATATAAGGACTTTGAAGCATGCCCCTGTATGCCCTGAATGCAGCAGGGTCCATCCTCTTTTGTTCTATGATTTTTAAGCCTGCAACCCTCTCCTGCCATCGTCTGCTTTCCAATATTACTTCAAGGTTATTTGTTACTGCAAGGTCATTAAGGTTTTTAACTCCTTCCTTCCTTCCCTGATAAACGGGAATAAACAATCCAACACCAATCAGGAAACATAATACTGAAGACAGCGCTTCTGAGCTGCCCGGCCCCCAAAACAAACTCAATATAAAAAAGAAGATACCATAACAAATAATGTAAAGGATAACGGGAAAGCCGACAAGAAACGAAACAAAGGTGAATTTGCGGAAAAACCGATACCTGTCACATTTAAAAGAAAATTTTTTAAGCACTCCGCCCGGATTAGAAAGAAAATCTCTGAGTTCGACCTTGAGTTCCGCTCTTCTCTTTTTAAAGATCAGTGTGTTTCCCACCTTATCAATTTTCATGTCAACCGCGTTGTTTTCAGGCAAATTGAGGTAGTCAAATTCGGTCAGTTTTGTTTCAAGCAGGTCTGCAAGTCGTTTATCCCTGATATTTTTAAGGCAGCAGGTCTTGAGGGTCTTCTGTTCCTGTGATTTGATGACTTGAGCCGGATACAGGGTATACTTGTAGTAAAAATCATTGATCATCAGACCAGCCGAGTTGGATAAAAGGAGATTGTCTCTTACATCCTGAAACATATTCCTGTCCATTTGAGTTGTCCATAAAAGTGTTAGCATGATAACAGGGGCAATGCGAATTATCTCCTTTAAAAGATCATTTTTCCCGGTACGAACGGGTATCCATTTTAATGCAGTTATAAATACAACGGCAGGGATCACAATAAAATATGATGTTGCAATGGGGAGGAAGCCGGAGATGTTCACCTCTGCAATCAAGCATGTTAAAAGCGCCGATATAAGGATAAAAATCATTCTGCTTCTCTTAAAGAGACAGTCCCAGAGCTGGACGGTTATAAGTGTAAAGACGGATAAGCCAGCCCCGAGACTAAGAGAAAAAAAAACTCCCCCGCAAAAAGCAGGGGAAAAATCGTTGAGGTTTTGCATGATTTGCCGGTTTGGAATCGTGAGATACCCAGCGTCTTTTAAGGTATAAAGAGTATGGAAAAGGGAGGTATTTGACAGGTAAACATGTATGGATGCAAGGATCTGGGCCGAAAATAATCCCGAAATGAGCGCAGGGAATGGATAGAGTCGTTTTTTCATTCAGATTATACCTAAATCCTGCAAGCGTCGAGTTTGCCGAAGACCTGCCTGCTGCAGGCAGGTCTTCGGTAAAATCGGCGCTCCTTAAGTGTAAACTATTTTCAAAAATCATAACCTTT
>JAGGXA010000236.1 GCA_021163285.1 Deltaproteobacteria bacterium | reverse complement strand
GTAAACTCTTCCGATACCTTTTCCACAAGATCCGGCGATATCGTTCCCATTTGGGACAGATGTCCTTTTATCACTTCCCTTTCAGAGTCGCTTAATCTATCAAGTACCTCTTGTCTTTTTTCCGCAGCAAGTGACTGGATAAGAATTGCGACTTTTACTGATCCTGATAAATCTTTAGTGTTCATTGTAATTTCTCTTGTAAGCCTGCCCATGAGGCTGTCCGGGAATAGCTGTTTTTTCCGAAATCAAGGCTTGCGAAAAAAAATACCGCGGGTATATGGTTGATATCGGAATCCCGCAAGCCCTCTTACCTCCGAGGATAATTTTTTCGCGTAACACAGAGTTTGGGGAAAAGGATATTTTCGGACAGCCTCCTAATTTTCTTTCATCCAGTCTTTCATTAAGTCTACGGATTTTTCTTTATTCCCTGCTATCATTTCCAAGACCTGGTTGTTGTAGGGAAGGGTTTTCTGATCTTCACCGTACGCTCTTTCAATTTCTTTCACCGTCATCGGAAGTTGATTTAACATTTTCACTTCTCCGGTTTGTCCGGAGACGATCCATTTCATTAAGGGACGCACTATAAAAATGAACGAAGAAAGTATAAAAATAAACAGAACGCCATATTTAATAAAAGGCTTATATGTATTAATTTTATAGAGCCAGTTATCCTCAATTATTTCACCCTCGGATTCTGCCACATTCAGCTTTGATGATTCAAATGGTATGTTGACAACCTCTATCTTATCACCTCTTTTCTTGTCAAAATTTACAGAGCTCTTTATTATTTGTTCAAATTTATTCATTTCATCAGGGGTTCTTGGTATATACTTCCGTTCTTCTGCGCCATCTTCTTTTTTTATAATGCTATAAGTTCCATCTATAATGACTGCCACTGACATTCTGCAAACATTACCTACCGGTTCCACAGTATGACTTATCACTTTCCCTACTTCGTAATTTACAGTGCGATCCTTTTTTTGATAAACCGGCTCTTTTTTTGACAGGGTTTCAGGCGCTTTCGTTTCCGACATATTTGAGACTACTCCCGGTATTCCAACAGGCTTTTCCTGTTTAGTTGTTGAAATTTCATCGTTAAGTTGCTCACTCCGTATAGACTTATTGCCGGGTTGATATATTTCTTCGGTTTTCTCATGCCTCTTAAAATCAAGAGCGCATGCAACCCTGACGACTGCCTTGCCAGGCCCCAGAGCCTTTTCAAGCATTGTTTTGATCCTGTTTTCCAAATTTTTTTCTATTTTATTTTGTAACTGTAACTGCTCCGAACTAAACTGCGTATCTGACGATTTATTTAAAAAACCTGAAAGCATATTGCCGTAGTTATCAACTATAGTAATGTTATCAGGTTTTAATCCTGAAACGCTCGATGCGATGAGATATACAATCCCCTGAATTTGAGCCTTGTTCAAAGATTTGCCTCGTTTCATCTTTAAGACAACTGAAGCTGTCGCCGGTTTTTCATCCTCTACAAATAGTGAGCTGGTCGGCATAACAATATGAATTCTGGAGCTTTCAACTTCAGCTAATCCGTTGATTGTCCGGGTCAACTCTCCCTGGCATGCCCTTTGGTAATTTATGTTCATGACGAAATCGGTCGTGCCCAATTGTGTGTTATCAAAGATTTCAAAACCGACTGCGCCACCCTGTGGCAATCCCTGGGAAGCCAGACCCAGCCTTGTCTCATAGACATGTTCCTTCGGGACCATAATAGATTTCCCATCAGGAGAGATTTGATAAGGTATCTTGTTCTCTTTCAACTTTTGAATTATTGTCCCCGCATCTTCACTTGCCAGACCGGAATAAAGAAGCTGAAAATCAGGTCTGTTTGTCCATATCATCAAAAAGGTAAAAGCCGACATAATTCCACAAATTAATAGAAAAAGTGTGATTTTCTTTGCTGTGGAAAGATTTTTGAAAAATGTCTTGAGCTGGTTTAAGGTTTCAGAATTTTGCATATCTAATTATCCTGCCAACGGATTTGATTTGTAGAATAATGTAAAACGTAATAGTTTAGCAGGGGTACGAACTATTCTAACCGTTCACGGGTTCAAGGTTTTATTTTCCCGCGGGCAGGCACAAGATCTGTTCCTACGATTGTTTTCACCGTGCATTGGGTTTTTCGTAGATGCAATCCCTTGTGATTGCCCGATTCGGAATTTGGAGACTATTTGGCGTTACCTGGGAAAACAGGTATTTGCAGCGAGGACTTCAGCCTTCAATGTCTTCTTTGTTTTTAACCCTGAACATTGAACCTTGAACGATTACGAACAATTATAGGAACTTGTATTTCGAACGCACACACCATCGGCAAAACGCCCGCGGGGAATACACCCTAAAATTGCATTCGCTTAACTTCTTCATAGGCTGATATAATTTTATTGCGTACCTGCATCATCAGCTTGAAAGAGACTTCCGCCTTTTCTATTGCTATCATGGTTTGATGAATATTGGTTTGCCTGCCCATTGCCAGTTCATTCATTGCCATGTCTGCCTCATTTTGATATTGATTTACTTCATTTATCGATTTACTTAATATTTCGCCAAAGGAGTTATGCTGTTCTTTCGGCAAATTTATTTTCTGCATCTCTGAATCGAACGATGATTTGAGATCGTTTTGAATGCTGATATCACTCATGGACAAGTCCTCATATTCTAAAATGATTTAGTGCCTGAACCTTTTTGTTCCCCTTATCAAAGTCGTACCGAACCATATCTGATAACGCCTCTGCCGGTTTGTAAACATCTATCCCGTAAACTCGAACCAACTCCTCCGAATTTGTCATTTCCAATTTCAAGTTTCAAGCCGTAAACGGCTACAACATTACAACATCAGGAGTAGATCGAGCGCTCAACGACCAATTTCCAGGGCTTTTAATGCCATATCCTTAGTGGCATTGAGTGCGGTAACGCCGGCTTCATAGCTCCTCGTTGCAGATATCATATTTACCATTTCTTCAATCAGGTTTACGTTAGGCATTGCCACATAACCTTTTTCATTTGCGTCCGGGTGCTGAGGGTCGTATTTTAATTGAGGCGGCCTCTTATCATCAACGATTCCAATTACATCTACTTTAGATAGTGCGCCTCTTATTTGTCTTCTCAAGGTATCCTGAAAAGATTGATGGAGAGGGCTGGCAGCAAAGACAACATCCTTCCTTTTGTAAGGTCCGCCTTCAGGAGTTCTTGTGGTATTAATGTTAGCGAGGTTACTGGATATAACATTCATTCTGGTCCTTTGAGCTGTAAGACCTGAAGAACTTGTTTGGAGTGCATCAAGAAAATTCATTTTTATTTACCCCCTTGAATAACTTCTTTAAGAAGTGTAAATTTCTTTGAAATTGATCTGGCCAGTGCATTATACATGAGATTGTTCTCTGCCAGTTTTGCCATTGACTTATCAATGTCAACGGTATTTCCATCACCTTTTTGCGTCCATATCGATTTTTCAGGTATGAGATTTATATTATCAAGAGCATTTTCTTTTGCAGGAAAGTGTCGGGAATCAGTCTTTGCCAGCTCAAGATGCCTTGACGCTCCTATTTCTTTCTTCATCTCTTTTTCAATAATCAAGTCAAAAGCCTTATAATTCGGTGTATCAGCGTTTGCAATATTTGAGATAGTTAATTTATGCTTTGTAGACCTTAGATCGAGAACTTTTTCAATTATTGAAAAAGTTCCGTTGAATATGCCTTGAGATTCCATCTTTTGTTTTACCCACTTAGGGCCCGGTAAACAATAACCCGTTTTTTTCATCCCAACTTATTGTTTATTAAACCCTTAGTGCTCGCTCCTTGTTGTGAACGGATACAGTTTTTGTAATAAACATTAGAAGCAAATAACATACCAAAAAAGTTATTTGAAAATCGCCTGTAAGAAGTTGAAACAAAAATTATTATTGGGCATCCTTCATTTTTACTTTACACTTGGCAGAAAAGTGGCAGCGGCATCCTGCCGTTGATTTAAGAGCCTGTAAGCCTCTTCTGCAATTTACAATTTTTACTTCCAATAAAAGTGTCAACTACTTTTACCTCAAAATGAAGGATGCCTATTATTGCTGAATAAGAATGGCCTTTTATCTGAGTTGCGAATTCAAATTAATCTTTTTACTATCAATACATTCAAGATATTCAAGATGTTACATTGTAAACTATGCCGGGAGAACTAAATGCGCTATACTTTTGAAGTGAATTGCAACATAAGGTTTGGTTGCTCTCCCACTATTTTGGTGGATAAAAAAAGCCAATAATTCTTTTCCCGTTCCGCTTTCACCAAGGATAAGGATTGTTGCATTGCGGCCACATTTTTTGCCGGATTTGTTATTTTTAATAACTGAGGGTCTTGTGTGATAATCCTCTTTTTTTCAGAATTTGATCCTGAATAAACCTCAATAAAATTGTTTCGGCGCTGAAGAACCGGTTTAGCTCCGAACTTTTTCACAGCCGCTTTTAAGGTCTCAAATGAGAAAGGCTTTAAAATATAATCGGCAGCGCCTTCCTTCATTGCGTCTACTGCACGGTTGATAGTGCCATACGCAGTAATCATTATAACAGGGACTTCCGGCGATATTTTTTTTGCCTCCGCAAGAACGTCTAAACAGGATAAATCAGGCATTTTCACATCGGTTATCACTAAATTGAACTGCTCAGTTTTAAATTTATCAAGACCTTCAAAACCATTTGCAGCGGTTTCAACTGAGTAACCGCTGCGGCTCAAGGCGTGACTGACCGCCAGTCTCAAGTATGTTGTGCAGGTAATTTCCCGCCTCCTCTTTTTGCTTTAAATTCCTGTTTAACTCGTTGTTTTTATTTTGTAATTCAATGTTTAACTCTTTTACTCCCTGTTCCAGATGATGATAATACTTTTCAAATGACAAGGCTGTCCTGTTAAAGGATTCAAACGATTTGTTTAAGAAAGTGACGCTTTTGATGTTCTGTTTTTTTTTGAAAATCAGGATTATTCATTGCAATGAGATAATATTTAAACAGGATTAATGTCAAATATGTGAATGCAGATGGCTGCTTCATCCTTTAATTTGTACCCGTCCACGGGTGTTTCATGGTTCAAGGTTTTGCAAGGGCAAGCACTTGTGGTCGCTCTTTAACAGGACATATCATTTATGCATTATACCTAAATCCTGCAAGCGTCGAATTTGCCGAAGACCTGCCTGCTGCAGGCAGGTGCAAGGCGGCAAGGGCGCAGACGTATTACGATACTTCAAGTACTTGCAAACACCACAGATTCGGTAAAATCGGCGCTCCTTAAGGG
>JAGGXA010000185.1 GCA_021163285.1 Deltaproteobacteria bacterium | reverse complement strand
ATCGTAGTACGTCTGCGCCCTTGCCGCCTTGCACCTGCCTGCAGCAGGCAGGTCTTCGGCAAACTCGACGCTTGCAGGATTTAGGTTTTATATTGCACCCTGAAATTCTCTATATGTTACATCCTGCATATCAATGCTAATCGCTAACGGCTAATCGCACAGGTCTAAAAAGTGTAAATGACTTCACACCGTGAACGCTTATCTGTTCTTTCAGGAGCCCTTTCCCCAGAGCATATCATGCAGACCGGACGTCCTCTTTGTCCGCCGGCTGACCCCTTTTAAGAAAAGCTCTTCTTTTCCCCAGACCTCGACCCCATTTTTCGCCCTGGTAATCCCTGTATAAATAAGTTCCCTTGTCATAACGGGGGTGTCCCTGTCCGGCAGGACAAAGATTATCCTTCCAAACTCCGAACCCTGACTTTTATGAACAGTCATTGCGTATACGGTTTGATATTCAGACAGCCTGATGGGAGACAATTTCCGCAGCTTTTCCTCTCCTGACAAAAAAAAGGCCCGCAGCTCATTACCGGAATCCGGATCAGGCAGAATAATACCTATATCCCCGTTAAAGAGCCTCAAGTTATAATCGTTTTTTGTTATAAGAACCGGTCTGCCTCTATACCATACTTTCCCGGAACTTATCAACTTCTCATCTTTTAATATCTTTTCTACGATAAGATTCAAGGCAGATACCCCGTATGGGCCGTTCCTCAGCGCAGATAGTATGCGAAACTGCTCAAAAAGATGAAATACCTCAATTGGATCTTCAGCCTTTAAATAATCTTTATATCCCTTGATAACATATTCCTTCAATGTCCTTGAGAGGAGATTTGGCGCCGGAATGTGTCTCCATTGAATCTCTTTGTATTTTTTGCGCTTAATGATGCTGAGAGCAAGTTCGCCGTCACCGTTGTTGACAGCTCTGCTCGCTTCTCCTATACCGCTTTCAGCTCCGAATCTGTAACTTTTTTTGAGCTGAATAACACAATCCTGAATTCCGGGCCGTCCTTCCTTCTCATCGGTCGTATCTATCCGGGTTCCGGTGATCTTCAGGTATTTTTTCGCAAAATCCATTGAAAAATCGTGGGCTTGACCGGTATCGCAAATATCAGCAAGCACGGCTCCCGCTTCAACCGAGGCAAGTTGGTCCCTGTCTCCAATAAGGATTAATCCAGCATCTTGAGGAACAGCCTTAATGAGTTTGGCCATGAGAGCCATGTCCACCATGGAGGCCTCGTCAACTATTACCAAATGATAGGGGAGCAGGTTTTCTGCATTATATCGGAAAAAGGGTGAACCGGGTATGGCGCCGAGCAGCCGGTGAATGGTGGAAGCCATGGGCAGTGCGTTTTCTTCAATCCGGCACTCTGAAGGGAGCAGTTTCATTCCATTGCTTATTGCCTCCCGCATACGGGAAGCGGCCTTGCCTGTCGGGGCTGTCAAAGCTACGCTCAGCTCTTTTTTCATATTTTGCCTTAAAAACATAGAGAGGATCATGGAAATGACCGTGCTCTTTCCCGTGCCTGGGCCTCCTGATATAACACATAAGGGCTTTAAAACCGATACAAAAACGGCCGTTTTTTGCCAGTCCGTATTATTTTCCCCGACATTTGGAAAGAGCTTTGAAAGTCTCTCCTTGAAGACAGACCAATTAATCTTGTCTCTCTTCCAGCCCGCACGTGTCCTGATCCCGTCAGCTACCCATTTTTCATATTGCCAGTATCTGTAAAGATAGAGTCTGTAACGATCATCAAGGATAAGAGGTGTGAAATCTCCCGGCCTCCCAACCACACTGCAGGAGCGAAGAATCTTCAACCAGGTCTCTGTGTCGGGAGGAAGAAAAACATCTTTTTTTAATCCTTTTGCAACAAGGGTGATCCTTTCCGCTTCCGAAAGATCGAAGCAGATATTACCTTCACCGGCAGCACGGCTTAGAAACGCCGCAGCAAAGAAAAGTGCTGGATTATCTTCTCCGGAAAGTCGTGTTATAAACCTTCCAAAGTGGATGTCGATCTCTCTGAATATACCCTCGTCAAGCAAGGGCTGCATTTCTTTTCTGTTCATCCCTGTTCCTTGCAGGATTCGTAATTGTCCCCTCCCTCATTCCAATGCTTTGCGTTGGAATGTACTTTGAGGAGAGGTATACGTTACCACGCAGGAGCGTGGTAACGGGGAGGTAATCGTGTCAAATGTGTAGCCCTGACCCTTCTATTACCCCGAATGATCAATCAGTTTTTCTCTCAGCATCCGGATCAATTCAGGCGATGGAAAATCTCTGTAAATACCGAAACCGGGCCCTGCCTCCGGGCTGACGCCGCGCAGGAAGATATAATAAACGCCGCCGAAATGGTCTTTGTAGTTATAGTCCGGGATGCGGAGTCTCAGGTACTGGTCAAGGGCCAGTGTATAAATACAGTATTGCAGGTAATAGAAATCTTTTTCCATTGCAAGGGCGAGGCAACTTGTTTCATAGTCCTCTATCCTGGGGCCGAGAAAATTTGATTTCCAGTCAATCAGGTAAAAACGGCCGCGCCACTTAAAGACAAGGTCAATAAACCCCTTCATAAAACCTCTTAAAGGGACAAAGCGGAGCTTTTCGATTGAGCCGGGCAAATCCATTTCGGTCTTGATGCCGGGCACTGTGCGGAATGCCTCCCTTAACCTTTCAGGTGAAACCATCTTGACGGGGAAATAAAACTCAAGCTCCGTCAAGCGGTCTTTACCCTGAATACATGATAGTTTCAGTTCATCTGACTCAGGGTCAAGGGGTGTCGACAGGACATTTTTTATCATATCGGTTATCGTATCTATCCAACTGGATTCAAAACCATATTCATCTAATTTGTTTTCAACAAGCCCTCTGATTTTTCCATCATCTTTTTCCTTAAAATCCAGGTGCTCAAAGATGTCATGCATAAATGTCCCGGCGTTTGCACCCCTTGGGAATGCAAAAATACCTGTGAGTGTTTCTTCTTCCATTGACCGGAGGTTTGACTCGACCTCGATAGAATCTCCCCCTGTATCATCATGGTCAGGCAGGCTAACATTCACAGAACTTCCTGATATAATGGATGAAAAGCTTAATACCCCGAAATCCCTGGAAATAGTTCCTGAAAATTTCCGGCATGATAACGCTTCCTTAAATGCATCAGGCAAAGAAAGCGGTTTCGGATTTTCATCAGGAATATTTGAGCATATAATAGCGCCTTCCGCCTTATCAGAAAGCTCTTTGACCTCCGTAATCAGTTGTTTTTCTGTTAACCCTTTGAAATATTTAACAGATTCATCTAATTCCCTTCCCGGCTCAGACAATGTCTGTCCATGAAAAAGGTAGGCAGGCGCTGAATTTTCGGCCTTATTAATCCCTCCCCATACTATGTAACACCTGTTTTTTGCCCTGGTCAGGGCCACGTAGAAGAGCCGTGCATTTTCAGAAAGCTTTTCCTGTTCCGCTAAGGCCCTATGCTCTGAAATGTTTCCGGAACCAAGATCAAGGGTTAGACGGAAGTCATGCCCTTTATCATGAAAGGTGATTTCTTCATCGTTTTTATCCTGAAAGCTATCCCATGCAAAAGGACAGAACACCACCGGATACTCAAGCCCCTTGCTCTTGTGGACAGTTACTACCTTTACTGTATCTTCATCGGTTTCAAGGCGTAACTCGTACTCCTCAAGACGTGGTGTTTCCGGGTCTATCCGTTCAGTCAGCCATTTGATAAGTCCCGCCATACCAGGGGCATTTTCAAACGATTCCTGCTGGAGTACCTCGGACAGGTGAAGCAGGTTGGTAAGACGCCTTTCACCATCCGGAAAGGCAAGGAGCCTGCTTCTTACCTTTTCCCGGGAAACAAAATCCCTGAACATGGGGATAAATCCCCTGGTATTCCAGATGTCATGATACTCTTTGAACCTCCGGATCACAGGATCCCATTTATCTTCTTCCTCGATAAACCGTTCAAGCTCTTCTCCGGTAAAACCCAGGATATCCGTTGATAAGGCCCCCCTCAACAGGGCCTCATTATCAGGTTCGGAAACCGCCTCAAGCAGCATCGCTGTCTCCGCCGCCTCATGGGAATCAAAGAGATTTACATTGCTTGAAAGCACACACGGAATCTTCAGGGTGGAAAGGCATTGCTGAACCTGAATGGCCTCCCGGTTTGTCCTGACAAGGACGGCAATATCCTTTTCGCTTAAAGGCCTGTCCCCGATCACGGCCCTGTTTTGCCTGCCCAGATTGATGAGTCTTGCGATTTCGTATCCCAGGGCCTTCAGGATCAAGTCTCTTGCCCTTCCTTTGTTAAGAGGTTTATCAGGCTTGTCTTTTTTTGACCTGTCGATAAGCCATAGTCGAAAAGGTGGTTGATGCTCTCCATCGATCGTGAGATATTCTTTGATTTCTCCGGTTTCTCCGGCAAGCGCCGGCGTATAAGGTATCTCCCCGTAGACAAAAGGCCTTTTTTTCCGGGAGAAAAGTGTATTGACCGAATCAATAAGTCCCGGTTCGGAACGCCAGTTCTTCCTGAGGGTGTAAGTTTCGGTTACCTCTTTTGCCGCTTTCATATAGGTAAAAAGATCAGCTCCACGAAAGCCGTATATGGACTGCTTCGGATCCCCAATCAGAAAGATAAGGCCTTTTTCCGACCCAAAGAGGGCATCAAACAAGGCATATTGCACAGGGTCGGTATCCTGGAATTCATCTATCAGCGCCGCCTTGTATTTTCCCCTTATTTTTCCGGTAAAGGCGCGTCCATTTTTACCTTTAATGGTCTCACCTATTTCCACAAGGAGGTCATTAAAGAAGCGAATATTCCATCTCTTTTTTGTCTCGGCAAGAGCTCCTTCCGCATATCTGAATAATTCCGTTTTAAGAAAGAGAATGTGCCTGTCCATCTCTTCCTGAAGTATAGATGCCTTTTCAGCCACTCTGTCGCATATCCGGAATAACTCATGGTCAGGCGGCTCATAACCCTTGTTTATTGCGCAGGAGATCTTGCTGAATCTGAATTTGTCGAAATTCTCAAACAGGGGGAGAATACCGGTTTCAAAAGATACAAATCGATCCATTTCATTGAAAAATTGAGAAATCTTAAACTCCCGTTTGGAACTCCCGTTTGATAATGGTTTTGTTGTGCCGTATTTACCCCCGTTAAGCCCGGCATGCATCAATTCTTCCCGGACTTCATCCTTCATACCGGGCCATGCATTTTTAAGGGTTTTGAACTCTTTTCTAAAGGGCTCAAGGCCGGCAGGTTTTACAGGTTGAACCTTTGGAATAACCGTGAGATTCGGATGGACAAGACCTCTTTGTAATCGTTTTGTCAGCGATTCAGGTGAAATATTTTTCTCCTGCAAATAATATATGAATTCCGGAAATGCCTTGTATGCATGCCTGCGCCAGAAGTCATGCGCTATTTCACGAACAAAGACATCCATATTTGTTACAAGCTCCGTATCAAACGGACACCCTGTTTCAAAGGCATTTTCAAAGAGTATGCGCCGGCAAAAGCCATGTATGGTAAAGATGGCGGCCTCATCAAAATCGCGCAATTCAGCCTTTAATGATTCAACCGGCCGGCAAGGATTATCATATTGTTTTATAAGGGCATCCAAAAACGGATCTTCATGACCGCCGCTTTCAAAAGCCTCTATGCACTGTTTCAGTCTCCTGCGGATCCTGTCCTTCAGCTCCTCCGTTGCGGCTTTTGTGAAGGTTACAACCAGGATTTCCTGCACGGAAAGCCCTTTTTCCAGGATCAGGCGCAGATAGAGGCATGAGATGGCATAGGTCTTTCCGGTGCCTGCCCCGGCCTCAATGAGGATATTTCCGTAAAGGGGCGCAGACAAAGGATCAAGGTCTTTAATCATGGTAATCTTTCACCCGTTCCGGGTTGTCTTTCGCTCGTTCAATTTCAACAATTTTACGCATGGATAAATCTGTATCTTCTCAATGAGTTGGGGCAAGCGCCTTTAAAAGCAGTGGATACAAGCCGGAACGACTTTGAAAAGCTCTCTTTTCCACTCTCTGTGGGGGGTGATAAAACTTGACCGCACAGAGACTGTTCAGCCACGGATTTACACAGATTATAGCGGATTTCTTCCAGCGCGGGAACGAGAAAACGAGAAAAACCATGAACCCTGTACCATTGAGCCCTTGACGGTTGCACATTATGAAAGTTTCCCGCGATTTATCAAAATCGGTTCAAATATCTTCAGGGCCAGTTCCTTGAACTCGTTATCCAGGGGGTCGGTATTCCTGAAGCAGGTCTGATAATATAAATCATTGCTTTCAGCTCTTGATCCAAAATCATTCCCTTGCCAGGTTTGCATGGCAGCCATTAGGGCCGCATCATCTGATTTTCCTTTCAGTATTTTTTGCTCTGTATATTTATATGAAGATTCAGGGAAGAAATGGAGAGGTATTGTCAATCCGTTAAGATAGGTTTCAAGAAGCTCTTCGATGATCCTGCCTGCCTCTTCTATCCGTGAAAATTCACATATTTTATCTGTGCCTATAAGCAGGGACCTGTCCGGATAATCCCGGGGGCCAAAAGCATTCAGTATTAGATGATTAATCCATGTTTCGAGGTAATCTTTTGCCTTTAATTTCGCATACCGATATTGGATCAGGCAATCGGGATAGATACCTTTCACCCTTATGTTCAAATCAAAACCTGCCGTGTTGATCTGTAACTGAAGGGGAGCAAGCGCATCTCCGCATCTCCGTGCCTCGACTTTGTGAACAAATAGTTCTATTTCTTTGCTGGACTTTTCATAGAAGCATTTTCCGGGAGTTCCGGGAGGGATACGCCCTGAGGCCTGTATGGCGGGAAATATTGTTTTTAAATCCAGGCCGGCAAGCTTTTTTTCAGCAAGTCCTTGTTCAAAGAGGTATTTATCAAGGTCTTTTAATCTGAAAGATTCTGATTCATCAAGCCTGTCTTTATCTTTCGTGAACCTGATTCTGAGACGTTCCTTTAAGAGGAACCTGGCAGGGTTAGAAAAAAAATTGATAAGACGGGCAAGATCAAGCCTTTTCCATTCAGTTAATGACCCTGTAAGAGCTTTTGATATAAAAGGTTTTGGCTGCGTTCTTGTCTCAATTGATTGACGGGCTGCCTCAAGGTTTTCTTTTGAGTAGCTGAAGAGCCTTTTATTATCTGAAATATTTGCCCGTACCAAAGGAGTTGCACCGAGGCCGGAAGAAACCTTTGGCTGAAAATATGCCGGGCTGAAGGCCTGTCTGCGGTGACAGGTTATTACATGGTCGGAGATCTTCTTCCCCTCTAAGGTAAATGCGTTCTCCATGTAATCAACAAGCTCGCTGACAAGCACGGATGGCGGAATTGTGCTATTCTCCTTTTGCCCTGTATAACTGATATATAATGTCTTTCTTGCAGACAGGATCGCTTCAAGGAAGAGGTACCGGTCGTCCTTTCTCGTGGACCGGTCTCCGTGCCTCGGGTTTTTTGCCATGAGATCAAAACCGGGGGTTCGTGCCTGTCTCGGATATTTATCGCAATCCATCCCTGCAAGGCAGATAACCTTAAATGGAATACTCCGCATAGGCAGCATGGAGCAGAACGTTATCCCCTGCATGATAAAACCGGAACCAGGCCTTCTTTTTTCGAGGTGACGTTTGAGATATGCCTTTATAACGGAAAGCTCTACCTTATTGTGGAAGCCTGAATCCGTTTCATGGCCGTTAAGATCGCATATGATCTGTCTGATCACTTGATATTCTTTGATTTCCCGGTCGTCAGGCAGAAAAAACCGTTTAAGAAGACCTGCCAGCGTATGTGACCATTCCTTGATTGTTCTGATTTTTTCAAAGGAGATGACATAAGAAAAAAGATTTTCAACAAAATCTACAAACTTACCAAGAGTTGCTGCATCGCTTCCTTCCACGTTGTCATAGGGCAGGATATCATTAAATAGGAGGTCCTGTTCCGGCATGGCATATCCAAGCAAGGACCTGTCAAGACCGAATCGCCATGTGTTTTCATTAAAAGCCGGCAACCCCAGTTTTTCTCTCCCGGCACTATCTATTCCCCATTTGATCCCTGTTTCTATTACCCATTTTCTTATTTTCGGAAGATCGAGTTCAAGCAGGTTGAATCTGTTACGGATCAAAGGACATTCGAGAAGATCCAAGACTTCTGATGCTCCGAACCTGGCTTTTTGAAGATCAAGGATCGAAAGGAATGCCCTTGCTATACTGTTTTCTGATTTTAGACTCCGATCAGCGATATTAAATGGCACCCTTTTCCTTTCATCATCCTCCGTTCCAAATATGGCCTCGACAAATGGGGCATATTCTTCAATATCAGGCGCCATTACAAGAATATCAACAGGTTCAAGTCTCCGGTCTTTTTCAAACATTGATAAAAGATTGTCTTTTAATATCTCCATCTCTCTCATGGGACTGTGACATGAATGGATCTCAATTGATCTGTCATCCTCTGTAATTGCCAAAGGTTTATCCTGCTTTCTTCCCCTGTTCCTGAGCAGGAGGATATCAGACTGAATGCAGGAAAGCATGTCGTGGACAGGAACATCAATAAATAACTCTTGTTCCTCGCAATCAAGCTCGGTAATCAATGAGAGAAAATCCCTGCCCAGGGCCCCCATGGACGCAAGCAGGCTGTTGCCTTTTTCAAGATATAGTTCCTCTCTGAAATCAGGGCTTGTCATGTCCGGATCGGAATATTTTTTCAGGTCCCGGTCTGAGACAATATCCGCCCAGTATTCCCCGCAGGGGTTCATGAGAAAGAGATTCACCTCAATAACTTCTGAAACAGCCCTCAGGATGTCCATATAATAGGCGGGAATAGTGGGAACGCCGAAGATTGAAATCCTCGGAGGAAAGTTTTCCAAAGAGAGATGACCTTTATTGCTCAGTCTTAAAAAGGCGGCTTTTAATGCGGCCCGGTGGTTTTTATCGACTCCCCTTGTAAGTTTGCGCCATAGAATCGCCTGCCAGTGGTCTTCTTTTCCCTGGTCCCATTTCAAGATCATCTCAGGCCTGAAAAACTGGTATTGATCAAATATGTCGGCAACCTGCTCTGAAAGCTGAAACCACTTGAGATGACCTGGGGGGTCCCCAAGATAATAACGTATGGCTTCAAACTGCCTGTTTTTTATGCAGGATGGAAGAATACTCATGATTTTCCAGGTCATTATAGAAGGGTCAAACGGCGAGGGGGCAGGAAGGTCTTTGAATGCCTCGCAGAAAAGGGTGGAAATCAAGGCATCAGGAAATGGGAATCCGATGTTTGCGCATATACCGTGATAACGGGCAAGCTCCATGCGCACCCATCTCTCCATGCCCCTGCTTTGGACTACAATCCACTCCTGTACAAGAGGAGGCAAGGGGTGTTCGCTCAGGATTTCCGCTAATTTTTCAGCAAGGACTTCCAGGCGGTTACTGGAATAAAGCCTGAATTTAGTCAAATCTGTTTCCAGGATAGTTGGTTGTTCATGGAACGTTGAAATTAGAAATCGGGAAATCATTTACGGGTTCAGGGTTCAACCGTTCAGGGTTAAGGACAGAGAAGGTATTAAAGACCAAAGTCCTCGTTGCTAATGCTTATTTTCCCAAATATTTACCCTTTTGGCTCCAAATTTTGGATTAGATCTCCCAAAGATGACCTTCTTCCCGTAAGTAAGCATTATAAATGCGGTCCAGGGACAAAAATCCAACCTTGAACCTCTAAACTTTTGAACCCGTGAACGTTTAGGGACGAGGACAAAATAACATCCCCAGGTAAGTGCTCAGATCAGGAAAGTTAATTTGTCCTCGTTCCTTGCCTTAATTCTTGCTCATGAGGAAGGTTACTGCTTTCTCCAGTCCGTCAATGGTCAGTTCAAACATGGGAAAAATTTCATGGATCGCCTGGATGGTACGTGTATATGGCCATTCATCAGCCATCTTCGGATTCATCCAGACAGAATGGGGGAAGGTCTCGGCAATAAATCTGAGTCTTTCATAACTTGGTTTTGATGTCCGCTCTTCAATATGGATCGATCCGTCAGCAGCCATTAATTCATATGGCGCCATACTTGCGTCTCCCACTATGATAAAACGGGTTTCAGGGTCAAATCTGGCCAGGTCATCTACCCTGAAAGGTTTTCTGAACCTCGGGGGGTCTTCCCAGATACAGTCATAGATCGTATTATGAAAGAAAAATGTCTTTAATTCTTTAAATTGGGCCCGGCTATAGTTAAAGATGGTTTGTACAATACCTATGTAAGGATCCATAGACCAACCTCCGTTATCTATAGCGAGAATGATTTTAAGGCGGTCTTTCAGGCTTCGATCATAGACAATCTCTATCTCTCCTGCATTTTTCATGGTTTGATAAATCGTTTTATCAATATTGACAACATCTTTCGGCCCTGCGGGCACCAGGTTTCTCAATTTTTTTAAGGCCTCCCCAATCTGAGCCTGGGTAAGGGGACCATCGAGTGAATAATCGCGATACCTCCTGTCCATTGCCACTTTTACCGCAGATTTATTCCTCGATATGCCGCCGACTCTCATTCCGCCCGGATGGTAGCCGGAATGTCCGACAGGGGACGTCCCGCCTGTGCCGATCCATTTATTTCCCCCATGATGTTCTTCGGTCTGCTCTTTTAAGCGGTCAAGAAAGTATTGCAGCAGTTCATCGGGGCTCAATTTGTTAAGGGAGGTTTCATCAATACCAAGGGCATCGGCAAGACCCTTTGGGTCTTTAAGCCATTCTTCCAGCATGGCGCTTGCTATTTCGGATAATTCGAATTCTTCAGGTTCCTTGAGCTCGGCTCCTTCAAAATGGTGGGCAAAGACCTGGTCATAAAGATCGAAATATCTCTCGCTCTTGACCAGGATAGACCGCGCTACCGTATAAAAATCATCAATAGAGGTAATCAGCCCCATACTCAACGCTTTTTGAAGCCTGAGAAACGATGTGGGAGATACCGGAATACCGACATGTCTTAATAAGTAAAAGAAATTAATAAACATTTGTTTTATGACTCTTTAATTTCTCAATAAATTAGGCATCCTTCATTAAGGAACGAGGAAGAATTAACTTCCCTAACTATGCATCACAGCTTCAGGCCATCTTTGCCCGATCTAAAAGTACAAAAAACTTGAAATAGTTCACTATTCCTGCAACTTTTGTGCTTTTAGATCAAACAAACCTGACCTAAATCTGTGCGCCTATTTGGGGATGTTATTTCCTTCTCGTCCCTAAAGCTCAAAAGTAGTTTACACTTTTTAATATAAAATGCTACTTCTCATTCCCACGCTCCAGCGTGGGAATGCATAGTATATGGGGGTTCCCACGCTGGAGCATGGGAACCAGACAGGAACTAACATCAAGAAAATGTAAACCACAAATGAAGGATGCCAATAGATATAAATAAGAATTCATGGATTCCCGCAAAAGGTGGAATCCGGAGACAAGAATATCACCTGCGAACCCTGAACTTTTGAACCCCAGGAGGCTGTCCGAGAATAGCAATTTTTTTCAAAATCAAGGCTTGTTCAAAAAATTACCGCAGACATATAGTTGATATTTCGAGGATAATTTTTTGAGCATAACGCAAAGTTTGGGAAAAAGGGCATTCTCGGACAGCTTCCTTGAACGGTTACATTATAGTCTCATCCGTGATATGTTGGCGCGTGCTATATTATAATCAGGGCTCTTTTTGAAGAGAATCCCAAGATAAGGGATATCTCCCCTTGACAGATGTTTAACCTCAAAATCGGGATCACTTTTAAGGGCACGAATCCAGTTGAGCAATTCCCTTGTGGCAGGTTTTTTCTCTATGCTTCTGAATTCTCTCATCCGGTAAAACGCCTTAAGAGTATTGTCAAGCAGGGCTTTGCTGATATCAGGGAAGTGGACTCTAATAATCTGCCTCATCATGTCCGGTTCAGGAAAGGCGATGTGATGAAAATTGCACCGGCCGAGAAAAGGATCGGACAGGTCCTTTTTGGCATTTGAAGTTATAATAATAACAGGCCTGTTTTTTGCGCGGATGGTTTTGTCGATCTCGATAATATCGAATTCCATCTGATCAAGCACATCAAGCATGTCATCCTGAAAGTCTGTGTCAGCCTTATCAATCTCATCGATCAGGAGCACCACCTTTTCATTTAAGTCAAAACTCTGACCTATCTTGCCCATCTTTATATAATGTTCAATATTGCTGACATCTCTTGATGAATCGCCAAACCGGCTGTCATTCAGCCTTGTAAGAGTATCATACTGGTAAAGGGCTTCTGTCAGTTTCATGTTCGATTTGACATTCAGGATAATCAACTTCATATTTAATGACTCGGAAATGGCATGTGCAAGCATGGTTTTACCGGTGCCCGGCTCACCTTTAAGAAGCAGAGGCATTTCAAGCGCCAGAGATATATTGACAATCTTGGCCAGTTCTTCGTCCAGAACATACTTTGTAGCGCCGTTAAATACGGCAGCAGGGTTTAATTGCGGCATATTTCTACTCCTTGAAAAAAATGGAATTTTTATACGCAGGGGCTTGAAAATTGATATTAATTTTCGTTTGAACACCTTAAATCCCGAAAAAAGCTCCTGTATGTTTTCATAAATATAACATTATATATGTTTTCTTGGAATTCGTCAATCCATATTAAGTCCAACTTTTTTGTGTTATGTCAAAACATCTCGACCTTTGTGCGTATCCGGACTCTCTTTACGTTCCAACGCAGAGCATTGGAGCGAGGGGGGTAAAAAAACGTGTTTTACTGCCGGCCTTGACTATTGACATAGTGAGAAGAAATTATTTATTATCATTTTTTCATGTTTTGACTCCATTTATAGTTAGTGTCCATCCATAAATAGGATAGTTTGTTCGAGAACAGGGCGCTCTAAAATTTTAACCATAGGAATACATTGAGGATTTTGAGGATTAAAATTTTGGTGCAACGTAGATATCGGGCAGGTAAGCGAGTCCGCGAGACTCCGAAATAGCCATTTATGGATGAGCACCAGGAGGCTGTCCGGGAATAGCAATTTTTTTCAAAATCAAGGCTTGCTCAAAAAATTACCGCAGACATCTAATTGATATTTCGAGGATAATTTTTTGAGTATAACGCAGAGTTTGGGAAAAAGGGCATTCTCGGACAGCCTCCTGGTTAAGCGCCGGGAAATAAATTCCGGATCAGTATCAGGATCATGTTATGGTCCGCGGCATTATTACTCAACAATATACCAGGGAGGTAGAAAGATGTTGATCGAATATAAAAAGGAAGGAAGGATTGCCACGTTTACACTGAACAGGCCGGAGGTATTTAACGCTCAGAGCATTAAGTTACTAAACGAGTTACATGATGCATTGTCTGATTTTCGTGATGATCCTGACGTTTGGGTTGGAATCGTTACCGGCGCAGGCAACAAAGCTTTCTGTGCTGGCGCAGATATAAAAGAGACACTGCAGTTTATGAAAGAGCATGCAGGGCAATTCTGGGCGCTGCCGGGTACCTGCATGCGCGGGCTTGAGGTATGGAAACCTCTTGTGGCGGCCGTAAATGGAATGGCATTAGGCGGCGGTCTGGAACTTGCCCTGTCTTGCGATATCAGAGTTGCTTCTGAAAAAGCAGTTTTTGGAGTTCCGGAGGTAAAGTTAGGCATTATACCTGGAGAAGGAGGAACACAAAGACTTACAAGGATGATTCCATGGTGTAAGGCAGCGCAATTATTATTTACAGGCGAGCCGATTGATGCACAGGAGGCATATCGCATTGGTCTTGTGAACGAAGTTGTTCCGCCTGATCAGGTAATGACGGCAGCCAAAAAATGGGCTGAACGTATCGCAAAGGTTGCTCCTTTGGCAACAAGGTCAGCAAAAGAGGCTATGGTCAGAGGAAGCAGCATGAGTCTGGATGACGGTCTGCGTCTTGAAGATGCATTTGAAGGCTATCTCCTGCAATCAGAAGATTTTATTGAGGGTACCACTGCCTTTGTGGAGAAGAGAAAGGCAGAGTTTAAAGGTAAATAGCAGGTAGTGGTTGTTTGAATGTTTTATCGTTTCCACGCTCCATTTTTCTCGTTTTCTCGTTCCCGCGCTCCAGCGTGGGAACGTATGCCAAACTGGCGATCAGACACTGCCTCTTTAGGGACGAGGACGAAATAGCTTCTCCAGGCAGGCGCATGGATTCAGGTCAGGTTTGTTCGATCTAAAAGCACAAAAGTTGCAGAAATAGTGAGCTATTTCAAGATTTTTGTACTTTTAGATCTGGCAAAGATGGCCTGAAGCTATGATGTATAGTTGGGGAAGTTAATTTGTCCTCGTTCCTTAGTCGGCGCATGACTGCTCAGCCCCGCCTTGTACCTGTGGTTCCTGAATATTGATCTGTTACCATTTAAAAATCCCGAACGCTGAACCTGTGAACGGTCAGGGTTAATGTTTCTGTTCCATTTCTTCAAGCTGCTTATGCATTTTATCGGCATTTTGCCTGACATACCGGCTTAATTCGCTGTCCAGCTCATTGTACTTATCTAAGGTTTGTTTAAATGACGCAAGGTCTAATTCACATAATGAATAGTAAGTTCCATCCGTCGGGTCTTCCCATCGGTTAACAATCCTGGCGCCGTGAAGTGTGGTCTTTGAAAAGCTCTTCAGCGCCGTTTCAACATGCTGTTCCTCTGTTGAGGCCTTCATATCTCCTGCCGTAGTGGATGCCATATAGTCCTTAGTTAGCATGGCTACATAGGTTTCAAGTATTTTTGCGATTTCCGCTCTGGCACGGTTATCCGAAGTTGATCGTGCAAGGGCCTTGTTTTTGATGCCTGATGCAACTCCTACCCCATAAAATACCTTTGCGTTATCATTGTCAAAAGCGCCGTTACCCTTCCAAATCCAGTCCGGTCCTTTGGCATGTTTTGTGGCGCAGCTTGCAAAAAGCATGATCCCGAATAATAGAAAAACACAAAAAACAACCCTGTAATTTTTTTCCATAACTACCTCCTGTTTTTTATTTTGTTTATTTTTCCCCTCATTTCTTCCATTAAATCTTCCATTTCCTGCATAGCGGTAATCAATTCATCCATGTTATAGGGATTCTTTTCGGTTAGAATTTTGGGTTTACCCGGACTTCCTTCTTTATTTTCTCCTGAGCTGCCCGGTTTGACAGAAACCTGTTCTTCCTTAACGGGCCTGGAATGAGTTTTGACCGTTTGAGGCAGAACCTTGCTTAAGGGTGTTTGAATATCTACAGGTTTTTCTTTTGATTTTTCAATTTCTTTTGCGGATACTGTGAAGGGTTGCTGGGTAATTCCGAATTTGTAGCCCAGTCCATGCAGCCAGTCGGCAGCTACATTCGACTTGATTGAAAAGTTCACATCCGTAATTGTCATCCCATCTTCGGCAGTTCTCGCTATCAGGGAATTTATGCCGATCATGTTACCCTCTTCATTTAGAAGGGGACCCCCTGAATTCCCTCTGTTAATGCCGGCATCCGTCTGGAAAAGGTCTTTCCCCTCCACACCTCCGTAATTCTGCATAAAGGCGGATATAACCCCTGTTGTCAGACTCCATAGACCTCCTTGTTCAGGATGACCGATCGCATAAACATGGTCTCCGGTAATAACTGTGCCGGAATCAGCAAAATCGACGGTCGGAAGAGGAACCTCCGCATCCTGAATCATGACAAGAGCAAGGTCGAGCTGTACATTATACTCAAGGACCTTACCCCTGTATCGTTTGCCGAGATCGGCCTTTGGATTGCCTGTTATTTTATCAGGTTTCAAGAAAACCGAAATATTGGGGAGCAGTCTTACAGGGTTTTTATTGATGAGAATATGGGCATTGGTAATAATCAGACCATCATCACGAATAATGGAACCTGCGCCCCCTGTTCCTGTCTTTGAATTATCTGATGCTATGATAAATACAACCCCGGGGCCTGCCTTTTTATAAATATCTTGCGAGGAAAGGGCAAAGGCCCCGGTTCCTCCCCGGACAAACCAGCCAATTAATAATACTACAATGAAAAAATACCTGTATTTGTCTCTTTCCATGGCCTTAATTCCTCTCCGTTATGGGCGAACCTGATGCCATATCAGTTATTGTTCCGGGTAAAGATATAATCCGTTATGTCTTTTGTGATATCTGTTGTTAAAGACTTCCTTATTGCCTGGACTGCCCTGTCTTCCGCCTGTTGCAGGCTTAAATGGCCTTCTCTCCCCTTTTTGCTGACGCTCCCGAACCCGGCGCCGGTTACATGATCAATCAGCCTGGCAAAAACATTCCATTTGACATTTTTCCATCTTGGGGTTTCTCTTTTAATCGGTTGTATCCTTACATCAACCTTTACAATTACACTGGCCCTGAAAGGATTATCACAAACAGAGAATCCCTCCCGGTTCAATCCCTCAACCAAAGCCTCTTTAACATCATCCGCCCTGTTCCCGGCTACCTTTACGGCAATCAGAAAATCTTTCATGAGAATTGCAGACAGCTCGTTTTGTATTTCAGAGAAATTGGCTTTTGAAGGAATAACCTTTCCCGACGTGCTTACAATTTGCAATTCAGCGTTACAGGCTTCTCTTAACATATATTTATCTGCGGCCCCTTTAAGGTGCTTGATCTTGACAAGTTTGTCGTTTTCCTGTTGCGCGTTGATAACGAGTCCTTGAATCTCCTGATCATATTTATTGATCTTGCTAACAAGTATTTCTTCAGAGCGGCTGCGGTCGAGTATGGCAAGCGCATAAAAGCAGGGTTTCTTGCCCGTTTCATGGTAGATTTGAGCGATTCTTACCCCGGAAAGTACCTTTTGGGTCGATACCCTTGTAATATCTCCGATATCAAAACTTTCCTTTGTATTCGATTTATTGCCTGAGCTTGTCTTCAAGTACTTTTGATAAGTCCTTGTTCGGGATTCAATGTTACTGTAAAATATCCTGGCTATCTCTGCACGGGCCCTGTTCCTGGCGGTCTGCAGATCAGCGCCGCACCCGACACCCGTTAAATAAAATGAGGAAGGATATTCAGCGCTGTCGCCATCCACCCATGCAGGCCTTTCACCTGGAGCTGCCTTACCTGTCTCTATTAAGTGCTCAGGTTTAACCTGCTTTCCGGCATCAGTTTTTTTGCCTTTGTTCGGAAAAAAACTCTTTACCTGTCCGGTTTCCTCTGTTTTTAAATCATCAAAAGACCTGGCAGCTCTTTGACGGATCTCTTCCGCCTTGATATCTTGCCTTTTTGCACAACCTGCCGCTATCAGAAAGAAAATCAGGATAACCAAGAGTGTACGTATATTCCAGGATTTATTCAATAGATTTACCTCGGTCAGTCTCCTTGTTATGGCATTGACGCCGTCTATAGCGTCTACTCAATGGTACGGAACGTAAAAAACTTCTTTTCACCTTTTTTAACGATAAAATCGGGTATATGCCTTGAACTTATGATAGTTCCTACGGCATCTATAAACTGGATTTCACCCCTGTACCTTCCAGCCGGAACAGTATTTCTCCCAACCCTGATTTCAGCGGGCAAAAGCCTCCACTGTCGAAGGTCCGCCTTTTCCGTTACCCAAACAGCAACCTGAGCAAAGACCTGCACAAACAGGGCGAGTAATTCTCTGTTCTCTTTTTTGGCAAGCTTTTTTGCCTTCCTCGCTGCCATATATTTTATTGTTGCCCTTGCTGTTGCCTTGGCTATAACTCTGCTTATCCTGTTTTTTAAGTTTAGAACCGCGATAGAGGCAATATCTTCCATCAATACGGTAGTAGATGTGTAGATCCGCCCGGTTTTTAAATTTTTCAAAGATATCTGTCCACTGACAATCCTGTATCTCTTTTTTTGAAACGCAGGATAAGCAATCTTGGCTATGTAGCCGTCAGGCATGGGAATTAAAAAAAATCTTTCAATTTTTTCCGGCCCTAAACCATTATAATGTACAAAGTAGGTTTCGGCCATATCTTTTTTGCAGGCCCGGTTTACAAGTGTTGCGGCCGGATATTCCTTGAATGTTTCATTCAGTTCTTCATCAAAACCTAAGGCCTTTGCCGAGCAGATTAATTTCTCTAAAAGAAACCGGGGAGAAGATATCCCATAGTTCGGCAGGTAGTCAGTCCTGTATATTGTATCAGCCATTCTGTAGGAGATAAAGGCGTCATTAATTTCTCCAACATCTTCGTATATAACCCCCATCAGAAAACGGACAAAGGGGTCTTCCCGATAGACGTTCTTTTTGTCATCCTCATATCTGCTGTTTAACACATTCAGCTTGTTATCAACTTTTCTCGCTTCAACAAGGGCATCATCAAGCCTTCCCAATTCAACATAATTTATGGACATAAAGAGGTTAATTAATACTTTTTCAAAATCTTCCCCTCCATAAGGAATTGTATTATCGTTGATGATAAAAGAGGATATCTCCCTGGAAATTGATTTGGTATAAAGTCTGTCCATAATTGATTCCGCCATGGAAAAGTTCCGGTTGCTCTCTTCAAATCGGGAGGCAAAATGGGCAATAATGCCTTTATCAAGATAATAGAGGAGGATATCTCGCTTTTTAAAGGCATTCTTGTTTTTTGTTACGAGACGATATGCTGAATCATAATCCTGGTTGAGAATATAAGCATTAACCTGCGGGTAATACCTGACCCCCGGAGCGCATGAAAAAAGGAAAAGAATCGGCAGGAGAAAACAGCAGAGGATAATTATATTTTTTTGCCTGAATCGGAACAAAACCCCCTCTTTCTGTATTACCAGCTAAACCTTTTCTTTTGGATCAGTTTCTTGATCTTTTTTTCACCAATCCATACCTTGATGTTATTTGCCATATCAATTAATTCAAGATTAACCTGATAAAACATTACGGCTTTGCCTCCGGCCTCGTCCCTGATGCTGTTTATAGAACCTATCAGCATAAAATCCGCTCCGCTCTCTTTGCCCGGCCCTTTCATGGTCTCATCCGAGGCATGTTTGGCCATATCCAGTCTCTCATCCCGGATCTGTTCACGCTCTCCCTTTGCAGCCACAAACTGAACTTCACCGGAATTAATCAGAGACCTTTCCAACTCCTTAACAAAGGTCTGAACATTGATATGCTCATGACTCCGGTTTCTGACTGCCCCCACAATGACCATGGGCGCTTTACCCCCGTGCTTGTAGCCGAAATTGTGTCTCCATGGCCGGTCAAGACAATCCTGAATCATCTCCTCGGCAACCATTCTGGAATCGGAATCATTCCATCGGCCACTGATATCCACGGTTGACTCTACGTCTAATCGATCAACCCTGGGGGTCGAAGCGCAACCTGCAAGTACGCAAGTTACAAAAACAGAGAAAATAGATAGCAAAATCCAACGTTTCATTTTTAACCTCCTTAATAATTGCAGGGGTAATCACAAGAATCACCCCTGCTACCTAAAAACCCGAGCAGTTTCAATATAATAACATTTTTATAAGATAGCATGTCAATAGTGATTTCAGACCTGCTGCATTTTTGGTGAAGACAGCCTGAAAGTTTCGGAAAATGAACGCTGCTATTATTTATCAGCAATTCTAATTATGGGAACTTTTATGAGCTTTCATGGGCTGCCAACTTAAAGCGGGAGACTTTCCGCTTTTTGGTGGATTCGTTTCGCTTAATCCACCCTGCAAAGTTCAGTCGGCAGCCGACGCAGTGTGGATTAAGGAGTGTAAGCGACGAATCCACTAAAGCAACTTTTGAATCAACAATGGAACACAGATGCACACAGACAGGTTTATTTGTTAAAAAAAGTGTAAAGTACTTTTGAAATGATATGAAGGATGCCGAATATTGGCTGTTTTTAACATAATTTTTCAGTTTTGCCCGTTTTTTCGGAAGATAATGATCAAAGGCAGCCATAATTAGAATTGCTGATTATTTCTTGATTTAATTGCCCCATTCTGATAAATTTAAATATCTTAGGGAGTGCCTTATAACGGGTTTTTCTTAAGTAAGCCCCCGCTTAAAAAGTATTGTCAGGCCTTCTTCTTTATTAGCGGGGGCTTTATAATTTTGTATCATAGCCGGTGTAGGTATCATTTTTTAAGAGGAGTGTCATGAAACGGGAAGAAGAACTTGTCCTCAATATAACGAGGGAGATTGTTGTTAAGTTTATTGAGCGCGAAAAAATATCGGTTAACTCTTTTGGAGATGGCTGGAAAAATATTTACAGGACAGTCCGGAATTCCTTGAGCGAATCAGAACCGGAGGATTAATGCCCGGAATAATCCCCTGTGAAGAACTGCCTTGCTCGTTCCAACTATCTGTGTTGGAACCTGGCAGGTGCAAATCTTGTATTCGCCCTTAGTCCGGGCGCTCGCAAGCATCGCCGCCACGGGATATTGCCGGATATGTTGGCCGGTTGCGCGAGTTCACCTGCTGTCATTACGAGCGAAGCGAACCAGTCTCAAGGGATTGTAAATTCACAGGGAATT
>JAGGXA010000092.1 GCA_021163285.1 Deltaproteobacteria bacterium | reverse complement strand
TGTAATGTTGGCAAGGTCTTGAAGTATCGTAGCACGTCTGCGCCCTTGCCGCCTTGCACCTGCCTGCAGCTGGCAGGTCTTCGGCAAACTCGACGCTTGCAGGATTTAGGTATCAATAACTGAATGAAAAATAGACCATGAGCCGAAAGACCGTTTAAGCTATCTGTTTTATATGGTATTTCCTCCGCTCCTCAATCATACCATGGCGCGTCTGCTGTTTTTTATTTTCGTAATACTGTTAATATTCGTATCTTTGCTTCAACCTGCATAGCAGTTTATCAGACCCTCCGGGTTAGGCGGGGCTATTTCCAAATTGGGTGTTTCCCTGAAGATGCTGCCAAAGGACAGTACAAAAGTCGCATGAATAGTGAGCTATTTCAAGATTTTTGTACTTTTAGACCGGGTAAAGATGGCCTGAAGCTGTGATGCATATTTCAACGTTTCGCAAACAATTACGGGCATCCTTCATTTTTACTTTACGCTTGGCAGAAAAGTGGCGGCGGCATCCTGCCGCTGATTTAAGAGGCTATAAACCTCTTCTGCAATTTACAATTTTTAGTTCCAATAAAAGTGCCAACTACTTTTACCTCAAAATGAAGGATGCCAGATTATTTAACTATTTAAGGTCGTTCCCCTTCCGCCCTGTACCCTTTCGTGATAAGTCTCCTCTATAGCCTGCACGAGATATGTAAGGGTCCGGTTCACCGGGGTGAAAATCTTTAATTTCTTTCCCTCACGCACAACAGCGCCATTTATAAAATCCACCTCGGTAACCTTTTCATTAAGTACGTCCTGGAGCATGGATGCAATATTTCCCGCTGTATCCCGGCATACCTCCCGCACCCTGCTGACGGGATCGGGGTACGGCAGTTTTATTCCCATTGCAACTGCAACATCAACAGCTTCCTTGACAGCTTCTTCCATGACTACGCGCGTACCTTTTATCTGCGGCAGACGACCGTTCTTCAACCTTGTAATGGCGGTAATGGCATTTATTCCCACATTGATGACCAGCTTTCCCCAGATAAGCTCGTTGATATTATCAGTGGACCTGGCATTGAAACCGCTCTTTATAAAAGCGGACACAATTTCTTCACACGGACTTTCGAGTTCCCCTGCAGGCCCAACAACAGTTTCTCCATGACCTGCATGTATTATTTTCCCCGGACCGCTGAGGGTTGCCCCTTCTGCCGTAACTCCTCCCAAGACCCTGTTACGCCCGAATATCTCTTCTAATATTTTGCAATTTCCAAGCCCGTTTTGAAGGGTAACTATCACCGTCTCAGGACCTACCAATAGTTTTACTGCCTTTCCTGCCTCCTCTGTCCGGTTCGATTTGACGCATATAAGCACAAAATCGGGCATTTCCAATATACCTTCCGTAACAGTCGGTACCTTTACGGAGTATTTCCCGGTCACGCCTTCTACCATAATCCCCCGGCCATTGATCTCTTCCGCCCTTTTTTGATTATAATCAAGAAGGGTAACGTGAAAACCTGCCCTTTTAAGCCGGGCGGCAAAAAGGCAACCCATGGCGCCCGGTCCGACAACAAGAAAATTCATGCAATTTCTCCTAAATCTTATCGACCTCTTTTTCATCCATGGAAAAAGCATGTTCCGGACCGGGGAAAACGCCATTTTCCACTTCAGCCTTAAACTGCATCAGAGCTTCCTTGATATATGAAGAGAGATTGACATACTGTTTTACAAATTTTGGAGTGAAACGTTCAAAAAGCCCTGTCAGATCATGGTAAACCAGGACCTGGCCATCGCAATCTTTGCCCGCGCCTATGCCTATTGTGGGGATATGCAGTTCTTTTGTGATTTTTGCAGCCAAAAGACTGGGAATACATTCCATTACAATCATAAAAGCGCCTGCATCTTCAAGGGCACCGGCAGATTGAACCAGTTTCCTGGCACTTTCCGCATCTTTACCCTGCACCTTGAAACCACTCAACATAGTTGCTGTCTGGGGGGTAAGACCAATATGGGCACAGACCGGAATACCGGCCTTCACAATGGCATTAACAACATGTGCCATTTCCGTCCCGCCTTCAAGTTTAACGCTGTCACACCCCGCTTCCTTGATAAAACGACCGGCATTTTCAACAGCCTTTTCCACACTGACCTGGTATGACATAAAAGGCATATCCCCTATGATAAAACCGGCCTTTGTACCTCTTCTGACCGCCTTACAATGGTGAATCATCTCGTCCATAGTCACCGGCACTGTAGAATCATATCCGAGCATAACCATACCGAGAGAATCCCCGATAAGGACTGCGTCGATTCCTGCCTGGTCAACCATTACAGCCGTTGGGTAATCATATGCGGTCATCATGGTAATTTTTTCCCCTGCCGCCTTTTTTTGCTTAAGTTCTGCTATGGTAACTTTTTTTCTCTCCATCATAGCCTCCAGGTTTAAATGTAGAGTTTATTACCCTAAGTAAAATGGGCACATCCCCTGTAAGGGTTCACCAGCGCCCCATCTGCGTCTATCTGCGTCCTATTATTGTTTCAAAAGTGTCAATAAACAAATGAAGGATGCAGGAAAAGCATATAGTTTTCATTTGCAAAGTCATGGATGGCTGCATATCCCATATTTAACCTTCAGCCTTCAACCTTCACAACCTTCAACCTATCTACCTGAAATCAGGCAAAACCAGATAATTTCATGGATAAGTGAGACAAGAGTTCAAGTCCCTTTTTAGCAGTTTCAGGTGTCATGCTTCCCATACCGCAGGCAGGAGTCAAAATAGACCTTTCAGCGAGTAATCCGGGAGCAATCCCCCATTCCAGCATATGATTAAGGCCTTTCTCAAGTTTTGAAAAAAGGCCTTCCACTGTCTCAGTCCCCCTGTAATTTGAAGTGGGAACAATACCCCAGGCTATTATTCCACCCCGCCCTATAAATTTTTTAATCTCGTCAGGATAAAGCAAGAAATATTCCATAAATTCAAATGCATCAAAATTGATAATATCCGGCCCACTTTCGGCGATCATACTCCAGTCTGTGTTCCCACAACAATGTATGCCGATAAGGGCATCAGAATTTTTCCTGATATAATTTATAACTGTTCGCAGAATGTCAATGACTTCATGACGTTGAACAGACGAGAACGCAGATCCAAAACCGGATAAATATGGTTCGTCAAGAAAAATGATTACCTTTTTGCCTGACTTTTTAAGTTCCATCACCTGCCAGAGGGCCTTAATAGCCAGCCCATTGATCATGGCCTCAAGGAGTTCAGGGTTGTGAAGCACCTGTTTTCCGTCCGGTTCGATAATTCCCGCTGCAAAAGTAAGTGGTCCTACTGTTTGTCCTTTAATAAACAGACCTCCTTTTGAGGCGCCCCGGTCAATAAGTTCCAACATATTATAAAGACCGGGAGCAAAATCCCTGCTGATTGAGAAGTAGTCGATATCTTTTGCCAAAAAATGGTCATAAAACCGGACAAGTTCTGATTCCGCATTTTCCGTTGAAGGTATTATAACGGACTCTTTTTCCTCGCTGATCTTGAGAAGAGGCAGGTTTTCACTGAACTGGACGTTCATATATTCCAAATAGCTGCGTTTTACAAATTGCGGCCAGAAGGGTATGGAAGGAAGATCTTCCAATATTTGGCGGCAGGTTGTCTCAAGGCCAAGAAATGGCACACTACCAACACCTGTGGCCGAAAAATTAAAATGGGATTCATTATCAGGCATACTTTAACTCCCTTATTCTGGAAAGCCAAACCTCAAGGACTGCTATCATTTTTTCCTTTCCTGCCCTTTTTTTGTCTTCATATACTATTTGTGGTTCTCCCTTCTTTAAGACTATAGCCTGCAATTCAGCAATGCGCTTAATTGCAGATTTATCATCAGCGTTCTTTAAAAGATAGCTTTCATAGGTGCTGATGGCTTCATCAATATATCCCTGATTATAATAGAGTTCCGCAATGGTTGGTGTAGCAAGCACGGAAAAGAGTTCTTCTTCCGTTACCTCTGCTTTTTCCTCCGGTGTCTTTTGGGCTTGCAGACCAGCGTCCTCCTCAAGCGGTTCAAACTTTTTAAGGAGGTCAACCGCCTCCTGATCATCAGGTTTGTGCGCAAGATATCGTTTAATGGCCTTGACAGCCTCCGTTGTTCTCTCCTGTCGTGCGAAAAGTTCTGCCTGAAGTTTAAAGATATGAGACAAATCATCGATATCCGAACCAGCTATTTTCAATTCTGTCTCAGCCTGGGACACAAGACCCTCTTCAAGATATGAACCGGCAAGCAACGCGCGCAGGCGGATATCATCAGGAAAGACATTCAAGGCTTTTATACATTCTCTGATCACCTCGGTTATTCGGCCTTCTTTTTTCATTCCGGTAAGGATTATTAAAAGAGTGCTCTGTGAGGGACCTGCTCTCAGTATAGAATCAAACAGGACCTTTGCTTGTTCCATCGTGAAACACCTCCATTCCGGATTTCATTGATAATTGATAATCGTTTACAGATTCCCGTAAGTTTATACCCATGATGAACGCTTAGGAACGAGGACAAATTAACTTCCCCAACTATGCATCAAAGCTTCAGCCCATCTTTACCCGATCTAAAAGTACAAAAATATTGAAATAGCTCACTATTCCTGCAACTTTTGGGCATTTAGATCGAACAAACCTGACCTGGATCTGCGCGCCTGCCCGGGGATGTTATTCCGTCCTTGTCCCTTGCCAATTATTTTTTCTCCTTCCTAAACCTGTACACAATTTCATTCGGTTTAACAAGATTCAGATCATTTCTTGCCAGGGATTCCACATACTCCATATCGGTACCGAGGCGATTTACCTCCTCAAGAAGGGACTGATTTTCTTCAGCTAACAGACAAATCCTGTCAATATACACCTGACGTTCCATTTCAGTGCGGTAGAGATGGAACAAACCCCGCTCGCCGAAACCCAGCCAGGCAAAAAAAGGTGCCAGAATCGCGAGACTAATTAATATATACTTCCATAATTTTTTAGATTGGTAAGCCACCTAAAATACCTTTTCAGGTTCCCAGCCGGCCGCAATAGCAATAGAGGACATACCGGCTCTCTTGGCAATATCCATAACCTTCACTACTCTGCCATGCTTCACCTCTTGATCAGCCTCCAAAAGAAGTTGATCAAGGCCATCTTTTTCTACAAGTTTATGGAGTTTGATGCCTAAATCCTTCAGTTCAACCTTCTCTCCCTTCAGATAAATATTACCCCGCTTATCAATTACAAGCACAATTTTATTATCCTCTTTCTCGTACAATTTCTGACCCATCTTCGGCAACTTGATATGAACACCTGAGGCCAGTTGAAAATGGGAAGTCAACATGAAAAAGATTAAAAGCAAAAAGACGATATCAATGAGGGGTGCAATATCAAGCCCGGGTTCATCTTCTTTTATTCTTTTAAACCGCATTACAATCTCGTTTGATTCAGTGATTCGGAAATAAATAAAGAATCCGTGCACTAAAGGCCCGGCGTAACCGTTAAACAGGTTCAGGGTTAAGGAGAGAGAAGGCGTTGAAGACCGGAAACCCTCGTTACAAATGCTTATTTTCCCAGGTAATTGCCAATTTGACTTCAAATCCAGGATTAGATCTGCCAAAGATGACCCTCTTCGCCTGAATACATATTCTTAATGCAAGCCCAGGGATAAGAATAGAACCTTGAACCTCTGAACCCGTAAACGGTTACGGCCCGGCTTTGATTTTATGATTACTTTAAGAACGATGGCAAATTAACTTCGACAAATAGATAGATAGCTGAAGAGTTATCTCGTCTCCATTCCTTAACCTGTCAAAAATCAAACTGTTTTCCGTTAAATAATTGACGAACATGTCATTATTAACAAGTTTTATTGAATTGTAACGCCTGTCATGAGGGGCTGGGAAAAGCTTTCTACAGCCTTGAGAACTACAAAAAAAATGACTTTTAGACGACTTTTGCAAAAGCAAAAAAGTCGCCCGCTTTTCCCAGTCCTCTCTATGCCTTTGTTAACCTCGATTTAAGCAGAAACGGCACCAGGACGACGAGCAGGGACGCCATAAAGCATTCCCTCAACGCTTATATCCTCATCAACATCTGGCCAGTGTAC
>JAGGXA010000149.1 GCA_021163285.1 Deltaproteobacteria bacterium | reverse complement strand
GTGTATTAACGACACATGATAACGTGATATGATCAACGACTTTTTTGGTTTTTTGTGAAGGGAACAATGCTGTTTTAGACAGAAAAAGCAGAACCATTCAAAAATACCTTGCAAAAAAATTAGATTCAATTTGTTTGAGCTACAATATCAACAAGTTACCACCTTGAAAGGGCTGGACATTAGCCCTCAAAGTTATATTTCAATTCATCCACCGATTCACACAGATGAACACAGATAGGTTTAAAAAGCAGTTCGTACTCTTGCCATTGCACATGAAGCTCGATTAATCTATTGCTTGAGGGCAGCACATTTTGAAGTTGGTTCATTATTAAATTTCGGCAGGAAACCGGAATTCAAAAAATTTGTATATGATAATAAAAGAAAAAATATCAGAGATGATCAATGTAGATCGGTAGCTGAATAATTACTGTTTTTTTAACACCTGACACTTAAAACCTAAAACTTCATTTAAATAAATATACAATAACACCTCGTTTTATTTTGATTGATGAGGTTTTCGTTCAGGCGCTGATTATCAAGGAGATTTTAACCATGCAGGAATTCAGAAGGATGAACCGTTTGCCTCCTTATGTCTTTGCAACAGTCAATAAAATCAAAATGGATGCAAGACATAGAGGCGAGGATATCATTGATCTTGGAATGGGAAATCCGGATATTCCCACTCCAAAGCATATTGTTAACAAGCTGGTTGAGGCCTCACAAAAAGCTCATAACCACAGATACTCCGCTTCTATGGGTATTACCAGGCTGAGACAGGCAATATGCGCATGGTACAAGAGGCGTTTTGACGTTGATCTGGATCCTGATAATGAGGCCATAGTAACAATCGGCGCCAAAGAGGGCCTTTCCCACCTGGTACTCGCAACTATAAGCCCGGGAGATGTGGTCTTTTCTCCAAGCCCCACTTATCCTATCCATCCCTATTCCGTTATTATCGCCGGCGGAGACTTGCGAAGTATACCGATCGGACCGGACAGGGATTTTTTTGAGGACTTGCTTGCTGCTACCAAACAGACCTGGCCTAATCCGAAGATGCTCATTATTTCTTACCCTCACAATCCCACCACATCTGTTGTTGACAGGGCGTTCTTTGAGAAAATTGTCGATTTCTGCAAAGAGCATGACATGATTGTTATACATGATTTTGCTTATGCGGATATAGTATTTGACGGTTACAAACCCCCAAGTTTTTTACAGATTCCCGGCGCCAGGGATATTGGGGCTGAACTATTCAGCCTTTCCAAGAGCTATTCCATGCCGGGATGGCGGGTCGGGTTTTGTGTTGGGAATCCGGTACTTGTAGGAGCGCTTAGAAGGATTAAGAGTTATCTTGATTACGGTATGTTTCAGCCAATTCAGATTGCCGCTATTATTGCTTTAAATGGGCCGGATGATTGCGTTAAAGAAATAGTGGAGATCTACAAGCAGCGCCGTGATGTCCTGATTAACGGCCTGGACCGCATTGGCTGGCACATAGAAAAGCCGAAAGGCACAATGTTCGTATGGGGTAAGATACCGGAAATATATCGGAAAATGGGTTCTGTTGAGTTTTCCAAGATGCTTATTGAAAAAGCCGGGGTGGCCGTTTCTCCGGGAATTGGGTTTGGAGAGTATGGCGATGATTATGTGCGTTTTGCTCTGGTTGAAAATCCGCATCGTATTAGACAGGCCATTAAGGGACTTAAGCAAATTCTGTAAACGTCGTGGCCCGGGTTGGAACAGAGATTGGGCAGATAAGCGCAAACTTCGAAATATATCTTTTGAAACCGGCTCAAATGTAAAAAAGAGGTATAAATGTCTGTTATCAATGTTGGAATTATCGGTTTCGGCACCGTGGGTGTTGGAACTTTTGAGGTGCTCACAAAAAATCGTGAGATTATAACAAACCGGGTCGGAATGGATGTGATAGTTAAAAAAATAGCAGATCTCGATATAAAGACTGACAGGGGTGTGGAGGTTCATCACTCTCTATTTACAAAAGACGCCATGGATGTGATTGATGATCCTGATATCGATATAATAGTGGAGCTTATCGGCGGCACCACAAAAGCGAAGGAGTATATCCTTAAGGCGATTGAAAGGGGCAAGAATGTGGTTACCGCCAATAAGGCCCTTCTTGCCGAGTGCGGAAAAGAAATATTTGAGGCGGCCGAAAGATATGGGAGCGGCCTGGCCTTTGAGGCAAGTGTGGGAGCGGGAATACCGATTATCGGCGCCTTGAAAGGCGGCCTGTCCGCCAACCGTATTCAAACCATTCTGGGAATCTTGAATGGCACCTCCAATTTTATCTTGACCAAAATGGCAAAGGAAGGTCTTTTTTATTCTCAGGCTGTTCAGGATGCGGTAAATCTGGGCTTTGCCGAGGATCCACCCACTCTTGACGTGGATGGCACTGATGCCGCGCATAAACTGGCCGTTCTTTTATCTATTAACTTTGGAACAACCGCTCCTTTTGAGGATATTTACAGGGAGGGTATTGATTCTCTGACTCCTGACGACATACGTTTTGCTCGTGAACTCGGTTACAGTGTTAAGTTACTTGCTATTGCGAGAATGCTGGATGATCGTATTGAGGCCAGGGTTCATCCGGCCATGATCCCCAAAAACCATATCCTCGCAAATGTAAATTCCGAGTATAATGCCATTTATATTGATGGCGATTTTGTCGGTCCGAATCTGTATTACGGTCTTGGAGCCGGGAAAAGTTCCACAGGAAGTGCGGTAGTAGCTGATATTATGAACATGTCAAGGCAGATCAGGGTGGGGCTGAAAGGATCCGCGCCTCCCCTTGGGCATATCCACCCGCCTGACAAAGAGATTATGATTCAGCCTATGGAAGAATTAATAACTTCCTACTATTTAAAGGTTACAGCGCTTGACAGGCCTGGTGTCCTTTCAATGATCTCCGGTATTCTTGGTGAAAACCATATCGGTATTTCATCGGTAATTCAGAAGGGGAGGCAGATAAACGGTTCAGTACCGATCGTTATGTTGACCCACGAGGCGCGTGAAAGCGATGTTCAGAAGGCCGTTTTATTGTTGAATAATCTTGATATCCTGACCGGCAAGACCGTAACGATCCGTGTGGAGGAGTAATAATCAGCGTAACAGTTCACGGAATGTTGAAAATAGAAATTAGAAATTTGAGCATCCCTCAAACCTGATTCATCCTTTGCAGATGTTGCTTTTTACCTGGTTCTCATTCTTCAGCGCAGGAACCAGTATGGTATGCATTCCCACGCGGGAGCGTGGAAAAGAGAAACGTTCAAACTGTAAACGGTTTTCTGAACTTGTTGAAGAATGTTCAGGATCTAAAACTTATTAACCTGAATATTAAACTATTAACCTTCGACTTTCAACCTTTGAATCTATGAACGGTTACAATAAGCAAAATAGTATCTGTTTCTATTTTTTGTTCAGGCGCTAAATAATCTGATGATAAAAAATAAAACTTCAATAAAATATGCTTTTTTGGTTGGAGATGGAATGGCCGACTATCCTATCCCCGAACTTGATGGAAAGACACCTCTTGAGGCGGCCCATACCCCGAATATGGACCGGATAGCTGCCTGCAGGATCGGTCTTGTAAAAACAATTCCAAAGGGAATGGAACCTGGCAGCGACGTCGCAAATTTGTCATTACT
>JAGGXA010000066.1 GCA_021163285.1 Deltaproteobacteria bacterium | reverse complement strand
TCTGCGCCCTTGCCGCCTTGCACCTGCCTGCAGCAGGCAGGTCTTCGGCAAACTCGACGCTTGCAGGATTTAGGTGATATAATGAACGTAACTGTTCACAAACGGTACGAACGTTTTCCTGTGAACATATTTTTTCTCCACTTTTATAACTGCAAAAAATATGCTAAGAAAGAAATGAGTACACTAAGGAACATCCTTCATTTATCAATTTACACATCTATATATTGCTTTTCCCCCGGTTCTCACGTTCCAGAGTAGGAACCCATATGGTATCCATTCCCACTCCAAAACATGGGAACGAGAAAGCGGGACAGTTAAAGGTGCAAACTTCTTTTGAACATCAATGAAGGATGCCGAAATCCAACGATGGGAGGGATGTTATAACCCTGAGCCCTGAACCCTGAACGGTTATAATTTATGGATATATTAAACACATCAAAAAATAAAAAAACCGATAAGTATGCAAATAAAAAAGATACCACCTTTAACCGTAACGCAATCATAAAAAAGATTTATGCTCTTAGCGGCAAAGAGACCCTTTCACTGATCGTGGAACACGATAGCCCGAAGAAATTGATACAGGGATTACCGTGTGAGGATATTTACTGGCTTATAAAAAAGATCGGGGAGGATGATTGTCTCCCTGTGCTCGAATTGGCCTCAGAAGAACAGTGGCAGTATATCCTTGACCTCGAAATCTGGAGAAAAGAACGTCTATCCATTGATTCGGTATTTGAATGGCTTGACAGATTCTTCCAGGCGAATTCCGTGCAGACTATAAACCGGCTATTTAAAGATCAGGATTTTCGGGACATTGCTTATTTAAGTCTTTTTAAAAGTATCCGGGTAAAAATAATCAATGAGGATGAATCATATAATCTTGATAAAGGTTTTATTACCTTTGACGGTCTTTTTTACTTCAGGGTAATTGATAAAGTTAATGAAAAGTTAATCGAGAATATTTTGCGCGCTATGGCAGACAAAGACCTGTTAAAATACCAGGCCTTTTTACTTAACATAACCGGTATCATTCCCGCTGAGGCTGAAGAAGAGATATATCGGTTCAGGAACATACGCCTCGCAGAGCATGGATTCCTTCCATTTGAGGAGGCCATCTCCATGTATGCTCCATTATCTCCCGATGCTTTGCGCCTTGATGAACCATCCGGGAAAGACTATGTTATCATTGATGAAGATATCCGTGAACTGGCGCCTTTTACACCCCTCGTTTACGTTAGAGAGAAAAACCTTTTGACTGAAGCAGCATCAAGGATTACAGATCCCCTTTTTCTTGACAGGCTCAACCTTGAGTTTGCCGGCCTTTGTAACCAGATTATATCAGCGGATAACATCCATATTGAAAAATTTGAGGACTTAATAAACATTACACAAAAGACAGCAGGTTTTTTAAACCTTACTCTTGAAAAACTTTTCGACAAGGATATTTCTTCCGCTGAAAAACTTCTTAAAAAAAATCATCTGATATCCATTTTCAGGGTAGGTTTTGGCCTGACCATGGAACTGAAATGGAAAGCCGGGCGTTGGCTTAAAAGTAGCTGGTTTTATCGCTCAGGTCTGAATTTCAGCTTTTGGGGTGATAAATGGGGACAGACCCTCAAAGGCATACTGAAAAACAGACCTCTGCTTTATGCCGACTTTCTTGAAGGAAAAGAGTTCAAAAACTTTGAACGGGTTTCCGAGCTAAACACCTCGCATATACTTCTTGAATACTTGATAGTCATTGACAGGGTACTGGAGAATGTAACCAGGCTTTATCCCCTTAAAATTGAATCTTGCCAGGAAAAAAACATTACTTGTTACTATCTTATTTTTAACTTCTGGTCCCGCAAGTTATTAAATTTGAAACTTTCATTTGCAGCAATTTCCCCTGAACAGATAAAAGATTTTTTTAACCTCATAAGGTCGGGAATTGAAAAACCACCATACCAAATGCCATGGATTGAAGATGTTTTTATCAGAGATTTTATGGAATATAGTTCCGGGTTAGAGTCTGAAGAGCGCTCAGTACTTAAAGAGGTCCTCTCCATTATCTGGAATGAATTTCAAAAAGAGTTTGAATTTGTATCCACAAGCAACCTTGACTGGAGGTTTTCCAGATTTATCCAACCGGATGTACGTGATCAGGGCGAGTAATTAGAGCCGACAATCCCTATGCCGCTTGCCCTGAACGCTTATCAAAATCCTTCCTCCACATCATTATGTAATAGCCGAAGCCAGGACCATCATTCCACTATTCGGACTTGGTCATCGTTCCGCCCACCCGACAATAAATTGACGGACTATTGTCTGTCACCTCGATTGAGGCTTATACGGTCCCCATAGGGACGATAGATAACAGCCTTGGGTTTCAACCCCAGGCTGCAAATAACCGAAACGATGATCAATGCCCATTATTCAAACATTTCAGTTGTAAGCAAAGTTCAATCAGGCCTTAATATAAACCCCTTTATCTATGCTTTCTATCTTGTTCTGCTTTCTCAACCTGTAAATATTATCCCTTATTTTCTGATCATTAAACCCTGTTTTCTTTTTCAATGTAGCACTACTAACACCTTTTTTACTCCTGGCAATAATAGCATAGAGTGTTTGACTTGCAGTCACCTTTGCCGCTTTTTTGACAACCGCTTTTTTGGGAGAAACAGGAGCGGCCTTATTCTCCTCCGTAGCCTTTCCGGGTATATTCAGTTTTGCTTCTATCTTTTCAACTTTCTCTGCTATTAATTTAAGGTTCTTAACAACGGATTGCAGTTCTCTTTTCATTGCTTTCATTAAAAATACTCCTCCTTTTGATTCTTCATAACAAATAACAGATTGCAAGGGATTAATTTCCTTTTTACAATGTAACATGCTCCATATCTTTATTGATAATCCCTATCCTGAAAAACATAACGTAAGTAGTAAAATATTAGTAGTATAAACGTTAAATTTCCATACAAAAGAATCAGATTGTATTTAATAATAGATTTTGAAAGATATTTCAATATAAAAAAACATTATGTAGACAGACCTGGGCTCTATAAGAGGATGTATTGTATTAGGAGGATTTGGGAAATCGTATCAAGGAGTGGCAATTAAATATGGTAAAGAACGAGGATAAATTAACTTCCCTAAATCTGTGCGTCTACCTGGGGATGTTATTTCGTCCTCGTCCCTAACCGCCCATAAGTTCAATGGTCCAGGGCAAATGTTATTTGCAGGGGCATGCGCCTGCCCTTTATTTTAAGGAAAAATGGTGAGCGTTCACCAACACCCCTGGTGAACGGTTAACAAAAAAAATGGACATTCTTCATTTTGAGGTAAAAATAGTTGACACTTTTATTGGAACCTAAAACCTGCAAGCGTCGAGTTTGCCGAAGACCTGCCTGCTGCAGGCAGGTGCAAGGCGGCAAGGGCGCAGACGTACTATACGATATTTCAAGTCCTTGCCAACACCGCAGATTCGGTAAAATCGGCGCTCCTTAACCGAAATTCGTGACTTTTAAAAAATAGTTCTATGATATCAACAGGTTAAGCGTGGCAAAAACATGATTTTGGCACTACACATTCAAATTCTATCTATATAATCACTTTCAGTG
>JAGGXA010000249.1 GCA_021163285.1 Deltaproteobacteria bacterium | reverse complement strand
GAATAGCAATTTTTTTCAAAATCAAGGCTTGCTCAAAAAATTACCGCAGACATATAGTTGATATTTTGAGGATAATTTTTTGAGCATAACGCAGAGTTTGGGAAAAAGGGCATTCTCGGACAGCCTCATAGTTAAAATGGGGAGGGTTGATGAATACATATTATGCACATAGCCTGGAAGGAAGACCGGAAAACGAATGGCAAACACTTGAAGACCATTTAAAGGGCGTTGCTGAAAATGCCCGTTTGTTTGCAGGAACTTTTGATGCTGCGGATTGGGGTTATCTCGCAGGATTATGGCATGATTTAGGAAAATACTCCAAAGAGTTTCAGCATCGGCTTGGCATTACTGAAGGAAACGAAGCGCATGTTGAAACAAAGACAGGTCGTGTTGATCATTCAACAGCAGGGGCGCAACATGCTTTTAACCTTTTGAAGGATAAGGGGAAAATACTGGCATATGCTATTGCCGGGCATCATGCCGGTCTGCCGAACGGCAAAGCAAATGAAGTGTCGGATCTATTTAACAGGCTTAAAAAAATTATTCCGGATCATTCCTGCAGCCCGGATCGAATTCTTAAGATCACCAAATTAAGCGAGCTTCCTTTTGTCTTGGATCAAAAGCGTCTTGGTTTTCAGCTTTCTTTTTTTATTCGGATGATTTTTTCCTGCCTTGTTGATGCGGACTTTCTGGATACAGAAGCATTTTTGGATAACAAAAAATTATCCTGGCGAAAAGGCTATCCTGGTCTGCATGAACTGAACAGCAGGCTGACTATAGCGCTCAACAAATTAACGGATAGCGCTCCAAACGCTGTGATAAACAAACATCGGACAGAAATTTTAAAAAATTGTCTTAGTGCTGCTCAATTCAATCAGGGGATATTTTCTTTAACAGTTCCCACCGGTGGAGGTAAGACCCTTTCGTCACTTGCATTTGCAATGAAACACGCCCTCAAGCATAATCTGGAAAGGATTATTTATGTTATACCTTATACCAGTATTATCGAGCAAAACGCTGCTGTATTTCGAGAAATTTTGGGGAAAGACGCTGTGCTGGAACATCACAGCAATTTTGAGCCAAACGAGGAAGACCATCGCTCCCGGCTGGCATCTGAAAACTGGGACGCTCCGCTGATAGTTACGACCAATGTTCAATTTTTTGAATCTTTATACTGCTGTAAATCATCACGCTGCAGAAAAATCCATAATATTGCAAAGAGCGTAGTTATACTTGACGAGGCTCAAATGCTCCCTGTTTCGTTGTTAAGACCTTGTATGGAGGTTTTAAGAGAGCTTTCATCTGCATATCGAACAACAGTTGTTTTGTGCACAGCCACACAGCCTGCTTTATCGACAAGCAAAAATTTTAAAGACGGCCTGGATGGCGTGCAGGAAATCATACCTGATCCTGCAAAATTTTACGATATGTTCAGGCGCATACACATCAAAGTTTTACCTTTACTTTCCGATGACGATTTAGCAGACAGGTTAACAGGGTATAATCAGGTTTTGTGCATTTTAAACACACGTAAGCATGCCCGATTAATCTTTGAGAGGATTAGAGATCAGGAAGAAGGTTGTTATCATCTTAGCGCATTGATGTGTCCTGCACACAGAACAAGTAGATTTAAGGAGATAAGAAGTGTGCTTTCAAAAGGTCTGCCCTGCCGGGTCATAAGCACACAGTTGATTGAGGCCGGTGTTGATATTGATTTTCCCGTTGTATTTCGTTCCGCAGCAGGCATTGATTCTATTGCGCAGGCAGCCGGGCGGTGCAATAGAGAAGGAAAACTGGCTGAAGGCGGCAGGGTTTTCGTTTTTTTGCCTGAAACAGGTTTGCCCCCAGGTCATTTTCGTCATACAGCCGAGATTGCTGAAGCCGTGTTGCGCCATCATGATGATCCTTTATCTCTTAAAGCTGTTGAAGAGTATTTCAGGAATTTATACTGGGTGGCGGGAGATCGACTGGATGAACATCGCATTATGAATGATCTGGATGAAGGGAAAAAAAACGGGGATTTTCCATTCAGGGTTGTAGATAAAAAATTCAAAATTATAAAGGATGGTATGGAGCCGATTATCATTCCATGGAATGACAGCGCTGATCAAATTATTCAGGGTTTGCGTTATACCGAATATCCGGCAAAATTTGCTCGCAAGGCTCAACGGTTTACCGTACATGTTCCACCACGTGTATTAAGTAGCCTGGAACATGTTGGCAGTGTCGAGCGTTTTCATGATCAGTATTGTGTTCTTGTCAATATGGATCTTTATCGGGATGATCTGGGGCTCTGTCCCGATGATCCTGCTTTTCATGAAATTGAGAGTTTGATAACATGATCAGGAACTGCGGAAAGGAGGAAATAAATGTCTTATGGCGTTAAATTAAGAGTGTGGGGAGAATATGCATGTTTCACCAGACCGGAAATGAAGGTGGAACGAGTGAGTTATGATGTTATAACTCCATCTGCCGCACGTGGCATACTGGAAGCCATTTACTGGAAACCTGCCATTATTTGGGTAATTGATCATATCCACGTGCTTAACCATATCCGGTTTGACAATATCCGCCGCAATGAACTCGCCGGTAAATTAGCTTTGAGTACAATAAAAAAGGCAATGAGTGATAAATGTTTTCCTGTTGAAGTTTTTATTGAAAACGACCGTCAACAAAGGGCGGCAATGGTGCTGCGGGATGTAGCATATATTATTGAGGCTCATTTTGAATTCGTAGGTGACGAGAATAACGTCCCTGCCAAACACAAAGATATTTTTGAACGACGTGCTCGTAAAGGGCAATGTTTTCACCAACCCTATCTTGGTTGCCGTGAATTCCCCGCCCATTTTGAATTAATAGAAGGAGCTATTCCTCAATCCGAAAATACAGGTAAACAAAATCTGGGATGGATGCTCCACGATATAGATTTTAATAATAATATGGAAGCGAAGTTTTTCAGGGCTGATATGCAGGATGGTGTTATTGATGTTCCTCCATTTAACGGCAGGGAGGTGAAATCATGATCCTTCAGGCATTGAGTGGTTATTATGAAAGGTTAAAAGATGATTCGGAGATAAATATCCCTATGCCGGGATTTGGAAGTCAAAAAATTCATTTTGCTCTTGTGCTTAATCGCCAGGGAAAACTTCTTCAAATTCGGGATATAAGAGAAACACAAAAGAAAAAACAGGCGCCGAAAATATTAACCGTGCCTGAAGCAGTAAAAAGAAGCGTCAACATAGCAGCTAATTTTATGTGGGATAACACAGGATACGTGTTGGGAGCGGACAATAAAGAAAACAAGGAACGCTCTTTGTTTCTTTTTGAAGAATTTAAAAAACATCACCATGACCTTGGTGACAATCTGAATGACGAAGGTATGGTGGCAGTTTTGTGTTTTTTGGATTCATGGAATCCGGAGGAGGCTTCAGACCTGCCCCATTGGAACGATATGGCGGGTATGAATCTTGTGTTTCAGCTTGATGGGGAGTTAGAGTACATAAATGAAAGGCCAGAAATTCAGAAAGCCTGGATAAAATATTACCACGAAAAAAGTTCTGAACAAATTTCAACATGTCTGGTAAGTGGAAAACAGACGGCAATTGCACGGCTGCATCCCAAAATAAAGGGGGTCAGAGGCGCCCAGAGTTCCGGTGCCGCCTTGGTTTCCTTTAATAAGGCTTCTTTTTTATCATATGGCAAAGAACAGAATTTTAATGCTCCGGTTAGCGAGAATATTGCTTTTTCCTACTCTACCGCGCTCAATCATCTCCTCCGCTTTAAAAGCCGCCAAAAGGTTCAGATCGGTAATGCCGCTACTGTTTTTTGGACAGAGAGAAAGTCGCCGATAGAAGGGTTCATGGGGATGATTTTGGAGCCGGGAGAAGACAGCGGAGATTTGAAAGATGTCCGGGATTTTCTGGAAGCTGTTCGCGATGGAAAAAAACCTTCTGGAATTGGAGATTCAGATATTAAATTTTATATTCTCGGTCTTTCTCCCAACGCGTCCCGGCTTTCTGTTCGTTTCTGGCATGTGAGCACAGTCGGAGAAATAAGTAATAAAATCGGTATGCACTTCAAAGATCTGTCTATAATCAAAAGCTATGATAATGACCCTGAATTTCCCGGCATGTGGCAGCTTTTAAGAGAAACAGCAGTATTGCGAAAATCCGATAACATTTCTCCCGTACTTGCAGGATCGTTTATACGCTCAGTTTTAACAGGCGCTGCTTACCCGCAAAGTTTAATGACGGCAGTTATAAACCGCATAAGATCGGATCAAACAGTGAATTACTTACGAGCTGCTCTAATAAAAGCATGTTTAGTCAGAAAAAATCGTATTATCAACAAATCTACGGAGGTAAGTATGGCATTAAACAAAGAATCAACCAGTATTGCGTACCGGCTGGGCAGGCTTTTTGCTGCTCTTGAAAAAGCTCAGAAAGATGCCATTCCCGGCGCTAACACTACTATCAAGGATCGATTTTACGGTTCAGCATCTGCGACACCTTGTATCGTATTCCCACAATTGCTCAGGTTAACCCAGCATCACATTCAAAAAGCGGAATATGGGCGTAATACAGACAAAATGATCGAGGATATCATGCAGGGTATTCAGGAATTTCCAGCTCATCTGAGTTTAGACGATCAGGGCTTGTTTGCAATCGGATATTATCACCAGCGAAAAGATTTTTACACCAAAACAGACAAGAAGGAGGATAACAATGAATAACACGATACAAAACCGGTATGAGTTTGTTTATCTTTTTGATGTGGAAAACGGCAACCCCAATGGAGATCCGGATGCCGGTAATATGCCTCGCATTGATCCGGAAACAAGCTATGGCCTTGTTACCGATGTGTGTCTGAAACGAAAAATTCGTAATTTTGTCGAGATCGTCAAGAGCAATCAATCACCATATGAAATCTATATAAGAGAAAAATCAATTCTTAATAAAACCCATGAACGAGCACATCAAGCTGTTGGGGTAGAAGAAAAGGATGGCGGCAAAAAACGCAAAGGATCGGGGATAGAAGTAGAAAAGGCTCGTATATGGATGTGTGCCAATTTTTTTGATGTACGTACTTTTGGAGCCGTGATGTCAACAGGCGTTAATTGCGGTCAGGTTCGCGGGCCGGTGCAATTGAACTTTGCGCGCAGCATAGAATCTATTGTTCCGATGGAAATCAGTATTACCCGTATGGCTGTGGCAACTGAAAAAGAGGCTGAGCAGCAAAGCGGTGATAATCGAACCATGGGGCGTAAGCATATCGTACCATACGCCCTTTACCGTACCGAAGGCTATATATCCGCACATTTGGCTGCTCAAACCGGATTTGCAGCAGACGATCTGCAAATGTTGTGGGATTCACTTATCAATATGTTTGACCATGATCATTCTGCGGCCCGTGGGAAAATGAATGCGCGCCAGTTGATTGTATTTAAACATAACTCGATGCTTGGCAATGCCCCCGCTCATAAATTATTTGAACTTGTAACAGTAAACCGCGCAACAGATATTGCTTCCCCTGCTCGTGCATTTTCAGATTATAATATTGTTATAGATCGAAACAAGGTGCCTGAAGGCGTAACCCTGGAAGAAAAAATATAAAATAATATGATGTACACTGAAGACGATTTCCTGCCTTTATCAGGATTACAGCATATCCTGTTTTGCGAGCGGCAGTGCGCCTTGATTTATGTTGAACAGGCGTGGGCCGAAAACCGTTTGACGGCAGAGGGCCGGATTATGCATGAACGGGTGCATCAGGAGGGTATGGAATCCAGACGCGATACCCGCATAGAGTTCGGAATGCCTTTGCACTCATTCAGGCTTGGAATTATTGGCAAGGCGGATGCAGTCGAGTTTCATCGAAACACAGGAAAAAACGGCAAAAAAGTATGGATTCCGTTCCCGGTGGAGTATAAACGGGGCAAACCCAAAAAAGACAACTCCGACAAGGTGCAGCTTTGCGCTCAGGCCATCTGTCTTGAAGAAATGATGGGTATTGCTGTTCCTGCCGGAGCCCTGTTTTACGGTAAAACCAGGCGCAGGCTGGATGTAGTTTTTGATAATGCCCTGAGACTGAAAACAGAAGATGCAGCTATGCGGTTTCATGAGCTTATGAATGCAGGCCGCACCCCAAAACCTGTTTATTCAAAAAAATGTGATAATTGTTCCATGTATGATTTGTGTTTGCCGAAAACACTTAAAAACGGCAGGTCGGTAAGCAGCTATCTTATGAAGGCGGTACTCGAATAATGAAAAAGCACTTGAACACCCTTTTTGTAACAACCCAGGGGGCATATCTGGCAAAAGAAGGCGAAACAGTGGTTGTCAAAGTGGAGAAAAAAATACGTTTGCGTCTGCCTGTCCATACTATTGAGGGTATCGTTTGTTTTGGCAATGTAATGATGAGCCCGTTTTTGATGGGATTTTGCGCCGAGCATAACGTGACGATCAGTTTTTTAACTGAATATGGACGTTTCCTTGCCAGGGTTCAGGGGCCTGTATCAGGCAATGTTCTGCTGAGGCGGGAACAATACCGTCGGGCTGATGATTTACCAAGCTCTGTGCAGATTGCGAGATATGCCTTGACAGGTAAACTTGCCAACAGCCGTTCCGTCTTGCAGCGAGCCTTGCGAGATCACTCATCCAAACTGGATGCAGCCAAACTCAAAGAAGCATCAATTAAAATAAAGTATTCCGTGGAGAGGCTGCAAAAAGATGTTTCTTTGAATGTCTTGAGGGGCATTGAAGGAGAAGCTGCTCATACATATTTTGGGGTCTTTGATCACCTGATTGTTTCTCAAAAAGATGATTTTATATTTCGCAACCGTAATCGTCGGCCGCCACTGGATAATGTGAATTGTCTGCTCTCATTTTTATATACACTTCTTTTGCATGATGTCCGGTCAGCTCTTGAATGTGTCGGACTGGATCCGGCAGTTGGTTTTTTCCACAGAGACCGGCCCGGCCGGCCCGGGCTTGCCCTTGATATGATGGAGGAATTTCGTCCATTTTTCGCGGATCGACTGGCTCTTTCATTGATTAACCTTAATCAGGTACGCAAAAATGGTTTTAATAAAACGGAAACAGGAGCTGTTCTTATGGATGACGAAACCAGAAAGACACTCCTGGTTGCTTATCAAAAAAGGAAACAGGATGAAATATTTCACCCGTTTCTTCAGGAGAAAATTACAATTGGATTATTATTTCACATGCAGGCATTGCTGCTGGCCAGATGCCTCAGGGGTGATCTGGATGGGTACCCTGCATTTATTTGGAGGTAATTCAAAATGTTGGTTCTGGTGTGTTACGATGTATCTACAATAGAAGCCAATGGTCGTCGACGGTTGCGCAGAGTGGCAAAAGCATGCAAAGATTACGGACAGCGGGTCCAGTTTTCTATTTTTGAGTGTGAAGTCGATCCGGCCAGATGGGTGGTTTTACGTCAAAGACTGATTGACGAAATCAATTCCGAACAGGACAGTCTGAGATTTTATTTCCTGGGCGCAAACTGGAGACGCAGGATAGAACATATAGGGGCCAAAAAGTCATACGACCCGGGAGGGTCCTTAATTGTTTAAAATTGGCGTGCGAACATGAAGCTCACAAATGACTGATATGACTAATCGTCTTTGTGAGATGGAGATTGGGTGTTTTTTGATGATTCAGGTTCGCATTACATAATTTAGCTATAATTTCAAATAGTTGTATATGTAACCCATAGGCTTGGATACATATAACTCATTGATAATTACAGGTTCGCCGATTAATGCGGTTATTCCTTTAAAAAACCGTTAGTTAAAGACGAACAGTCGCCCCCCGTGCGGGGGCGTGGATTGAAACTTACCATCCATTAACCTGTCTACATCTTCTTTGGTCGCCCCCCGTGCGGGGGCGTGGATTGAAACCGTACGGCGTTGGCACAGCGATCCGGCTCCGGCCGGTCGCCCCCCGTGCGGGGGCGTGGATTGAAACAACACACGCATCTAATAATAATGGCACATGAGGAGTCGCCCCCCGTGCGGGGG
>JAGGXA010000119.1 GCA_021163285.1 Deltaproteobacteria bacterium | reverse complement strand
CTTAAGGAGCGCCGATTTTACCGAATCTGCGGTGTTGGCAAGGACTTGAAGTATCATAGTACGTCTGCGCCCTTGCCGCCTTGCACCTGCCTGCAGCAGGCAGGTCTTCGGCAAACTCGACGCTTGCGGGATTTAGGTTTCAATTACTGATTGGCTCCGAGTTCCCTCTCTAACCATTCCCTCACCTCATCCTGCACTGCATACACTCCCTTGTGCGAATGAATTTTCCTTTGCGCCTGCCCTCTCAATTCCCCAGGTATCTGAATCTTTGCAAGTTCCTCCGCGCCTTCGGAATTGCGCTTTACCAGGTAAATGAGAGGTTCTTCTTCCCAGGTGTTCAAGACAAAATAATGAGCCACATCATTCCTGGATCTCACCATGTTATAACCCCGACTCCAGTTATTTCCCCACTCAAGATATAATCGCACCGCCTCTTCAGGAGTCATCTCCCAGTCAATGGAATCTATAAGTTCCCGCTCTCTTTTTAGATCTTCTAAAACCATCATGTTATTTCGTCCTCGTCCCTTATGTCTACTTTTGAGTCCCCTCTAAACCTTTAATATCCATATCATCTCTGATCCCGAATCTTGTAAGTGCGAAATCATATTTTACAGGATCTTCCGGTGAAAACGTTTTGAACCCTTTTGTTATTTCAAGGGCAGTTTTAATGTTTGCCTGTTTTCGTGAAGTAAACCCGAACATTGACCCGATTTTAAACATGTGTGTATCTATGGGTACAATCAGTTTTGATCTGTCAATTCCTTTCCATCCGCCTGGATCAACCCTGTCCGTCCGGACCATCCATCTCAGGAAAAGATTCATACGTTTGCAGGCGCTGCCTTTTTCCGGGCGGGCAATAAGATGACCGGGATTATTGTTCGATGAAGTAAGCTCATCCACAAAAAAAACCATGGCAAAAAAGATGTTTTCATGCTCAGACAGGAGTCCTGAAACGAAACACTTGTTAAGAGAACCATAGCGGTCAATAACATTTTTTGCGCCGAAAAGAAGCGCTGCAAGGTTTTTACCTTCAGCGAATCTGTGTTTAAATTGTTTAAATCTTTGTAAAAGGGAATATCTATCAGAATTTTGTAAAAAAAGATAAGGTGATTTATCCATTAGACCAAGAACAAAAGAAACACTTTTCAGAATCTGGGCCACTCTTCCATATGCAAGGGCGGATGTTATAAGGGCTGCGATTTCCCTGTCTCTGATATCTTTATAGGAATAAAGGAATTCAAGAGGATCCGGATGGACAAAACAGCGCCTGTTATATTGGTTGTATATGTCATCAAGTTTTATTTTTTGTGTGCAGTTCAGCATTTTGTAACCATTCACGGGTTCAAAGGTTGCAGGCAGAAGGTTGAAGGTTGATATGGTATATATTAATTTTGTGCGAACGCAGGAGCGAATCTTGTGTTCGCCCTTTGATTATTTACCCCTTTAATTATTCGCACGTTTTAAAGTCGAATACAAGATTTGCCCCTGCGAGATATTGCCGGATACATCGGGCGGAATTTCCAGTTTCTAATTTCTATTTTCAATGTTCCGTGAACGGTTGCCGGATAATTTACAAATCAACAGGCACAACTTCCGGATACTCATTAATAAATCGATACAGAGTTGCCCTGCCCACACCAAGTATTTTTGCTGCTTTTACCTTATTTCCGCCGGTTCGGACAAGGACGTTTTTAACAGATTCCTGATTAAGTTTTTTTGAACGGCCGCGGTCCGGCATTTTTCCAAAGCTGTTTTCCGTAAACTCTGCGGGAAGATTGTCAGGGGTTATTATTTCCCCTCTACATTTGATATTCGCAAACTGGATGATATTTTCAAGTTCCCTGACATTGCCCGGCCACGAGTAGTCCATCATCATCGAAATAGTTTTATCGGAAATCTTTTTCTGTCGGCTGCCGTCTCTTTCAGCAGCCTGTTTTAAAAAATGCTCTATTAGAAGGGGTATGTCATTTTTTCTTTTCGCAAGAGGGGGGATATTCATCGGAATAACATTGAGTCTGTAATACAGATCTTCGCGGAAATTGCCTTTTTGAGTTTCCTCTTTAAGTATCTTGTTTGTTGCACTGATAATTCTTGTATCCACGGTTATCAGCTTTTCGCTTCCCACTTTTTCAATTACACCTTCCTGTAAAAACCGTAAAAGTTTTACCTGCACGGCTTTGGGCAGTTCAGCGATTTCATCCAGAAAAATCGTTCCGCCGTGGGCGAGTTCAAACCGTCCTTTTTTGTCACGGATTGCCCCTGAAAACGATCCTTTTACATGTCCGAAAAGCTCACTTTCAACAAGCCCTTCAGGAAGCGCTCCACAATTTATGGCTATAAAGGGGCGCCCTTTGCGACTGCTTTCATTATGAATCGCCCGGGCAACGAGTTCCTTTCCGGTGCCGGTATCTCCCTGGATATGAACAGGTACCGCGTAAGCAGCCAGCTCTCTGATCTGCTGATAAATATCAATCATCACAGGCGTCTGACCGATAATATTGGAAAATTTGGAAAGTTTCCCTGCCATGATTTGCAAATTAATAATTTCAGTAATATCTCTAAATGTAGCCAGAATTCCAAAGTTTTTTTCTTCTTTATCTTTCATCATAGCCACAAACATTTCAATTTCCCGATTTTCACCATTCTTAGTGATAATATTAATTGAATATTCTGCAGTTTTTGAAGGTGGGGGGTTTTTACCGCAAAAAGAGCACTGTTCTCCGCAAAAAGGACCTCCAAATGCCTTGTGGCAATCCCTGCCAACAACATCCTTTCTGCTGTATCCTGTTATCTCTTCAGCTTTTTTATTAAAATAGAATATCCGTCTTTTTAGATCATGGGCAATTACTCCGTCCCTAAGATTATCAAGGATTAGCTTTAAATTATTACGGCTGTTGGCAATTTTTTTTAACGATGCTTTAGTCATGTCAAGTATGAATATAAAGATTTTAAGTTTAACCTAAATCCTGCAAGCGTCGAGTTTGCCGAAGACCTGCCTGCTGCAG
>JAGGXA010000194.1 GCA_021163285.1 Deltaproteobacteria bacterium | reverse complement strand
GTATTGGCAAGGACTTGAAGTATCATAGTACGTCTGCGCCCTTGTCGCCTTGCACCTGCCTGCAGCAGGCAGGTCTTCGGCAAACTCAACGCTTGCAGGATTTAGGTTTTAGCTTTTCTACCTGAAAAAAACACGAATTTCAGAATTAAGGAACTAAACCCTGAACCCCTGAATCTTTGAACACCTGAACGATTACAAAAAGAAAGGATTAAGAGTTTGATAATTATTCCTGCTATTGATTTAAAGGAAGGCCGTTGCGTCAGGCTCAAACAGGGCAGAATGGCCGATGAAACCATATTTTCCGATGTCCCTGAAGAAATAGCCGTTAAATGGCATGAGGAGGGCGCTGAAAGACTTCATGTAGTTGATCTGGATGGCGCGATACAGGGAAGCCCAATCAATAAAGAGGTAATAAAAAGGATTGTAAATTCCGTTCCTGTCCCGGTTGAACTTGGGGGAGGTATAAGAAATATGTCTGCGCTCAAGTCCTATTTTGACCTGGGACTCCAATATTTGATCCTCGGTACGGCTGCCATTAAAGACCCGGAATTTGCAAGAATGGCATGTGAGTCGTTTCCCGGACAAATTATAATCGGCATAGACGCCCGAATGGACAGGGTATCAGTTCAAGGATGGACAGAGGATTCAACCCTTACGCCTGTAAAACTCGCCAAAAGGTTTGAAGAGACCGGGGCATCCGCAATTATATATACTGATATCGAGAGGGACGGCATGAGAACTGGCCCTAATCTACAGGCAACATGCGCCCTTGCAAGGGAGATCAGCATTCCTGTAATTGTTTCAGGAGGGATTTCAGGAATATCCGACGTCCTGAATGTGTTGAAACATAAAGGAGATGGTATAATGGGGATGATCACAGGCAGGGCTTTATATGATGGCAGCCTTGATTTATCTGAAGCCATAAAAACAGCAAAGGGTTAATGCCGATTTGGCTCAAAATTTGGGATTATATCTGCCAAAAACCAACTTATTTCTCGGAAATCACAGATTGAATAAAAATGTGAAAAGCCCTATTATTCTGGTCTTTCAGTCATTACACAATGAATTATTAAACAGACGCTAGCAAAAAGATTGATTAAAAACAGATTGTTTTCACCGTGTATTGGGATTTTTTCGGAAGGGCGGGCACAGGGGCAGGCTCCCTGTGATTGCCCGTCAGAAAAACATTACCGATTTAAGTTGGCTTGTCACCTGTTTAAAAGAAAAATATCCAAAAAAAGCTTGACAATTTCCTTAAAATTGATAAATTAGAAGATTAAATCTAAAATAAGCTTCAGAATAAAGAACAACCATTAAGAAGCTGACTCTTTCATTTAGGGACGAGGACGAAATAACATCCCCAGGTAAGCGCACAGATTTAGGAAATTAATTTGTCCCCGTTCCTAAAACCGTGTTTTGTCCTGATTTATGCTTGAGGTTCCGGGAGGCTGTCCGGGAATAGCAATTTTTTCCAAAATCAAGGCCTGCTCAAAAAATTACCGCAGGCATCTAGTCGATATCGGAGTCTCGCAAGCTCGCTTACTTCCGAAGATAATTTTTTGAGCATAACGCAGAGTTTGGGGAAAAGGGCATTCTCGGACAGCCTCATAGTAAGTACGTACCCCTGATGAACTATTACGATAAAAAAAGTCTGAAGTTGAGATATTGAATGTGGCATTATTTTTTTCGTATTCCCCGGATTGAAATCAAACGAAACTTTATTTCTGACAGGTCTCCCGAAAACAGAGGCCCGAATTTGTCAATAGAGCCTGCATGATAGAACATACATATCAGGTTCTCGGATATTATCGCCTGCTGGATATCATTTCAAAATTTACTTCCTGTTCACTGGGTCAATCAAATTGCTTATCTCTCAGACCATCTAATGATTTAAAATTTATTGATAATGAGTTGAAATTAGTTTCAGAAATGAGGCTCCTTCTAAAAATGGAGGGGTTTTTGCCGTTTTCAGAGTTGACGGACATATTATCATTGCTAAGTATATCCCGAACAGAAGGAGCATATCTGGCTTCCGAAGAACTGATTTTTATTCTCGGAATCGTGGATGCCGGCCAAAAATCGAAAAAATTTTTTATGTCCCAAAGGCAGTTGTACCCGGGACTGTACTTACTCATAAAAGATTTGCCTGATTTTGAAACTCTGATCAAAAGGGTAAAGAAGGTTATTTCTCCAAATGGCACAATAAAAGATTCTGCAAGTCCTGCATTAAAAAAGATTAGAGAAAAAAAGGTCAGGCTGAGATTTGATCTGCAAAAAAGATTAGAAGACATCCAGGGGACGTTAGGTTTAAACACAGATAAGCAGCGCCATCCGGTGACCATACGTGACGGCAGGTATATTATCCCGTTAAGCACCAGCCGGAAATCACGGATCGAAGGAATAGTTCATGATTATTCCAAGACAAGGGCTACATGTTTTTTTGAACCGCTTGAGGTCATCAGGGATAATAACCGAATCGCTGAATTGTCCTGTGAAGAGAGAGAGGAGGAACATCGCATATTATCCGGTCTGACGGCAATGGTAAGAGATATGTCGGACGATATTGAACATACTCAAACATTGATAGCCCGGCTTGACGGTCTTTATGCAAGGGCAGGATTTTGTGAGGCGCTGTCATGTGTAATGCCGGAGATAGTTGAACATGGGGATATTCATTTAAAAGGAGCCAAAAATCCGATTCTCCTTGCAACAGCCGTCGAAAAAGCCGGCGGCGGCGCAATTGACTCTCCTGTTCCAGTGGATATATTAATGGATGGACAGCACAACATCTTGCTCATTTCCGGGCCAAACAGAGGTGGGAAGACTGTAACAATCAAGACGCTTGGCCTTACGAGTCTGATGGCCCAGAGCGGAATCCATATTCCTGCTGAGGAAGGATCCCGCCTGCCCCTTTTCGACCATGTCATGGCGAACATTGGGGATGACCAGGACGACCAGGCAGGCCTGAGCACCTTTTCGGCCCATGCAGCTCATTTGAAGTATCTCACGGAACATGCTGATCAAAAAAGCCTTATAATCATAGATGAACCCGGCATGGGCACAGATCCTGACGAGGGAGCGGCCATTGCAATAGCCGTGCTTGAGTTTGTTTCGAAGCAAGGTTCATACGTTGCTGTATCCACTCATTTGAACCGGTTGAAAAATTATGGCTTGATGAACCGGCGGGCAGTAAATGCATCTGTTGAGTTTGACGTAGAAAATAATCGACCAAGTTTCAAATTAAGGTATGGCACAGCGGGAACCAGCCATGCGTTTAAGATAGCAAAAGATGTTGGAATTTCTTCAGACATCCTGGCCCATGCCCGGGAATTCCTGGACCCTGATGAAGTCCTTCTGAACCGGTTAATAGACAAATTAAACAGAGCAACGGCAAAGGCGGACAGGGAGAAGAAGGAGGCCAATGATATAAAGAAGGAGTTTTTTGAGGCGGCAAAAGAATATCAGGACAAATTAAACAAGCTGGAGTCTGAAAAAAAGGTCTTTTTGGAGACTATGAGTGTTGAGACGAAAAAAGTCATTAACAGGGCAAAAGATGAATTCAGGGAGCTGATAAATCTTCTCAAAAAAAGAAAAGAGCCTGCCCAGGCATATGTTGCCAACAGATTTTCTGATATAACCAATGCGCTGACAAAGCATCTTGTGCCTGAAAAAGAGTCCCTTTCCGAGCCCATAGAGCCAAAAATCGGCAGAAGAGTATATCATAAAAAACTGAATCAGGAGGGAGTCATCCACTCTGTTGATCGTTCCGGCAAGCGTGTTCAGTTGATGCTCGGAAATATAAAGCTCACGGCTGATGTGTATGACCTTATTAGTGTCAATGTTAGCGCCAATAAAGCGAAACGGTTGGCCGTAAATAATAAACTTATGCCTGTTTCCAGGGGGTTTGAAGGCACCTCTGCAAAAGAGCTGCGTCTTATTGGATACAGGGTAAACGATGCCGTTAAACTGATCGATAAAACAATAGACAGAGCGCTTGTGGATGGCAATTTGACGTTGAGGATCATTCATGGATACGGTACCGGGCAATTGAGAACTGCAATAAGAACGCACCTGGGAAAAATAGCCTGCGTGAAGAAGTTTTACAGCGCCGCTCAGGATGCAGGAGGCGACGCTGTTACTGTCGTTGAAATTTGATAAAATGGTAACCGTTCATCAGGAGAACTTAAGGTGTGTAATCGTTTGCGATGGACGGTAACATGAAAGAAGTCATAAATTGTAAACATAAATCCATCTGACATGGAATATACATGGTTTCCTATAATTCCGCAAAGGAAGATATTAAAAGGACAGCAGATATAGTTGAATTGATCGGCCAGTATGTGCAGATTAGAAAAGCCGGTCGAAACTACGTCGGGCTCTGCCCTTTTCATGCTGAAAAAACGCCATCATTTACCGTAAACCCGGAAAGGCAGACTTTTCATTGTTTTGGATGTAAAAAAGGTGGAGATATCTTTTCATTCTGGATGGAATACCATAACGCTACATTTCCTGAAGCCGTAAAAGACCTTGCGGAAAAATACCATGTAATGATTACTGAACGATTTTCTGAATCAGCAGAACAGAAAAAAGCATCACATAGAAAACTTCTTTATAACATCAATGAAATTGCAACAGATTATTATGGGAGTACGTTAAAAGACCCTGACAAGGGTATTCAGGCAAGGGCTTACCTGAAAAAAAGAACTGTTTCCAATGAAATAATCTCTGAATTTCGTCTTGGATATGCGCCTGCTGAATGGGACGGCTTGACTCGAACATTGAGAAAAAAAGGCATTCCCCTTGATATGGCAGTTCAGGTGGGTCTTGTTATTCCCAGAAAAAATGGCGGCTTTTACGATCGCTTCAGGTCCAGAATAATCTTTCCCATCTTTGACCTCAGGCAGCATGTAGTCGGTTTTGGCGGAAGAGTACTCGATAATTCTCTGCCCAAATACCTGAACACTCCTGAAACACCTTTATTCCATAAGGGCGAACTATTTTACGGTTTGCATGTTTCGTTTAAGGCAATCAGGGAAAAAGGCAGAGCAGTAATTGTGGAAGGTTATATGGATTGCCTGGCCCTGAAAAATCATGGGTTTCAGGAGGTTGTCGCTACCCTTGGCACTGCCCTTACGGACAAGCATGTCCGAAAACTAAAAGGATACGCCAAAGAGGTATTTATTGTATTTGATTCCGATGAAGCTGGGAAAAAGGCGGCGTTAAAAAGCCTGCCTGTTTTTTCAAATGAAGGCCTTTCCGCAAAGGCTGTAGTCTTGCCTGATGGACAGGATCCTGACAGTTTTGTAAACGAAAACGGGCTGAAAGGTTTTTTGGAACTGCTGGACCACGCTTCTCCCATGTTTGACTTTTATCTTGAACAAAAATTAACTCACAGAGACTCGGACGAAGCAAAGATAGGGGTCTTAAAGGAGAGCCTTCCTATCTTGTCGGAGATACATGAATTCAGCCTTCGTTCCCTTTATGTAAGACGTTTATCTGAACGGATTGGCATTAAAGAAGATATGGTATGGTTAGAACTGAAGTCTTTCGAGAAAAAGAGTTCCGGAAAGACAAACGGCGCCAACCTGAAAGAACGCATTACAGGTTCAATGGTGGAAAGGAGATTTGACGACCTTCATATCCTTAACCTGCTCATCCATTACCCGCAAAGAGTTTGCAGGCTGATGGATTGTAACTGGAAGATTATCCTTTGCGACCCGGCTGTTCTGGAAATCGTTGAAACTTTTTTCCAACAATACCACAATAAGGAGCGGTTTTTACCCGAAGATTTACTTGACAGTCTTGAAAGTGACGCTGCCCGCAAAGAGCTGGGGGAAGCTCTTTTAGAAAACTCTCACTATTCGGATGAGGAAGTCGAACAGGCCCTGAGGGAAATTGAGGGAAAGGTGAAACAGATACAGATAGCAGCATCGATAAAAAAGGCGAGAGAACAGGGAAACATTGAAGAGCTGAACCAGCTCTTTAAATTGAAGGCCCAAAACATGAAAAGAGAATAAGGTTCCAAAAGAACTCGGGGGAAGAACCATTTTCTGTATGGGCGCTTGATTAGAATAATCCGGGGAGGTCTATAATGAATAAAAATACCGATATGGTCAATTTGAAACGACTTATCGATACAGGTAAAGATAAAGGTTATATCACCTATGAAGAGCTGAATGGTGAACTGTCCGATAAAATTATCTGCTCTGAAGAACATAGGGATGATCTGATGATGATGTTTGAAGATCTGGATATTATGGTTATAGATGAAACCACCAAAGCAGCGAGAGAAAAGAACATAAAGGTTAAGTCTAATGCGATAAAATTTGCAGATAAAGATGTCCAGCAGTTTGAGATGTCTGAAACAACATCAAAAGTTTCCGACCCGGTAAAAATGTACTTAAAGGAGATGGGATGTATCTCATTGCTTACGAGAGAGGGAGAAGTTGAGATAGCAAAAAGGATTGAATCCGGCGAGAAAAATGCTTTGTCTACTCTTATAGAATGCAACGTGGGCATAGAGCATATCATTGACCTGGGAGATACCCTGAGCAAGAGTGAAATCAAATTAAAAGAAGTAATAAACGACCTCGAAGATGAAGAAAATAATTATATGCAGTTGAGTGAGAAAAAAGAATCTCTCATAAAAATGATAGAGCGGATAAAAGAATTATATGAAGATTCAATCCGTTTGAGGCAAAAAATATTAAAAGGGGTTGATTCCGAGATAAAAAAAAAAGAGCTTGAGAACAGGATAAAAGAGAACAAGAAGGATATCATTGGCATTATAAGTTCATTCAGCCTGGAAAAAGGGCAGCTCAACCAGATGGTAAATAAATTTCAAAAATTCCTGACACGCATGGAAAAATCAGAAAGGATTATTACGAAATCTATGCTAAAGGCAGGAGGCAGGTCAATTGCCTATCTGAATGAACGTTTCAAAAAGGTGTCGGAATTAAATGATGATGAATCGATTACTGAATTCGGGTTAACCAAAAAAGAAGTTGAAGATTGGAAAATGGAAGTTGATAACGCTCAGATAGTTATCAACCAGGCCAAAGAACGAACTAATATGACGATTCGGCAGTTAAAAAAGAACTTACGAAATGTAAGGCAAAGTTTAAAAAAATCAGAACAGGCCAAATCCGAACTGATTCAGGCCAACCTGAGATTAGTTGTTAGCATCGCAAAAAAATATACAAATCGGGGCCTCCAGTTTCTCGATCTTATCCAGGAAGGAAACATTGGTCTGATGAAGGCTGTTGATAAATTTGAATATCAGAGAGGGTATAAGTTCAGCACATATGCTACCTGGTGGATCAGACAGGCAATTACAAGAGCTATCGCGGATCAGGCGAGAACTATTCGTATACCCGTCCACATGATCGAAACAATAAATAAGCTTATTCGAACATCCCGTTACCTTGTTCAGGAACATGGCCGTGAACCGACGCCTGAAGAAATTGCTGAGAAAATGGAATTTCCCCTGGATAAAGTCAGGAAGGTGTTAAAGATAGCCAAAGAACCGATCTCTCTTGAAACCCCTATTGGTGAAGAAGAAGACAGCCATCTTGGAGATTTTATTGAGGATAAAAAGGTCCTCTCCCCGGGCGATGCCGTTATCAGTTACAGTCTGTCTGAACAGACAAGAAATGTCTTGAGAACACTTACTCCAAGAGAGGAGAAAGTCCTGAGAATGAGATTCGGCATAGGTGAAAAGGCGGATCACACACTCGAAGAGGTAGGACGTGATTTTTGTGTTACAAGAGAACGTATAAGACAAATAGAGGCCAAGGCCTTGAGAAAATTGAGGCATCCGAGCAGAAGCAGAAAGTTGAAAAGCTTTATAGAAAACGCTGAGTACTAGGAGGCTGTCCGGGAATGCCCTTTTTCCTAGACTCTGCGTTATGTTCAAAAAATTATTCTCGAAATATCAACTATATGTCTGCGGTAATTTTTTGAGCAAGCCTTGATTTTGAAAAAAATTGCTATTCCCGGACAGTCTCCCAACCCGGCCGTCAAAATTGGACAAAAGGAATCTTTTTAATCTTTAGAGAGTTTTTTCTTGACATGTTGATCCTGAAAGAGCATTTTTATCAGGGACGAGGATGAAATAACATCCCAAGCAGACGCACGGAATTAGGTCAGGTTTGTTCGATCTAAAAGCATAAAAGTTGCAGGAATAGTGAACTATTTCAGGATTTTTGTACTTTTAGATCGGATAAAGATGACCTGAAACTGTAATGCATAGTTGGGGAAGTTAATTTGTCCTCGTTTCTTAGGTAATTGGAACATACAAATGGGCCTATAGCTCAGCTGGAAGAGCCACCGGCTCATAACCGGTAGGTCCCTGGTTCGAACCCAGGTAGGCCCATCAAAGACTTGTAAGAAATCCCCGATGTTTCAATATAATCAGTGCCTGAACGAAAATATCTATCATATTGATAAAATAAGTAGCTTTTAGTTATCAGGTATTAGCTATGAAATGTTCTATATTTCTCTTAACACCTAATACTTCATTCGTGGAAGGGCGCATCAGTTGAAAGTGCGCCTTTTTCATTTTTGTAACAAAGTTGATAATTTTGCTGTTTTAAAAGCTTAATCATTATTAGCCCTTTTTTTTCGGTATAAAGACCATATCCGTACATGATTGCAAAGTTAAAAGATATCCTGAACTTGTTAGAAAGGATAGCGCCTTCCGGATGGGCTGAACCCTGGGACAACACCGGCCTCCAGGTCGGATCCCGTTCTCAGGAAATTCAAAAGGTTTCTATTGCCCTCGATCCTACACTGAGGGCTTTGAGGTCAGCTTCGGAGAAGAATGCGCAACTCCTGTTCACACATCACCCCCTTATTTTCAAACCCCTTTCAGAACTGAATATCGATACATATCCGGGAAATGTAATATCTGAATCTTTAATTAACGGGATTTCCATAATCGCCGCCCATACCAACCTGGATGCTGCAAAGGGAGGAATAAACGATATCCTTTCAGAGCTTTTGGATCTTCAGCATGTACAAGTTTTACATAAGTCGGAAAACGCAGAGGGCATTGGACTTGGAAGGGTTGGAGATCTGCCTGAGCCATGTTCTTTCAGGGATCTGATAAAAAAGGTCAAAACCATATTCGGAGTTGATAATTTAAGGGTGTCGGGTCGGGAAAAAAGCCGAATTGCCCGTATCGCAATTCTTGGCGGCTCAGGAGGAAACATGGCGCTCCATGCCTTTAAAAAAGGGGCGGACATCCTGTTGACCGGTGATGTCGGTCATCATCATGCACTGGAAGCTATGGCTTTAGGGATCACGCTGATTGACGCTGGACATTTCAATGCCGAAAAAAAGGCATTTTCTATTTTTGCCAATCGTTTTATTGAAATGTCCAGGAATGAAGGCTGGGATCTCACTGTAGAAATAGATAATGAAGAGGAAGATCCCCTCCATGATGTTTAGGGCCTGGGAATCTATAACTTTAGATAATCGGGGCTCAGTTTCATGTCCGGGAGGCTGTCCTGGAAAGCCCTTTTTTTCAAACTCTGTGTTATGCTCAAAAAATTATCCTCGAAATATCAGTTAAATGTCTGCGGTAATCTTTTGAGCAAGTCTTGATTTTGAAAAAATATTGCTATTCCCGGACAGCCCTCCTGCGTAAGGACAGGCCCCTGTGCCAGCCCTGCAATGATAGATCACTATGCAGTATATGTTTTTTAATCAATTTTTTTGCTTGTGTCTATCCAATAAATCATTATGTAATAACCGAAAGACTTGAATAACAAGGCTTTTCGTATTTGTATTCAATCTATGATTTCTGAGGTCTGTAGTGTGAATAAAAAGATGGCTCCCGGAATTCCGTACCTCTCTTGAACGGTTACGCTTAATCTGAATTTGTTCCTTCAGAATTTTGATTTTATCAATGGTATCAGTCGAGGAGATAAAATTGCAAAAAGTGATGAAAAATTTGATAGGCCTCCAGTCTTGTGATTTAATAATTAAACGTATTAATGATAAAAAGAAGAAATGGCCTGTTAAAATTCAGAATCTTGAGAATCGCTTAAAAATGGCGGAAAACCGCCTGAAAGATGAATTGAATCATCTTGAGTTGTTCAAACTTGAGAAAAGAGAGATTGAGCTGAAAGTAGAAAGCCTTGAAGGCAGGACTGAAAAAAGCAACATCAAATTGTCCGCCATTAAATCTAATAAAGAATACCAGGCCGCACTAAAAGAAATTGAGGATATTGAAAGGGAAAAGGCCGACTATGAGGACAAAGTTCTTGAGGTGATGGAGAATATTGAGAAATTAGATAAGGAATATGTAACAAGCAAGGCTGATACCGCAAAACTAAAAGGCGAAATTCAAAAGGAGCGTGATAAGGTTATAAAAGAGATTAAAGCGCTTGATAAGGAACTTAAAATCCATGAAAAAGAAAGAACTCTCTTTTGCAGGTCTATTGACGCCGACCTGTTAAAAAAGTATGATCATTTAAGGCAAAATAGAGGTGGCTTTGCAGTCACCCCTGTTATAAATGGCGTGTGTGGGGGATGTAATATGGGAATGCCTCCTCAAAAATTCAATGAATTGATCTGTGGCGATAAAATTATGACATGCCCCAATTGCCATCGAATTATCTATTGGGGCGAAGAAAAACGTTTAAAGGACGATGTTGATCAAGCCGGTATGTCAGAGTAGGACGGATGGCCGCTGCTTTGCCGTCCAGGCAAAGGAGAGGAAAGTCCGGGCTCCGCAGGATAGGGTGCTGGGTAACTCCCAGTCCCGGTAACACGGAAAGGCAAGTGCAACAGAAAGCAGACCGCCCCGGGTATTATAATAATACTACGGGGTAAGGGTGAAACGGTGAGGTAAGAGCTCACCAGTCCTGCCGGTGACGGCAGGAGCTAGGTAAACCCCACCTGGAGCAAGACCAAATAGGGGGATGTCAAGGGTTATCCGCCCGAATCCCCGGGTAGGTCGCTTGATCTCGATGGTAACATCGAGGCTAGATGAATGGTCATCGTCCCGGAAGCAGGTGACTGCTCCGGGAAACAGAACCCGGCTTATAGCCTGCTCTGACATATACTATTTTGGTAAGTATTCACGGGTTTAAAGGTTGAAGGTAGTAAGATAGATGGTTGAAGGTAGAAGGTTAATAGCTCAATATTCAGGGTAATAACTTATGGATTCCCGGGTATTCTTCAATAAGTTCAAAAAATAGTTTACAGTTTGAACGTTTCCCGTTCCCGCGCTCCAGCGTGGGAACGCATACCATACGGGTTTTTACGCTGGAGAATGGGAACCAGACGAAAAACGACATCTACAAAGCGTAAATCAGGTTTAAAGGATGCCCGTTTTTCTGATTTCAACCTTCCGTGAACGGTTACCTGTTTTGCTAAGTGTTCATCAGTGCCCGATCTGCATGCGTTCAGGGCAAATGACATAGGAATGGCTATTGTCACTCTTCCTGTTCCAGCAGGTTCGTACCCCTGGCGAACGGTTGTCTGTTTTGTAAGCTGCTGGATGAACCATTTTATGAGGTTATCGGATAGTGAATTCTTTAAGCTTGATCAAAGAGCCGATCACGGAAGATGATGTTTTTATCATAGGGGCAGGTCATTTTGGAGCCAGGGCCGCCCGGATACTCAGCCAAAAGACGGATTCTTCAATATTTATTGTGGATTTGGATAAGGATTCTCTTTCCATGCTGGATGGAATTCCAGTCAAAAAGATATCCTGTGACGCAATTCCTTTTTTAGTTAAGAACTATTCAATCTTCAACGCCGGCAATATTATTGTCCCCGCGGTTCCTGTTCATCTTGCCTATGAATGGCTCAAAGGATATTTGAAAGGGACTTATGAGATCAGAAAGATCGAGAATGCGAAAATTTTTGAAGAGATAAAACCCCTTTTGCCCTATACCTGGCCGGGAAGTGAAGGATCGCTTCTTGTCAGTTATGCAGATTTCATCTGCCCGGATGATTGTCCGGAGCCTGAATTTTGTTCGGTTACAGGAGAAAGACGTGACAACCCCTTGTATAACATCCTGGGTAGCTTAAAACCGTCCGGCTTCAAGGTGCATGTCATCAGAAGCCATCAGCTTGCGCCCGGGTTAGGCGGATACAGGGTTGCTGATTTGACAAGGGCTGAACATGAGCTGACAAGCTATAAAAAGGGACGATGCCTCCTTGGCACTTCATGCAGGTGTCATGGAATTCTTACCGCTTTAGAGATAAAACCGGTTTCCGATTAAGGGCTCGTGCAAGAATAACTTAAAGTTTTGGCATCTCATCTTCAGGTCATTTTCGGGAGATTTTAATTTTAAAGAGCAAAAACCTTGAAATAGCCCTCTATTACTGCGCGTTTTTGCTCTTTAAAATCTGCAGAACCTAATCTGAATCTGAGTGCCAATCCTGTAAAGAGTTATTGATGCGCAAACCCTAAGGGAGAGATATAACTGATTATGTTTGTTTTTGGCAACTTTCTTAAAGCCGTAGCCACGGTAGTTGATATAGGATTAAGCTTCTATATGTGGATTATTGTCGCGCGGGCAGTAATTTCCTGGGTAAATCCTGATCCATATAATCCGATTGTCAGGTTCCTCACATCCGTAACGGAGCCGTTGCTTTATCAGGTAAGACGCAGGCTTCCATTAAACCTGGGAGGCATCGATTTTTCCCCGTTTATTGTGATCCTGGCAATCATATTTTTACAGACTTTTCTTGTAGAGAGTCTGTTGCAATTTGCAACTCAGCTCCAATAAGGGACGAGGACGAAATAACACCCCCAAGCAGGCGCACAGACTTAGGTCAGGCTTGTTCGATCTAAAAGCACAAAAGTTGCAGGAATAGTAAGCTATTTCAATATTTTTGTACTTTTAGATCGGGCAAAGATGGCCTGAAACTGTGACGCATAGTTGGGAAAGTTAATTTGTCCCCGTTCCTAAGGAATAATAGACAGTGCCAATCCTGTAAAGTTATAGTTGCGCGAACCCTAAGATGGAGAAGGCATATTTCAGGTTTTCGTCTCCGTTCCTGAATGAGTAGTTTTTAACGTGAGCAAAAAAAAAGACTCGCCTCCGGAAAAAATAAGTCCTGCGACATGATTGTTATTCAAGTCAAGGTATTACCCAGGTCTTCAAGGAACATGATAGTCGGCAATGAAGAGGGGGTTATTAAAATCAAATTAACAGCTCCTCCTTTTGAAGGAAAAGCCAATAAAGCCCTTAAAGAGTTCCTGGCCAAGAGATTGGGGCTGCCTAAGAAGAACATTGAAATTATTTCAGGCACAAAATCAAGACTAAAATCTGTTCGGATAGAAGGGTTAAACATCAAAGAAATTGATGACCTTTTAAAATGATAATTTCACAAACCCTGTGAGCGGGACGATTCGTTCATGACTGAAATAACTTGACATTATCATTTAATGGTGTTATTCAGAAAAATTTTCAATTGTATGGTGCAGAGTCAAAAGACCATTTTGTTTGTATTCCTGCCGTGAGAATTACACTCACATACTTCTTGATTGATTATGAACAAAATCGATTAGTTGAAACTGCCTTTTTTTTATATTACTCCTTGTCTCTTATGACAGTTGCTGATGTTTATTAAGGGACCAGAATAAATTCCTGCAACAGGAGAAAGGCCTAAAGGAGAAACAGTTTATGAGATACTATGAAAGTCTGTATATAATCAACCCTAATTTATCAGATGAAGAGTATAAAGAGGTAGTTGGCAAGTTTAATAATCTTGTTGAAAATAATAAAGGCGTGATAATAAAAGTTGATGAATGGGGCAAGAAAACCATGGCCTTTCGAGTGAAAAAGTTTGATAAGGGCAGTTATGTACTATTGCAATTCTGTGGCGCCAATGATATTATAAATTTAATAAACAGGGGTTTCAATTTAGATGACAGGGTCATTAAACACCAGACTATTAAGCTAAAAGATAACGTTGATCCTGAGGCATTAAAAATTATAACAGATAAAACTGAAAAAAATGTAGAAAAAGGGATGGAAACCGACTCTGCGTCTTGGAAAACGGCTGCAACAGAAAAGATTCAAGAGGATAAAAATGGCATATCAAAAAACCACCAGTAAATATAAAAGGACTTATCATAGACGAAAAATATGCAGGTTTTGTGCGGATAGCAGTCTTGTTATTGATTATAAAGACCCCAGAACCCTCAGATATTTTATTACTGAACGGGGAAAGATCGTTCCATGCAGAATATCCGGCAACTGCGCCAAACACCAGCGTGAATTAACCGTGGCCATAAAAAGGGCCAGGAATATAGCTTTATTACCCTTCACAACAACAGTAATTCGATAATCCAGCGCCACATCTGCACTCGCTCAGGGCAAATGACATACTTTGGCGCTAATCAAGCACATCCGGGGCGCTGGTAAGCGCTTACGCCGAATCTTTGTTTAAAAGCCCGGGAACGTGGATGAAATAACTTCATAGAGTAAGGGCTCGCTCATGGATTTGGGTCATCTTTGCTCGATCTGATATCACAAAAGTTGATGGAAAAGTGAGCTATTTTGGGCATCCTTCATTTTGAGGTAAAAGTAGTTGACACTTTTATTGGAACTAAAAATTGTAAATTGCAGAAGAGGCTTATAGCCTCTTAAATCAGGGGCAGGATGCCGCTGCCACTTTTCTGCCAAGTGTAAAGCAAAAATGAAGGATGCCCTATTTTGATATTTTTGTAATTACAGATCGGGCAAAGATAATATGAAGCTGTGGTGGTTATTTTGTCCCCGTTCCTCATCCTTCATTTCCGGTTGGACATAACTTAAGAGTTCTCATGAAAATTTCAGACGTGCTTATGTGCGCGGGATTGGCCGCTTTTTTTCTCATAGCCACGGCGTGGCTTCCCTTTGCCGGTCCTTTTGTCAGCATGCTCACTCCTTTGCCTTATCTTTATTATTCAACAAAGCTGGGCTTTTCCAATGGGGTAAAGATCACTTTTTTGTCCACACTGATCTTAACTTTGCTCGCCTTTCTTGCGGGATATCCGCAAATTACTCTGTTTGCAGTAGAGTTTGGCCTTTTAGGCCTCATGTTATCATGGCTCTTTTTCAGAAAGTTCAGCTTTAGCCAAACCTTGTTTTTTGCAACGCTTTGTATTCTTTTTTTGGGATTCGGCTTTTTCTTTTATTTCGCGTCTTCAAAACATATAAGTCTCCGTGAAATGATGCGTGTACACCTGGATTCTCAGGTAAAAGCTGTCATTATGCTCTATAAAGATATGAGTGTACCGGAGGAAAAAATAGCTGAACTTGATGCATACGGAAAGGTCTTTATAAATACTGTCTTAAATATTTATCCATCTCTGATGGTTGTCGGCACCGGCTTCATTGTCTGGTTCAATATGGTTCTGGCCAAACCTTTATTTAGAATGAAAAAGCTTGATTACCCTGATTTCGGCCCTATGGATCACTGGAAGGCACCGGATATCCTGGTTTGGGGAGTAATTCTATCAGGTTTTACTTACTTTATCTCATCAGGAAGTATAAAATTATTCGCACTTAATGCCCTGATTATCATGATGACCGTCTATTTTTTCCACGGGTTGGCTATCATTTTATTTTTCTTAAATAAATATCATGCTCCTTCATGGTTCAGGGCAAGTGTCTTTTTTTTGATAATAATTCAACAACTTTTTTTGATTACCTCGGCAGCTTTCGGACTTTTTGATCAATGGATTGATTTCAGGAAAATTCACAGCAAAATGGATAACTGAGTTTTAGACGGAGGAAGTGTTCATGGAAATAATTTTACGACAAGATATTGATAACTTGGGCCTTGAAGGAAGTATTGTGGACGTAGCAAAAGGTTATGCGCGGAATTTCCTGATTCCAAGAGGTTTTGCTCTTATGGCAAGCAAGCAAAACATAAAAGCCCTTGAAATGCAAAAGAAAAAGATTGACGTCAGAAGACTAAAAGCAAGGGACAGAGCTGAAAAGCTGAAGCAGGAATTAGAGGAGATGGTAATTACTTTTTCACATAAGTCAGGTGAAGAGGGCAAGCTGTATGGTTCAGTTACCAGCATGGACATTGCAACCTATCTCGAAAAGAAGGGAATCGTCATAGATCGCAAAAAGATTATCATTGAAAATGCCATAAAAACAGTTGGAGAATTTGAGGCAAAGATCAAAATATATCCCGAAGTAACAGGAATATTAAAGATTGTCGTAAAGTCTGAAGAGGAAAAAGAGGAGTAGTATATATAATACCTAAATCCTGCAAGCGTCGAGTTTGCCTTGCACCTGCCTGCTGCAGGCAGGTGCAAGGCGGCAAGGGCGCAGACGTACTACGATACTTCAAGTCCTTGCCAACACCGCAGATTCGGTAAAATCGGCGCTCCTTAAG
>JAGGXA010000086.1 GCA_021163285.1 Deltaproteobacteria bacterium | reverse complement strand
TCCATAGGAGGCTGTCCGGGAATGCCCTTTTTTCCAAACTCTGCGTTATGCTCAAAAAATTATCCTCGAAATATAAACTACATGTCTGCGGTAATTTTTTGAGCAAGCCTTGATTTTGAAAAAAATTGCTATTTTCGGACAGCCTCCTAGTTGAAAATATTTAAACAAAATTAAAAAACCATATTTCAGGTTTTCGTTCGGGCGCTAAATAAACCAATATTCTCAGCAAAAGGTAAATCGGGAGTAAATAAAACATGTCAGAAGAAAAAAAAATCAGAATTTTAATGGCAAAAGTCGGGCTTGACGGACATGACAAGGGTGCCCTGCTTGTTACCAACATGTTAAGGGATGCCGGGATGGAAGTTATTTATACCGGCCTGCGCAGAAAGGTTTTGCAATGTATCAATACAGCTATACAGGAAGATGTAGATGTAATTGGATTGAGTATCTTGTCCGGTGCGCATTTAAAGGTAGCCACCCAGATGATCTCAAAAATGAAAGAAAATAATATTGGGGACAAGCCCCTTATTATAGGCGGGGTAATTCCTGATGAAGATATTCCCAAATTGAAAGAAATTGGAGTGGCGGAGATCTTCACTCAAAGTTCTACTAATGAAGAAATAATCGGTTTTATTAAGAGTTCAGTTAATCATTCATAAGAGCCGGCTGCAGGACGTTTCAGTTTGTTCAAGGCGCTATTACAGACTGAAGGCTAAAGGCTGGAGACCAGCCCTTTCAAGGTGGGCTTGTAATACATTGGATTTAAAGCATATTTATCACGATTTTTGCGTGCTTGTGTATTGACAACACATGATAACGTAATATGATCAACGACTTTTTTGGTTTTTTGTGAAGGGAACAATACTGTTTTACACAGAAACAGCAGAACCATTAAAAATACCTTGCAAAAAAATTAGATTCAATTTATTTGAGCTGCAATATCAACAAGTTACCACCTTGAAAGGGCTGGGCTGGAGACTTAAATACAGGGTGTGCAACCCCACGTTCTGCGTGGGAATGCATATCGAAAATGATTTCGGCAATGTCGTAGCGATGAGCCAGGCTAATATTACATTCTATTTCTTTTTTGTGTCTTCTCCTTGAATAACAGACAATCCTTCCCGTTGGTGCAATTTTTAACTGCTAGGTTCGGAAGTATTCTGCTCTTGAAACCCATTGCTCTGCAGCCATGAGACAATCTCTTTTCCCACGTAACATAATAATGTATGCATTTATGACAGTCTATCATCCCAAAATCCAGCTAAATCGGCAACCGTTCACAGGTTCAGGGTTAGCTTTTTATTGTTCTCTTTCAGTAATATTACGTATGGATAATCCTGTATCTGTCCAGTAAGTTGGGGCAAGCGCTTTTGCAAAGGTCGGCATGACTGCGCATCCCATGTTATGCCTTTAACCTTTTACTTTCGGCCTGTCTGCCTGAGTTATTACCATCTATCTTTGACCCCCGAACCCGTAAAGGGTTACCGCATATCCAATATTATCCCCATATTCTTAAGCATTTCCCAGGCATTTTCTCTATCTTTATCATCAACGTTTCTTGAGCCGTAAATAATAATTGCCTGTATGATTTCATTACTTATCCCGGCATCTTTCAGCTCGATAATATCTCTTGCGGTTGTAAGTTTTATTGATCTCAGTTCCTTTCCATAGACTACCGGTTTCCTGTCTTTTAAAAAGGAGCTTTCCCTAAGCAACATCATAAGTGTCTTGTTGCTCAAACCGGCTTGTTTCAGATCAATGATTTCACGAACCGTGAAGGCACAAGTCTCAATTGTCCTTTCTTTTACTATTGACTGAATGACTTTGTCACTAATGCCGCTTTTTTTCAGCTTTACCAACTCATTGCCGTCCAGACATAGTCCGGAGATACTTAAGTGATGGAGGCACAAACATATAAGGATTGTAATTGATGCAGCTTTTTTTTTCATGTTCTGACCAGGTGCGGACCTCGTTAATTCCTGATATCCGCGCTCTAACGGGATAAATTGGTGAGTGGTTAGGAACGAGAACAAATTAATTTCCTCAACTATGCGCGTCACAGCTTCAGGCCATCTTTGCCCGATCTAAAAGTACAAAAATCTTGAAATAGTTCATTATTCCTGCAACTTTTGTACTTTTAGATCGAACAAACCTGACCTAAATCTGTGCGCCTGCCTGGGGATGTTATTTCGTCTTCGTCCTTTACGGATAAACATTACTTGAGATAATCAAGGAGGCTTGGTTGTATAATCCTTGCGCCGGTGGCAATGGAAGCTTGATATGCTGTTTCCTGACTTTGTAACTCCATAATTGTCCTGGTCATATCGGCATTTTCCGTGTTATAAAGCATGTCCTCAACGTTCAATTTAAATCCTGCCAGTTGATTTTTCGTGGTTTCCAGCCTGGTAAAGGTTCCTGCATTTTCAGTCCTGCCCCTTTGAATCTGATCGCAGGCATCAATAAGAGGCTCTATCTGAGCAGAAACAGCGGAAGCATCAAAAATCGGGGCCTCCAGTGCATCTTTTAGATATCTTAAGGCATCAAAGACATTAACTCCAGTTACAAAAAGATCCTCACCTGTAGCATTAATCTTTATGTCTACATCTTCTCCAGCTACAATTTTAATATCGCCATTATCGCCGGAATAAGCTGCATGATAATCATCATCCCGGGAAAAGGGCGGAGTATCGGTTCTGTGACCGGCAAAAATATAGCTGTCTCCGAGTGTACTGTTTGCCAGGTCTAATACCTGATCATATATCTGCTTTATTGTAGCAGCGGCCTCTTCCCTTGTATCCAGTTCTATTGTTTCGGATGAATAGTCTATCGCAATATTCTTTGCTGTTTCTAATAAATCATTGATTGTCTCCAGGCTTGATTCGGTAACTTCAATCCACATTTCCCCATGAGCAATGTTGCTTTCATATTGATTGATGGATGAAAGTGTCTTGCGGTAATCGAGCACATTACTCATTCCGACAGGGTCATCTGAAGGCCTGTTAATCCGTTTCCCGGTGGAAACAATATTCTGCATTTGAAAGAGACGTTCGGTGTTTTGCATTATGTCTCTTGTTACACTTCCTTTGATCATTTGATTAGTTACACGCATTTGAAACCTCGAATAAACGCTTATATGTCTGAAATTCCCGTAAGTTCGTTCCTATGATTGGAATTATTAATATCAGATTAAGCGTAATTTTTTGGACACTTTTCTTTTGAACAGGTGACGAACCAATTTCAATCGGTAATATTTTTCTAATGGGCAGACACAGGGGGTTGCCCCTGAGTAGGGGCAGGCCCCTGTGTCTGCCCTTCAGAAAAAATCCCAATGCACGGTGAAAACAATCCGTTTTTAATCAATCATTTTGCTTGTGTCTGTCCAATAAATCATTGTGTAATGGCCGAACGACCTGAATAACAGAGCTTTTCGCATTTTTATTCAATCTATGATTTCCAAGGTCTGAACATATTGAAATTGTTCACTTACTCGATTCAATATTTAAAAATAAACATTCAAAATTGTGCCTGAACGCGTTTTTCGTTTAAGCGCTATCTATGTCATGTTAATGATGGTCTGCAATAATTCATCGGCTGTGCTGATAATCTTGGCTGCAGCTTCATAGGCATGTTGGAATTTAATCAAATTTACCATTTCCTCATCAAGAGAAACACCTGAAACGGATTCCCTGTAATTATCAAGATGGGTAACGACAGAGGATTGATGGTCATAATTAATGGCAGCGCCCCGGACGTCTGTTCCTACATCGCTGACAAGTGAATTATAGTAATTGTCAAACGTTGCGTTATCACCATTCATTGTAAGAGCATTTTGAAGATTAGAAATCTGTATTGCCATCCCGTTATCTCCCGGCACTCCCCCAACTGTTTCGGCCGCAGCAATCATATTGACATCATCTATAATATCTGAATTTACAGCTATATCGGAGGCATCGGTACCTGAAAAAAAGGGAACGCCAGTATATGGATCGCCTGTTAAGGGATCGGTTGTCATGGCATAGCCGCTTTGATGCAGATCATTAACCTTCTCTATTATGCTTCCGGCAAGTGAATCGAGCCTGTTCATATACTCAGGAATAATGTTATCCCTCACTTCAAGCCATCCCTTAAGTTTTCCACCGTTTATATCACTGGCAATATCAGCGGGATTATCCTCACTGTCGAGCCATACTATATCCTTATGCCCGGATAATGCATTATCCTGGGTAGAGAGGTTACGGGAATGATCGTTTTGAACAAGGAGTCTTCCGTTAGCAGATAGAACAGTTATCTTTCCATCGCTTCCTTCAAAGCTGTTAATATCAATTTTCGACGACAGGTCTTTTAATAATGAATCACGATTATCTCTGTAATCATTAGCTTCCTGACCACCCGTTTCGGCCTCGGCAATTTTTTGATTCAGATCAGCAATTTGTTCGGTAATCTGATTGATTTCATCCACTGTGCCTTCGATATTTTTATCCAAGTCAGTTCTAATTTTTTCCAGGTCAGACATGGTCTGATTAAATGTTAATGCAAGTGACTCGCTTTTGGATAAAAGGGACGTCCGTTCTGTCAGACCGGAAGGATTATTTACAAGATCCTGCCAGCCATTCCAGAATTCACTCAATCCCTGATTCAGACCATAACCTGTTGATTCATCAAAGATCATTTCAACTCTTTCAAGTGTGTTTTTTTCTGCTTCCCATTTCCCTAAATTCTGATTTTCATCATTGATCTGAAACCCAAGAAAACGGTCGTAAATCCTTTCGACTCCTGTCCCTGAAACACCGGTTCCAACCTGGCCTGACCAGAATGAAAGGGGTGTATTCGTACCCATATTCAGTCTCTGTCTTGTATAACCAGGGGTGTTTACATTGGCAATATTATGTGACGTGGTATTTATTGCCTCCTGCTGGGTCAAAAGAGCGCCTCTTCCCAAATTTAATAATCCATAGATATTCATTATGATGTATTACCTCTTCGAGTTGATTTTTAGCCGAAGATTATCAGGTATCCTTCATTTTGAGGTAAAAGTAGTTGACACTTTTATTGGAACTAAAAATTGTAAATTGCAGAAGAGGCTTATAGCCTCTTAAATCAGCGGCAGTATGCCGATTATTATCCCTCTTTTCTTTTAACAGGCCAAAAGTAAATTATGCAGGTATATCCGTTATCCTGTTACAAAGGTCGGTGAGAAACTGAACAGAGGTTCAAATGCTGCTTGAAACGAGCTTTCCGTTTTGAAAACCTTTTTGCATCTTCCCGTTCCGGTAATATGTATTGGGGAATATTGAGTTATTTAAAATAGTCAATGAACTTCTTGTAAGTTCAAGGGAATGAACAAGCAGGGCTTTATTGCTTATGTTAATTTCCCTTATACTTTGTGTTAGAGATAAAAGATTTGAACATAAGGCCTTTAACCGGGTAGAAAAAGGCTCCTCCACCATTTGGGATAATTGCGTTAAAGTTCGATCTTGTTCGGAATACCCAAGTTTTTCTGAAAATTTTGCCTGGATTCTTATCCTGTCTTCTTCAAATATACGAATTTCAGGAAGCAGAGTCTCTTTTTCTTCGGTAACCCTGTTCAATTCGTTAATATTTGAATTAACTACAGCCTTTTTTTCTTGCTTGAGCAAGTGAAGTAACAAGCTGTAAAGTCTTGTTTCTTCTTCGAGTAGAATAAGGAGTTTTTTCAACAAGATATGCATAGCGCTAAGCAAGTTCATTAAGAAGAGATTCTTTTATCATCTTATGGGCTATCTTTTTTCCGTCAATTTGGTAAGTTCCCGCCTCGATCTCTTTTTTTACCATAGCCACCTTTTCATCCCGGACATCCGGAATGGAACCGATGAGTTTCTTTGCCCTTTGAAACTCTCTTACTTCAGGAGATAATACAACCTTGTCCTCTTTAACTGTTTCCGTATGAACTGTTCTAACCGAAGTGTCTGTTGTTTGTTTATCTTTGACATTATTGAGATATGCATCAAGTTTGATGTATGTGTTTTCCCCTTCTATCTTCATTAGTCAAACCTCCTGGAGGAATTGTTCTGGTATTCTAATTTATTTTATGCAAGCAGCAAGGTATATAGCGCCTGAACGAAAACTAAATAGTGTCCATCCATAAACAGGATAGTTTGTTCGGGATCAAGGCACTCTAAAATTTTAAGTACAGGAATACATTGAGTATTTCGAGGATTAAAATTTTAGCGCAACGCAGATACCGGGCAGGTAAGCGAGCCCGCGAGACTCCGAAATAGCCATTTATGGATGGGCGCTAAATAAACCTTTCTGTGTTCATCTGTGTGAATCGGTGGCTGAATATAGACATTGTTTCTATATACTTATATCGGGAAAAACAGATAAAACTTTAGTGCCAGGGTAAAAACAGCTCGCTATTTTCTCGTAATATTAAAAAAAGTCGAATTGTTATGAAACAGTAACCTGTGAATTTTGCTCTTTTTCATTCCCTTTATGTTCGTTTTCCTTCTCAATAGATTTAAAAAGCATGGAGGAGAGTCCAAGTTCATCTTTTAATGATAATTCTTTTGCCAGTTGGACATCAAACATGGATGTATATACTTCCTCAGCCATGCCCCCGCTCATAAATCCGGATTTGGGAATAGTTGACCGCATTTCTTTGATCAAATAATAAATAAAAAGAGACTCCATCTCAGTGCATGATTCTTTAAGTCCGGCCTTGTTTTTACCGGAAGAGGGCAGGGCGGAGGACTTTAGAGAATCTTTGGTACCTGTTATTTTATTGGTTAAATACATGGTCTGCCATGGGATATTTGGAACAGAAACCTGATTTGTCATTATATTATCTCCAATTTCGCCTGCAAAGCACCCGCCGCTTTGATGGCCTGGAAAATGGTAATTAAATCGCGGGGAGATACCCCGACTGCATTTAATGCCCTGACAAGTTTTCCAATGCTCACACCCGATTTCACTAAAAACAGGGCATTCTTTTCCTCTGTTACTGATATGTCTGTTGCAGGTGTTACCACAGTCTGACCTTTTGAGAATGGTAAGGGCTGCGAAACGTCAGGTTGTTCTTTGACTTCTATGCTTAAGTTTCCATGGGCAATGGCAATAGTTGAAATCCTTACGTTTTCACCCATGACGACTGTGCCTGTTCGTTCGTTAAGCACTATTTTTGAGGAAGTATCCGGGGTGACGCCAAGGCCTTCAACCAGGGTAATTAATTCAACAATATTACCCGTGTACTCATCAGGAACATTTATTTTTATTGTGCCGGAGTTAGAAGTGTGAGCTATGTGATTATTCAATGCTGAGTTGATTGTATTTGCCACGCGTGATGCGGTTGTGAAATCAGGATCGTGCAGGGCCAGGAAAAAGCTCTTTTTTTGAGCAAAATCGGATAATATCTCCCTCTCAATCAAGGCGCCGCTTATAACCCTTCCCACCGTGGGGAAATTTTTCTGTACTTTCCCTCCGGATCCCCCTGCCGAAAACCCTCCTATGCTTACAGGACCTTGAGCAACCGCATAAATCTGACCGTCCGCGGCCTTTAATGGAGTAAAAAGCAATATCCCGCCCTGTAGACTGTCTGCGTCGCCTATCGAACTGACTGTAACATCTATCCTGCTTCCGGCCTTTGCAAATGGAGGCAGATTTGCAGTAACCATCACAGCGGCAACATTGTCGACATCAATATCTCCTGCCCTGAGTGTAATTCCCATTTTTTCCAACATGCTTGCCATGGATTGGCGAGTAAACATTGATTTTTTACCATCATCTCCTGTTCCATCCAGTCCTACGACCAATCCATAGCCAATCAATTGATTTTGGCGTACGCCTGTGATATTTGCAATATCTTTTATGCGAACCGCATAGGCATGATTAGTCAGGATAAACAGGACAAGATATAATCCTGACACTAATTTAATAAAGGTATTCCTGCTCATAAACTATTTGTTCCATTAATAACCGTTCAATAACTTTGAACCCTTGAACCTTTAAGTCCGTTAAAACTGAGAAACAGGGATGTTATTTCATCCTCGTCCCTAAGAATTCGCATTTCCGAATATCTTAAAAGGGCCAGATGACATTCAGTATCCTCGCTGCCCAGCCTGGCCGTTGTCTTTCATTGATGATTCCTGACCCGCTATATTCTATCTTTGCGTCAGAAATATAGGTGGAAAGGATCACATTATCAGGTGATATGTCCCTGGGCCGGACTATACCGGACAAGGTAATGAACTGTTTTTCGTTATTAACGGTTATTTCCCGTGATCCCAGGATCTTCAGGTTGCCGTTCGGCAGGACATCCTTTACTGTAACGGTTAAAGATGCGTCTAATTTACCGCTCCTTTTGGTTGTCCCCGAACCATTGAAATCACTCTCCATACCACCCTTTATGCTGGAAAAGGGGTTGAAATACGGATGTGCTGTTGTGGGGTAGCGCCCTTCCATTCCAAGAAGATTTTCGAGGCGTGCTGTCACAGAGGATTTCCTGCCTGTTTTCGTGTCAGCATTATTTATTGCGCTCGATGATTCAATTACAGTGACAGTCAGAATATCTCCAATCTTTCCGGCCTTTGGATTACTAAATAGATCGGTTAATGGTCCGGAATCCTGCCAGAGAGACCCCTCATATTTTATTTGACGCTCTTCCGTCACATCATTGATCATGTCTCCCCTAACTGCTTCCGATTTTTTAAGGCCGCTTGCACAACCGGTTAGATTGATTATAACAGAGAAAAGGGCAAGACTGTAACATAACAAATTTAATGAACATTTTGATTTATTAAACATCTGTATCTCCAAACCTTAAAAATCAACCTTAACCGTATTTGAATCGATAACGCGGGCATATATCCTTTTGTTTGAACCAAGATTAACAACTCTGACCATAGCTCCTTTGCAGCCTCTTTCTTTAACTACTCCCATCGCGGTAACCCTTAAACCATCCGATTCAGCTATAATCGATACTATATCACCACGCCTGACTAATGGGGGGAGTTCAATGAGATCAGTCCTTAAAGCAACATTGGCATTAATTGTTCTTTTTGCTCTTTTTCCAAGAACAAGCTCAGGATTTGTTATAATATTGGACGGTAATACTGCGAGATTCATTTTTTTTGATTGTATATCATCCTCTGTGATTTCTTTATATCTCTTAATACGCCTTTTTGTTACGATTATTTCCGTTGTTACCTCTATGTCGGCTGTAACCCATAACTTCTTTTTAAAAGAGCCGTTTACATCAAAAATGATAGATAGAGGAATTTTTCCCAAAAGGGCCATGTTTTTGGGAGCCTTAATCCTGTAACCAATTTTCCCTTTCGGCAGAACTACCTGTTTTCCGGGTTGAATACTCTTGACTTTGATCTTGTTTCTTTCCCATGGACTTCTCTTATAAATATAATTCAGAACAAGTTTTTCAATATCCTCCCCTGGAATTTCAACAAAACCTCTTATTACCTCAATCTTTTGAGGCACATGCAGCCTGATATGAGAAAGGTCAATCTTCTTCTGTTTTAAACGGATAATCAGATAATCCTTGTTAATATACCTCGACTTTCCGGGCAGTGGAGCTTTTCCAATAACAATTGGCCGCAGTTTTTTAATCAGCGCTCTGTCTTCACCGGTTATTTCAGCAATATCACCCAGGAGGATGTCGCTGTTATTTATCTCTGTTTTTTTTAAGGTCCTGATAGTTGTCATGCCTGAAGCAGATAAACAGTCAGGCATGCCCGAAAGGAAAAAGAAGAGCGGCATTAAGAAAATAAGCGCTGAAAATAATTTCAAAGGTTTCATTATTACCTTTTGATAACTGTTCGAGGTTTACATTTTATCTTTTGATATTGTTTGTCATCTGCAGCATTTCATCTGATGCCTGGATAACCTTGCTATTGATCTCATAGGCCCTTTGTGCCGTTATCATATTAACCATTTCATCAACTACACTAACGTTGGACATCTCTAAATAGCCCTGTGTTATTGTGCCAAAACCATTCTCACCTCCGGTGCCTGTAATAGCATCTCCGGAAGCTGCCGATGAAAGATAGAGGTTCCTCCCGATGCTGTGCAAACCTGCCGGATTGATAAACTTGGCAAGCTGGATAGTTCCGATCTCACTCGGTTCGGTTTCTCCTGCCTGTAATACGGAAACCGTGCCGTCAGTTCCTATGGATATTGAAGTGCTGTCTGACGGAATGGAAATTTCAGGCTCCATTACAAATCCATCAGAGGTAACAATTCTTCCATCGCTATCTATCTTGAATGACCCTGCCCTGGTATATGCCACATCTCCATTGGGTTGCAATACCTGGAAGAAACCGTCACCTTCAATGGCTGTATCCAGTTCACTTTGAGTCTGTTGATAACTTCCCTGAAGGAATATCTTTTGGGTGGCAACAGGCCTGGTTCCCTGCCCTAACTGGATTCCTGTCGGTGATTGAGTCCCTGCCGATGAAGCAACACCTGCGGGTTTGAGAGTCTCATATAAAAGGTCCTGGAAATCAGCGCGGCTCCTCTTGAAGCCGTTTGTATTTACATTGGCGAGGTTATTTGAAATGACATCAATATTTAATTTCTGGGCCTGCATCCCTGACGCTGCTATCCATAATGCACGGAACATGATAAAAACTCCCTATCCTGTAGCTGTTTAATGTTACCTAAATCCTGCAAGCGTCGAGTTTGCCGAAGACCTGCCTGCTGCAGGCAGGTGCAAGGCGGCAAGGGCGCAGACGTAATAACGATACTTCAAGTCCTTGCCAACACC
>JAGGXA010000140.1 GCA_021163285.1 Deltaproteobacteria bacterium | reverse complement strand
GTGTTATACAAGCACAACATTTCTGTAATTCGTTGATATTAAAAGCATAATTTTCTTTTTGAAAATAGTTTATGCAGGTTTTAGGTATATATTGATTTTGTGCGAGCGCAGGGGCGAACCTTGTGTTCGCCCTTTGCTTATTTACCCATTTAATTATTCGCACGTTTCAAGGACGAATACAGGATTCGCCCCTGCGACATATTGCCGGATACATTGGGCAGGATTTCCAGTTTCTAATTTCTGTTTTCAACGTTCAGTAAAAGGTTACTTCAAAATCAAGGCTTGCTCAAAAAATTAACGCAGGCATATATTTGATATCGGAGCTCGCAAGCTCGCTTACCTCCGAGGATAATTTTTTGAGCATAACGCAAAATTTGGGGAAAAGGGCACTCTCGGACAGCCTCACAGGTTTTCATTCATGCGCCGTTATAGATAAAGAATCATGATACTTTACCTGACACTTGTTTATTTTTGTTTTTTGCGGTATGAATTTTGCTTATTCTTCAGTAAACCACGAAAGAAGTTCACAGGTTCAGGGTTAAGGACAAGGAAGAGATTGAAGACTCAAGGTCTTCATTACAAATGCTCATTTTCACAAGTAAGGAACGAGAACAAATTAACTTCCCCAACTATGCATCACAGCTTCAGGCCATCTTTGCCCGGGGATGTTATTTCGTCCTCGTCCCTAATTGCCGATTTGGCTCCAAATTCCGGATTAGATATGCCAAAGATGGTATAGGCTATCCTGAATACAGACCGGGGATATAAATGAACACCTGAACCTTTGAACGGTTACACATTAAATAATGGATGATCTATGGCAACGTTCAACGAAAAACAAAAAATTGAACTTCTCACTCAGTTCAGCCTGGATATCAATGAAGTCCAGGACGTGGATATCCTCCTTGAAAGAATCCTGACCCATTCACGTAAATTTTTTAATGCTGATGCAGGTTCAATATACCTGAGGCATGGTAATAACCTGAAATTCAGCTACACACAAAACGATACACTGCAAAGGAGGCTTGGACAGAATAAAAAACTTATTTACAATACCTTTTTGATACCGATTAACAACAAATCAATTGCCGGCTACGTTGCCGGCAACAATAAGGCGCTGAACATACCTGACGTTTACAAAATGAGCGGGTCGGAACCTTATGCCTTTGACTCCCATTTTGACAGCCTTTCCGATTACAAGACCTGTTCCACACTCACTGTGCCCATGACAAACCAGCGAGGTGACGTAATTGGCGTAATGCAGATATTAAATGCAAAGGGACCGGAAAACAACATCATTCCCTTTTTTCAATATGATGAACGACTGATTAACCTTTTTGCAAAAAGTGCAGCGCTGGCCATTGAACGGGCACAGATAACCCGGAATATCATTATGCGGATGATCAGCATGGCAGAGCTGCGCGATCCGCTTGAAACAGGTGCTCACGCAAACAGGGTAGCATCTTATTCAATTGAAATCTACGAGGCGTGGGCACGTAAAAAAGAGGTTCCAGCCAAGCGGATTGAAAGACAGAAAGACATTCTGAGGATGGCCGCCATGCTCCATGACGTGGGCAAGATAGCAGTAAGCGATCTTATCCTCAAAAAAAACGGTCCCCTTACAGAAGATGAATTTGAAGAGATGAAAAGCCATACATACCAGGGAGCAAGACTCTTCAAAAACGTTCAGTCAAAATTTGACGAGATGGCCATCCTGGTAGCACTGAATCATCATGAAAGATGGGATGGGACAGGGTATCCGGGTCATATAAACCCTGTAACAGGGAAACCGGTGCGCGGTTTTGAAGGGCCGGGAGGAAAACCCTTGCCAAAAAAAAGAGAAGAAATTCCGATAGCAGGGAGAATCGTATCAGTCGCTGATGTCTTTGATGCGCTCTCTACACACAGGTATTATAAGGAATCATGGACAAAAGAGCGCTCAATTGAAGAGATGCAACGATGTTCTGGAAGCCGTTTTGACCCGGAGGTAATCGATGCCTTTATCTCCTGTCTGGATGTATTGGAATCAATTGCCAGGCGTTACCCGGATATTAAGCCTCAATCCGCCCTTAACCCGTAAAGATAACATTTACTTTTTTGTATTGCACCCTGAAATTCTCTATATGTTACATCCTGCATATCAATGCTAATCACTGACGGCTAATCGCACAGGTCGAAAAAATCCCAATGCACGGTAAAAACAATATGTTTTTAATCAATCTTTCTGCTTGTATCTGTCCAATAATTCATTGTGTAATGACCGAAAAACCTGGATAACAGGGCATTTCGCATTTTTATTCAATTTATGATTTTCTATGAGGCTGTCCGGGAATAGCAATTTTTTTCAAAATCAAGGCTTGCTCAAAAAATTACCGCAGACATCTAATTGATATTTCGAGGATAATTTTTTGAGCATAACGCAGATTTTGGGAAAAAGGGCATTCTCGGACAGCCTCACAGGTCTGTTATAAAGGAATCAGAAGGTTTTTAGTTCAAGGCGCACCCATTAAATTCCCATGATGCGGGTTGGAGTTACTGATTTACAAATGAACGTCCCGCATCTCGCACCTGTTCAAAAACTCAGGCCTCCGTTTACGCTCAAAACCTGGCCGGTAATGCTATCAGCTTCAGGTGAAGCGAGAAACATGCAGACTGCAGCAACATCTTCCATTGTCACTGGAAATGGCTGTTTTTCAAGTGCCTTCGTAAAAACTTGAGCGAGAGAGGGTGACAACATAGTTTCATATTGGAAGCTTGCCGAATTTTCAATAACCGTAGTACTTACCGTATTGACCCGTATTCGCCACCTTGCCAGTTCCTTCGCTAAAACCCTCGTCCCTAACATGACTGCTGCGCCAGCCCCTCCAACCACGGATTCTGCCGGCGTGGGCCATCTCCCTGCATCAGTAGTCAACATGATAATTTTCCCCGTTTTCCTTTCAATCATATGGGGTAAAATGGCCTTGATGCAGTAAAGTCTCGACCACCACTGATTTTCAGCGATAGACAGGTATTCAATGGGATCCGTTTCATGAAAGAACTTGGGACAAATACCTGTTTGGGTTATACCGCCGCTGGCAACAAGGATATCCACCTTGCCAAGCTTTGCAAGAGCGTTTTGCATAGCCTGTTCCACTTCCCGGTAGTCGGTTATGTCAGCCTTCTCAAAAATAACCTTCCTCCCAAGCCGCTCAATCTCCCCGATCACCTTTTCAGCCTGTGTTGCATTGCGTCCATTCAGCACGATGTCTGCCTGATTTTCGGCAAGTTTTAGAGCAACTACCTTGCCAATGCCGGATGTAGAACCGGCTACAAACGCCACCTTTCCATCTAAATCTACCTGCATGTTCCTCCTCAAGCCTCAGTGTATGAGGTAGTTCCAAGTGTTACGTTATTTTTTCACTTTTCTCGCCCGGAGAGCACAACAGCACCTTTCCATTTGCCGCAGGTGGCTACCAATTTAAAGCAGGACACTTTCCGCTTTTTGGTAGATTCTCTTCGTACTAAGTTACGTTGGTAGCCCCGCAGGTGAAGTTAGGACTCACGCAAGAAAATCAGTATATTTCTTACCGAACCCTGACTCATGCCTATGCGGCAATGCACTATGCGGGTGTATGTGGTAATGGCGATGAATCTGCCTGTCACCATTCATAAAAACCTTTCCATCTTTCATTATATAAACAGAGGTCGTTGTGCTGTCAAGAAATTCCATTTCATGCGATATCAATATATAGGACAGGTCGAGACCTGTCAGCACCTTTATCAAACTTGCCCTTGTATTTTCATCAAGGCCCGCACTCGGCTCATCAAGAAGCAATATTTCAGGCTCCATTGCAAGAACGGTGGCAAGAGAGACCATCCTCTTTTCTCCACCGGACAGCTTGTAGGTTATCCTGTCTTCAAATCCGGAAAGACCGAGACTATCGAGGTTCTTTCGGGCAATTACCTTTGCCTCATCAACAGATTTTCCCAGGTTCAGCGGGCCGAATGCAACATCTTCCAGGACTGTCGGGCTAAATAACTGGTCATCGGAATCCTGAAAAAGCAGGCCGATCCTCTGCCTGACACTCCTGAAATCTTTTTCTTCCCTGACCGGCTTGCCAAATATTTCAATCTTGCCTGAATATGGTTTCAAAAGCCCCATGATAATATGAAAAAGGGTGGTTTTTCCTCCCCCGTTAGGCCCAATCAACCCGACCCTGTCTCCCTTGTAAAACTGCATGCTCAGGTTATTAAGGAGAGGCGCACCTTCAGGATAACTGAATGATATATCTGTGAGATTAATGATCAAATTATCTTTGTCCATTCCAAAACCACAAGGATGACAATTGCCGCTGTCATAAAGACAGCGCAGGTTATATCAGCTTTTGAAATCGAATATTCATGAAGAGAATAAAACTTACCTTTAAACCCCCGGCACAGCATAGCCTGATACACACGCTCTCCCCGTACGGAAGCCCTGACAAACAGCATACCTGCAAGATAGGCATATGTCCTGTAGGTATGCAGGTTGGTGCCGGGGCGGAAACCGCGGACTTTAACCGCCCTCGTCAGCTTTTGATATTCAGTCTGAATTACAAACAGGTAACGGTATGTAAGCAAAAAAAATTGAACCAGCTTCTCCGGAATCAGCATGCTGTTGAGGGCATGTCCAAGCGTGGTTACACGCATTGTCGCAACAAGGGCTATAAAAGCAATGAGAATTGCGTTAGCCTTGAGCGTAATCCCTGCCGCAAAAATTACACCCGGACGTGTTACGGCAAACGGCCCTATATGAAACAACGCCTCGCCCTGAAAAGTAAAAGGCAAAAAGAACCAGAAAAGGATGATAATACCGTTAACGGCCGCTAACCTCACCGCTGCTTTTCGGGGATTCAACCTTGCAAGAATAACCAAAAAAAGGGCAATAAAAAGCGCTGCAAACAGGGAAGGGAACTTCGATGAAACAGCTACGACAAAGCTGTAAATTATAGCGAAACCAATCTTGAGAACCGGGTTAAGGCGATGTATCAAGGAGTTGCCGTTTACAAAGGATTCCTCAATCATCATTGCCTGTGCGTATCCATCTTCTGACGCCGGGAATAAAAATAACCCGCAACACCAACAAGGCCGAGAATATAGCCGATACCACCCAGAATATCCGTAACGGAAGGACCGTGCTCACGGGATTCGGCAAGAATCTTAAAAACAGGTTTAAGTTTTTTGTCCAATGCCTTTTCTACTGCTATTTGTACATCCTCAGGAGTAAAACCGGACACGGATACCTTATGTTTCGAGGTATCAATACCCTTGTCACCGGAATTACCGGTGGAAATCATTCCGGCCGCTCCGGAGGCCTCTGCCGCTATCTCTTCTAACGGGACCGTCCACTCCGCCCTATGCCCCATACCGGCCTGAATAACAATTTTCAGCGCTGTTTTTCCGGGTACCTTAAAAGAAAACTCGCCGTTTTTATTCGTCTTTCCCTCAAGGAGCTTATCACCTTTTTGATTATAAACTATGACATTTCCTGCATTGACCTTTTTACCTCCACTGAATTTGCTCTGAGTGTATATGGTATCACCGGACACCCAGGCAAAGATCATGACCTTATGGGCATTAGCAGCGCCAACCATGGAAAGAGAAAACAATGCAAAAACAAGAAATGAAAAAATCCATTTTTTAAAAAGACAATTTTCAACAAAATTCTCAACAAAATTATCACACCGCATTTTATCCTCCTCAAAAATCAGCGCCTTTCAATTTCAGGATCAATCCCGAATACCCTTTGTGGCACAATATAACCAGGGAGCATGGACGGCTGAACTTTTTTCAAAAACGCCACGCAAAAGACGGCAATAATCCCTTCAATAATCATTACAGGGATATGAGCTGCAACCACAAGGGTTGCAACATCGAAAAAGTTTTCCTCAGTGAACATCAATGAAAGTCCAACCATAATTGCAGACATAAAAACGGAAATAAAACCACAGGCAAAGGCCGCAATTGATTCAATCAAATTCCCCTTTCGTATTATTAATCGACCGAACATATAATAACACAAGACAGCAGGTAAAGCCATGTTCACGGTGTTGACCCCAAGCGTGGTAATTCCTCCAAACTGAAAAAATATGGCCTGGAGAGTTAATGCCACAAGTATGGCGGGAAAAGCGGCCCACCCAAGTAAAAGACCTATGATCCCGTTTAATATTAGATGTACGCTCGAAGGGCCTATGGGGACATGGATAAGAGAAGCTATAAAAAAAGAAGCCGAGAGTACGCCTGCCCGGGGAATGCGTTCATAATCCAGTTTTTTCAGACCTATAACGGTTCCGATTGCGGCAAGCGCAAACCCGGTTGCAATGACCGGACCTGATAATACTCCTTCAGATATATGCATAAATTACCCCCAAGAGGATCGTCCCTGAGACAAGTTACGGTTTTATGCATGACAGCTTACCGATAATTTGTCTCAGGATAAATCCTGCTTTTATTTCCAATCGTGAAACTGCACCCAGATAATAGCCCCTAATTCAACGTCCCTGTCTTTGCCATCATACTTTATTTTATAATCCGCCTCGTTTAACGCGGCAAATCCCCACCATCCACTCCTGGGGGCTGCATAGGTGAAAACGCCGTTTTTGTCTGCCTTTATAGTCTGGGTAACCATGTAGTCAGTAGGCGACTCAGCCTTTCCATCCTTGTTATAATACTCAACTTCCACTTCACCGAAGGGGACCGGCTTTCCATCAAGCTTTATAATCCCCTGAAAAACGTTCCCGGTATAAAGCCCGAACGGCTTTGAAAGGGGCACTATTTCAGTCTTAAGCCCTATTTCCCTGTCCCAGCCTTCATCATCACCGAAAGATGTGACAACAGTCTTGCTATAATGGATGATAAAGCGGTCTTCTGCAGGTTCCCAGTAGGGTTTGGGCTCCATATAAAACATATAAACACCAGGGCGTGTGATCTTGTAATCGATCTCCCACGCAGTATGCCCCAGGACCTTGATCTTATGCAATTTGCCAAGCAAATCAATTTTTTCGCCGTTGGCCATAACTTTAAAGACATTCGGCTTTACCAATTCCATACCATTTCCTTCAAAGGGGTGTGAAAATGAAAGCTTCACATTAACAGTTTTGTTTTCCCCCTGCATCACCATTGAATCTGATGGAATCACCATGCCAAAATGAGCAGATGCCGTACCGTATACCGCCAATAATAACGTGATCATTAACAAACTAAAGACTGTTTTTTTCATAATCCTCTCTCCTTAAACTTATGAGGCTGTCGGAAAATATCCTTCTCAAGCAACCGGCTGCAAATTCCGCGGTTCCGCGTTAACATCCCTTAAACGCTCTTAACACAGGCATAACCATATCCAATATTTTTTGGTACACTGATTTTTGCAGATATAATAACCCGTATCTATCCGTGTTTACCCGTGTCCAAGATATTCTTCCCTGGATTTATGCTTCCTGGCGGTTCCGGCTTGCCTCCTTGCCCACAAAATTTTTGTTCGACCTCTCTTCGAAAAAGATCCTCTGTCAGCCTCCTGATTTAACACAAAAACAAAAAAAAACCACAAAAAAACTAACAAGATAATGAAACTTGCAAGCCTTCGTGGCCGTTTTAATAATTTAATTTCAATTAAATTTCAGGCTTCGTACCTAAACATTCTAACATCTAATATTTATTTTTCCTTATGTCAATATCTTTCTTAGGAAAAGCCAACCGTCATTTATTTTCAACGTACATTGGAATTTTCCCGATCCAGATCCCATTTTTGGGAGGGAGTACCTTAATTACCGATCAAAAGGACCGGTTTTATTCGTCCTACAGACCTCGGAAAGAATGGCATTTTAAGCGTAATTTTTTGGACACTTTTCTTTTAATCAGGTGACAAACCAACTTCAATCGGTAATATTTTTCTCTAATGGGCAACCACAGGGGGTTGCCCCTACGGCGGTGTAGCACTGTACCTGCCCTTCAGAAAAATCCCAACTCACGGTGAAAACAATCCGTTTTTAATCAATCTTTTTGCCTGTGTCTGTCCAATAAATCATTGTGTAATGGCCGAAAGACCTGAATAACAAGGTTTTTCGCATTTTTATTCAATCTATGATTTCCGAGGTCTGTCCTATGAAAAATATGGCCTTGATCATCGTTTCGGCGGCTACCAACGTAAGGCGAGACAGTTGCTTTGGTGGATTCGTCGCTTACGCTCCTTAAT
>JAGGXA010000003.1 GCA_021163285.1 Deltaproteobacteria bacterium | reverse complement strand
GTTCTCTTACAACAATATTATGCATGGATGAACTCCGCTTAAACAGGGCTTGCGTTGAACGAGGCAAGCATTGAATGTATATCAGTCACTTACTGAACTTGTTTATAATCTATATTCGATAATCATTCTTGTCAAGAATATTTTTAAATTTTATTCCAAATTTGAAAAACGTATAGCCGTTCACGACTTGAAATTGGAAATGAGAAATTCGGGAGGCCTGTCTGTATAAAGGCAGTCACAGCGAGGGATGAAACGAGTTTCGGTCAGGAGGAAAACAGGATATCGAGCTGATTCATATTGTATATTGGCAATGACAACCATCATCACCACTGCACCCTGGAAGCATCCAAATACTAAATACAGGAAATTAACGCTGCCAATTTATCTGCTGTTCAGGAACGAGGACAAATTAACTTCCCCAACTATACATCACAGCTTCAGGCCATCTTTGTCCGATCTAAAAGTACAAAAACCTTGAAATAGCTCACTATTCCTTCAACTTTTGTGCTTTTAGATCGAACAAACCTGCCCTGAATCCGTGCGCCTGCCCGGGGATGTTATTTCGTCCTCGTCCCTTATTATTTCAATTGCCTTGTGTATCCACCTGTATGGTGGGCTGGAGAGCATTGACTTCATTCCTGCATGCCAAAAGGGTTTCCACCGGGCAATCCCATTTCCCGCACCCTTAAAATCCTGCGGAGTAACTTGCCGGAACTGGTCTTGGGGAGTTTATCCAGAAAAGCGATCTCGTTTAACGGGATATCAGGAGAGAGATTGGCCTTGACAAAGGCCTTTATCTCTTGATTCAAGCGGTTGGAAGGCATAAAGTACCTGTTAATTACTATGAATGCCTTTAAAATCGGGTTGGTGGGTTTGGAACTCTCGGAGATGACCGCTGCCTCACGTACTGCAGGGTGCTGGTAGAGGATATGATCGATTTCGTATGGGCCGTTCAGTTTCTATCCGACCTTGATCAGGTCATCTGTTCTTCCCTGGTGATAAAAATAACCCTCTTCATCGATAAGGGCCATATCCCCTGTCAGGAACCACCCTTTAAACCGGAAATATTCCATGTAACGCCCTTCATCCTGCCAGATTGAACGCATCATGGTGGGCCATGGCACCTTTAAAGCCAGTTCACCCATGGTCAAAAATGGTAGTTTTTCTCCATTTTCATCTAAAATAGCGGCCTCGATCCCGGGAACGGGTTTTCCCATAGACCCCGGTTTGATATCCATCGAAGCAAAATTGGCAATGCAGATCATACCGGTCTCGCTCATCCACCAGGTATCGTGTAATGAATGCTTAAGATTTGTTCTTGCCCAATATAACATATCCGGCAAAAGGTATGACCTACGGTAGCGATTTGAATAATAGAAGACAGATCGTACCGGCCCGGCAGATCATCACCAGCCTCCATAAGTTTTAACCCTGAAAGGGCGCCACATACCAGCACAGGGCGCTGCCCCAGGTGTTATATATAGCCCCTCCAGGGTTTTTGACTAAAGTGTAAACTAAATTTGAAAGATGCCCCCTAACGCCTCATAATCATTGATTTTAGGCTGATGTTCCTGAGGCGATTGTCGATTAACCCATTGTTATTAGAAGAGGAAAAGGGGTTTCGGGTCTACATTTTGTATTCATGTAAATCGCCCAAATTCGAGCCAATAATGAGAAACCTGGAGGGACCACACATAGAAGAGAATGGTAAATTAGGGGAACTTACTGACCATGATAATCCGTATTGAATAGATACAAAATGAGCTGATAAAAAAAGCCGCTTAATGACTTAAGCGGCCTCTTATAATAAATGAAGATACAAATCTAATTACGACTTTTTTTCATGACATTTAGTACATTTTTTGTACGGCGCTTTGGTTGATTTCCCGCTTTTTACCAATTCTTTGTGACAGGTTTTACAATTTTTATGAAATGCGTTTTTCAAGGTTACAACTTTACCATCCTTTTTTAACGGATCATGACATTCACCGCATTTGTGTACAGGATCTCCCTGCTTCCACACGTTCTTACCGTCTTTATAAACATGATGACACTCTGTACATGTCAGCTTATGGTCTTCATAATGTTCTTTGTGCATAAATTTAACCGGACCTTTTTTATCCTGTTTATAGCCTTTCTCATTAATTACAATCTCATCCGGTATATCAGCCGCTGTTAAGACACCTACAGTTAAAAAAACGACACCTGTTAGAATAATCATTAAAGCACTTATAAATCTTTTGTTCATCGGAATACCTCCTCCTGCAAAACATTAATAATTTCAATTTATTATGATTACATATAATATAATCAACATGATGTTGTCAAGACAAATATCATTAAAACCTTCAACCTGATTTTATCGTAACAGTTCACTGATTCAGGGTCATACGGTTGTGTGGTCGGATTTCTGCTTACATTTCATTAATCATAGCCATGATTTGGTCTTCGCCGAAGCCTTTGAGATTTATGGCGCCGGATCGGCAGGAGGCCACACACAGACCGCATCCCTTGCACAGAACAGGATTTATCTCAGCCTTACCCGCAAATGGACCTTCTTTAATAAATGATGGCGCCGCATATGGGCAAATAGAGATGCAAACGCCACAACTGCTGCAGAATGGCGGAGTAACATATGCCACAGTGCCGCTCATATGGATATTCTTCTTTGCAAGAAGAGTTATCGCCCTTGTAGCCGCGGCCTGGGCCTGGGCAATCGATTCATCCACAGGCTTTGGAGCATGCGCCAGCCCACAGACAAATATCCCATCTGTTGCACAATCAACAGGCCTCAATTTGACATGCGCTTCCACGAAAAAGCCGTCTTCATTAAGTGTTGCCTTAAAAAACTGAGCAAGGGGATTTTCTTTTGGCTGCACAATTGCCGAAGCAAGAATAAGAAGGTCAGGATGTATCTCCATTTTCCTTCTTATTGAAGAGTCCGTAAATCCGACATTGAGATTATTATCCCGGCTGTCAACATCAAGCCCCTTATTAAAATCGTATCTGATAAAGATGATACCTTTGGTCCTCGCCTCTCTATAGAGGTCTTCGCGCAGGCCATAAGTCCGGATATCCCTGTAAAGAATAAAGACATCCATTTCATGATTAATCTCTTTTAGTTTTAAGGCATTTTTTATGGAGTGCGTACAACACACCTTTGAGCAATAGGGACGTTCCTCTATTCTCGAACCCACACACTGGATAAAAACTGCGGTCTTTACCCCGTCGATTGATGGGGCATTTTCAATAAACTTTTGATCCAGTTCCAGACCTGTAATAACACGTGGGTCTTTCCCATATAAATACTGGTCAGGTTTCAGTTCGGAAGCGCCGGATGCAATAATAGTTACACCATGCTCAAGCACCTCCTCTTTTCCATCAGTCTCAACACGACTCTTGAAATTACCCAAAAAACCTTCCACACCTTTTATTTCAGAGTTCAACCGGATATCGATATTTTCTCTGGAATTTACGTCCTGAACAAGTTTTTCCAGGTTGCTCTTTACATCTTCCCCCCTGAAGGTCTCATAAAGTCTCAGGGCCTGTCCCCCAAGTCTATCCTTTTGTTCGATAAGATAGGTATAATAACCTTGATCCGATAAGGTTTTTGCAGCGGCCAGGCCTGAGATGCCACCACCGATTACAAGGGCTGATTGTTTAATTTCAAGAACCGGTTCAGCCAGAGGATCCAGCAACCCTACTTTTGACACGGCCATTCTTACTAAATCTATCGCCTTTTCAGTTGCAGCCTCATGATCCTCGGCATGTACCCAGGAACACTGGTTCCTGATATTGGCCATTTCAAAAAGATACTTATTAATACCGGCATTTGCCACGGTCTCCTGAAAAAGGGGTTCATGGGTTTTTGGCGTACATGCCGCGACAACTATGCGATTCAAGTTTTTCTCTTTGATAACGGCAGCCATCTTTTCCTGGGTATCCTGGGAACAGGAAAACATGTTATCCTCTGCATGAATAACTCCGGGCAGTGTTTTTGCAAAATCAACAACGGATGGAACGTCAACAACTCCGGCTATGTTGGTACCGCATCTGCATACAAAAACGCCAATCCTTGAAGCTTCTCCCCTGACATCGATCTCTTCAAGCGCATCTTTTTGCTTTGTAAGTGTCCATCTGGATTCTGTAAGATCGCTCCCCGCCACACCGGCAGCGGCGCTCGCCTCGATTACTGATGTAGGAATGTCCTTAGGCGCCTCAACCGCTCCGCACACAAAGATACCAGGGACAGAGGTTTTAACAGGGTCAAAACTTGATGTTGATACATAGTTATATTTATCAAGGTCGATATCCAGTCTGTTCGCAAGCTCAACCGCCTCTTTACTCACACCAAGGCCGACAGAAAGTACCACGATATCAAATTCTTCTTCAATTCTTTTTCCTGTCTCATCAATATAACGAATGAGTTGCTTTCCGGTATCACCGACAGGTACGATATTTGTTATCCGCGATTTAATAAACCTGATTCCGGATTCGTCTTTTCCCCTGTTATAATATCTCTCAAAATCCTTGCCATGGGTACGGATATCCATATAAAAAATCGCTGTATCGAGAGGATCCTTACTATGCTCTTTGGCAAGCATGGCCTCTTTTATTGCATACGTGCAACAGACTGAAGAGCAATAGCCCCTTGCTCCTATATGCGTATCTCTGGAACCAACGCACTGGAGCCATGCGATCTTTTCAGGCTCTTTTTTGTCCGACGGTCTGCAAAGGTGACCTCCATAAGGGCCGGAAGCAGAAAGTATCCGCTCAAATTCCAGGCTGGTCACAACATTAGGAGACTTTCCATAGCCGTAAATATCGTGCGTTGCCGGGTCATACACTTCGCAGCCACTCGCTATAACCACGGAACCTACTTTAAGAGAAAGTTCTTCTTTCGTTTCGTCATACTTTATTGCACCTGAGGGGCAAATTTTTTCGCATACCCTGCACTTTCCTTTTGTGAGATAAATACATTGCTCAGCATCAATAGCATACTTAAGGGGAACCGCCTGGGCATATTTTACATATATAGCCTTACGCTTGTTAAGGCCTGCGTCATATTCATTGATAACCTTTTTTGGGCACTTTTCAGCGCATAGTCCACAGGCAATACACTTATCTGTGTCAACATACCTCGGATAACGGGTGACCTGTACATCAAAATCACCTGCCTCACCCGATATTCCCTTTACCTCGGAAAGGGTGAGTAACTCTATATTTATGTGCCGGCCGACCTCGACCAGTTTAGGCGAGATAATTCACATGGCACAATCATTAGTTGGAAATGTCTTATCCAGTTGAGACATTAACCCGCCAATAGAGCTTGTCCTTTCAACGAGATAGACATAATAACCGGAATCGGCCAGATCAAGGGCAGACTGCATCCCTGCAATACCACCTCCTATAACCATAACGGCACCAATCTTTTTCATACTTTCTCCTACGGAGGCTGTCCGAGAATAGCAATTTTTTTCAAAATCAAGGCTTGCTCAAAAAATTACCGCAGAAATATAGTTGATATTTAGAGGATAATTTTTTGAGCATAACGCAGAGTTTGGGAAAAAGGGCATTCTCGGACAGCCTCCTACGATAAAAAGGCTTCTATATTACTAATATCGATCTGGTTCATCTTTATTCCAAGGACATCCTGATTAAGACCCATTGCAAGCCCCAAAAGCTGTGGATATAAAATCGAAGGAAGGTGATGCCTGCCGTGCATTGAGGTCATCATCTGCTGGACTCCGTCAAATTGCATCTGACAATATGGACAGGCCACACACAGAAAATCAGCTCCGGACTCCTTTCCATCTGCAAGTTTCTTTTCTGTCAGTTTCATTGAAAGCTCATCATTTACTCCCAAAAGGGGAGCCCCGCAACAATCAAGTTTTAGAGCCCAGTCAATACTTTTGGCGCCCGTTGCCTCCACCAGTTTATCAAATAAGACAGGCGCAACAGGGTTATCAAATTCCGTGATATCGCTCGGCCGCAATGCATGACACCCGTAATGAGTTGCGATCCTGAGATCTTTAAATGAACGGGATATCCTTTTCTTGACTGTCTCGGGTCCGATATCATTATATAAAACAGAGAGAAAATGTTTTACCTCAATGTTTCCTCTGTATTTTAAACCCTCTTTTGCCAATATGGCATTGATTTCATCCCTTATGACCGGTTCTTCCTTCATAAGGTGGTCAGCCTTTTTCAGGCTGCCGTAACAGCACTTACACAGCGTCATCATGTTCAGACCCTGCTTTTCCGCAAGGGCCAGGTTTCTTGCTGAAAACAAGACAAATGACTTAAAATCAATATTCCTCACAGGATAGCCGCAGCAATTAAAATCACGGACATCCACAACATCAACGTTAAGCATATCCAGTACCGCTCTTGCCGAGAGATCATATTGTTTGACACGGACTGGTATGTTACATCCAAGAAATAAAGCATATTTCATAGTTCAATCCCTTATGCTAATCTTCTGCCGAATTTGATTCTCTTTTACTGCCTGATTTTTTAACTCGTAGAGGATATCCGTCACCTTTACACCCTGCGGGCAATGTTCCTGACACTGATAGCAGGTCAGGCAATTCCATAACATCTTTGACCCAAGAGCCAGGTCCCTGAGGCCCAGCCCCACAGATCGCATAATTTGATGCGGCAGGAGATCAAGGGCATCTTGAGGGTTTTCATAGTTTTCAACCACAGGACACACTGTAGTACAATTCTCACAGGAAAAACAGAATGAATAGGTGCCGGCTTGAACCGAATGAGTTATCTCATCTTTAAATCCCTTGTTCACAGGCGTTAACGGAACCACCTTGTCCGGCTTATTTATTAACTCACACTTTGCTGCTATTGCATCTCTTGCATCATCAAGAGGTTTTAAATATCTGTTTGAATCAAGGCTCTCCCTGTTCAGACCACGGTAATAAGAAAAAGGAGTCAGAACAAGCGGCAACGAATCCCCCTTTTCAAGCATCTCTTCCCTCACACTAAACCACAAATCCCTCAGGTTTATACCCACTGGACAAACCACGGTGCAACGATCACAATTTGAACAAAAATAAATGCCCTCTTTTATCGCCTTAAGTCCTTCAGCATCGATCTCTTTTTTAGATACATAGGACTTAAGAAAGGCTATTTTTTCCGAAGGGAGTATATTTATGTTACCATTTTTATTAAAGGCCACAGCTACTGAACAGCGCAAACTGCATGTTCCGCAATGGGTACAGGCGTCCAGTTCCATTGCCTGCCTCGTAGCAATATTTGCAGTATCGGATTCGTCTTTTTCCATCACTGCATTTGCAAGAAGGCTTACAGGGCTTGCAATAATGTGGAACATCTTACTGAAGGGGAGATATGCAAGACCGAAAAAACATGCCAGAAAATGAATATAGAGGAGCGCCTGGGAAAAATCAGCGCTGTCAAGTCCCGGAGCACAAGGCTTGATTATCCTTGACACAGCATAACCTGTAAAGGCCCATTTCGGATTGGAATGACATGCGGCACAGCTCATCTCATTCAGTTCTTTTCCCTCGCTGATAAGCTCCTTATCAAACAGCTCCTTTATATTTGGAGAAACCACCCCATACTCATTTACCCAGAAAGACTCAAGCGCACGAAGCTCCTGCTCATCTTCGGTATCGGAATATTCCTCCACCATCTCGAGGTACCTGGAATATGAGGTTATCTTTACCGCTTCGAGAATGATGCCTGACAGCATGATAACCGTCAGAATGATAATTGCGTAATAATCCATGGAGCTGGTGCTGAGCCTGGGCACTTTCAGGATAAAACGTCTGTAAACAGCAATCCCCAAACCTGTAATAACCATAATGCCGAACAGATCTCTTAAAAACATAAATGGATTAAGAGTAGATGCATAATCCGCAAAAACGGGGCCGGTAATGATCTTGTCCAGGGCATGCATCAAAAGGAGAAGCATGAAACCGCCATAGATAAACATATGCATTATCCAGCGAAGAAAATCTTCTTTCAATATCCTCATCTGAAAAAGAACATCAACAACAAAGACCCTGATCAAGATGAAAATCTTTGCGCTTAATATGGTCTGCAAGATCCCTTTGACGGCTGCTGAAAATCTCGTAGAGATAGTAATCCCCCTGGCACCTATGCCTATTTCGTTCCTGAACCAGGTAGAAACTTTATATATTAAGCCGATTAAAAAAATAAGAAAAGACGCATAAAGCGCTATGTCAAAAAACATAAGCTCATTTCCCTTTATGAAGCGTTAGAGAGTGTTCACCCGAAATTAACTATCTTTTTGGACAGGATTCGAAGTCGCACCGAACCATATGTAATAAGGCCTCAGCTGATTACGGAGACAGATCACACGAACTTCTCATTTGCAATTTCAGGTTTCAAGCCATGAACGGCTACATAATAAATAACAACGAGGAAGAGATTTCTCCCTTCCCCGCCGAATGAAATCATAATATCTTATATTCGTTTATATAATTGTTTCAATCCCAAATTACAACAACCGTATGACGAACATCGAAAACCGGCGCTCTAAACTATTTGCCTCAAGATCATATACCGGTTTGATTATCCGGTATTTCCCATAACTCGACTACTCAGTGAAGATACACAACCTTATTTTACGATATGGTTGATGTCAATACTCGGATAAAAAAGAACTCCGGCGTGATACCCGAACAATCTACAAACAGATACGGCACATCGGCATCCTTCATTTTTACCTTACACTTGGTAGAAAAGTGGCAACGGCATCCTGCCGCTGATTTAAGAGGCTATAAGCCTCTTCTACAATTTACAATTTTTAGTTCCAATTAAAGTGTCAACTACTTTTACCTCAAAATAAAGGATACCGGAACATCTCTAAATATGTTACCTAAATCCTGCAAGCGTCGAGTTTGCCGAAGACCTGCCTGCTGCAGGCAGGTGCAAGGCGGCAAGGGCGCAGACGTACTATGAT
>JAGGXA010000132.1 GCA_021163285.1 Deltaproteobacteria bacterium | reverse complement strand
TATGGCCGCATCGAATTAATGCGTGTTATTATACAAGCACAACATTTCTGTAATTCGTTGATATTAAAAGCTTAATTTTCTTCTTGAAAATAGTTTATGCAGGTTTTAGGTTACATAATCAATTCAACAATTGAGATAATTTTTGTTGAAATAACTTAGGAGCTTCATTCAATTATGAGCGTAACTTATCTTATTGTGGCTATACCGCTCGGCCTCATTCTGGGCGCACTGTCAGGTTATTATATTCGTAAAAAGTTTGTGGAAAATAGATACGAGTCTATAGAAAATTATTCAAAAAAAATATTTTCCGAGGCCCAAAAAGAAGCCAGGACTATTAAAAAAGAGGCGGAACTTTATGCCAAAGATTTTATTTATAAAATGAAGGTTGAATTTGAAAAGGATACCAAGGAAAAACAGGATCAATTTCGGATACAGGAAAAGCGGATTTTTCAAAAAGCAGAGAATTTAGACAAAAAGATCGAGCAAATTGAAAGCAGAGAATCCCGGACAGCCGATAAAGAAAAAAAGATTGAACAGGTTGATTTGGAATTAAGAAAAAAAGAGCGGGACTGTAACCTGCTGATTGAAAAACAAAAAAAGAAGTTAGAAGAAATTGCCGGCATGTCAGGTGAAGAGGCAAAGCAGATATTAATAAGTTCTATGGAATCTGAGGCAAAGCACGATGCTGCCAGGATTATACGAAGAATAGAAACCGAATCAAAAGTGGAGGCAGACCGGAAAGCCAAGGAGATACTTTCACTAGCTATCAAGAGATATGCAGGGGATTATTCGGCCGAAAAGACGGTTTCAGTTGTAAACTTGCCAAACGAAGAGATGAAAGGGAGAATTATTGGCAGAGAGGGAAGAAATATAAGGGCTATTGAGGCTGCCACAGGTATAGACTTGATTATCGATGATACACCAGAGGCCGTTATATTATCCGGTTTTAACCCGATTAGACGTGAGGTTGCCAAGATATCCCTGGAAAGACTGATAATTGATGGAAGAATTCATCCGGCAAGGATAGAGGAAGTGGTTTCCAAGGTAAACAGTGAAGTGGAAGCTACAATCAAAGAAGCAGGTGAACAGGCTACTTTTGACGTGGGAGTTCACGGGATACACCCTGAACTTGTCAAGCTGATTGGCCGCTTAAAATACCGTTCAAGTTACGCGCAAAATGTGCTTCAACATTCCATGGAGGTCAGCTTTCTTTGTGGCGTGATGGCTGCCGAAGTAGGAATAAATCCAAAAAAGGCCAGGAGGGCCGGTCTTTTACATGATATAGGTAAGGCTGTTGATCACGAGATGGAAGGGCCCCATGCAATTATAGGGGCTGACCTTGCAAAAAAATATGGCGAATCAAACGAAGTGATTCATGCAATTGCCGCTCATCACGAGGATATACAGCCGGAGACCGTTCTGGCGGTGTTAGTTCAGGCTGCGGATACTTTATCCGGGGCAAGGCCGGGGGCGCGTCAGGAGATGCTTGAGTCCTATGTTAAAAGATTGGAAGACCTTGAAAAAATTGCCATGTCTTTTAACGGAGTAAACAAGTCCTTTGCGATTCAGGCCGGACGTGAGATCCGTATTATGGTTGAATCCAAAATCATAAGTGATGATCAGAGCTTTATTTTATGCAAAGATATTGCAAAAAAAATAGAAAAGCAACTGAGCTATCCAGGTCAGATAAAAATTACGGTAATTCGTGAAACAAGAGCTGTGGAATATGCCAAGTAGATTTTAAGTATTGATTGGTCTTTCCAAACCTGACCGATCACGCGTTAATGGTTCAGGGTTTAAGGTTAAATGTTGTAAAATGCCACTTTTCATGGGATTTCAGCTAGTTAGTACTATTGTGAACCCGGATAAAATGAGTGTAACCTTATTTTCGTAGCAAAGAGTTTTAACCCTGTGTCTTTGATACGGAGCTAAATATCCTGCGCTACGCTATGAGAGATAATGCAATGATCCATGTTGAAAGCCTGACCAAGTATTATAATGATCTTTGTGCCGTGGATCAGATCAGTTTTGATATCAAAACAGGTGAAATACTTGGGCTTTTAGGGCCTAACGGCGCCGGTAAAACCACCACCCTGCGTATGCTTACGGGCTTTATCCACCCTACCTCCGGGAATATCAGCGTTAAGGATTTCAACATTGATGAACATCCCCTTGAGATAAAAAAACTTATGGGTTATCTCCCCGAGTCGGCCCCTTTGTATCATGATATGCTGGTTTATGATTACCTTAGCTTTGTTTTAAGCATAAGAGGAATAGGTGTAGAGAAAAAGACTCCACGGATTCACAAACTGGCTGATCTTTGCGGTATAAACGAAATAATGCATAAACCTGTTGGTGAATTGTCCAAGGGTTACAGGCAAAGGGTGGGACTGGCTCATGCAATGATGAGTGATCCGGAAATACTGATCCTGGATGAGCCTACATCCGGTCTGGATCCCAATCAGATTGTTGAAATAAGGGAGATCATCAGACGGATCGGCAAGGAAAAGACTGTTATTCTTTCCACGCATATTCTTAGTGAAGCTGAAGCAACATGCGATCGTATTATTATTATTAACCATGGCAGGATCGTAGCTGACGGCAGCGCTGAAACACTCAAGCAATCGGCATCAGGGGAATATCTGATTAACATATTACTAAAAAATGCGGAATTCAAATCGGTTAAAGATGAATTGCTCTCTATTGATGGAATAAAGAGTGTTACCCCGATAGAAAATGAAGAGTACTTGCAGGTAAAGCTCCTTTGTAAATCTCCCTCCGATCTCAGGGGGAATATATATAGGAAAATAAAACAAACCGACTGGATTCTGGTTGGATTTTACCGGGAAACAAGGACACTTGAAAACATATTCCGGGAATTAACAAGGGAGGTCTGATATGCGGCAGGTTATGAATATTTTGAAGAAAGAATGTGGCCTTTATTTTATATCTCCTATTGCTTATATCGTTATATCGATCTTTCTGCTTGTGACAGGCTGGTTCTTTTTTTCTACTTTTTTCCTCTATAATCAGGCTGATCTGCGGAATTTTTTCAACCTGCTTCCATTGATCTTTTCATTTGTGGTTCCTGCTGTTACCATGAAGCTTTTTTCAGAGGAGTTGAGTGCAGGATCTTATGAAACGCTGCTTACCTTGCCGGTGACATTTTCGGATGTAATTCTTGGGAAATTTCTGGCAGCAGTAGTCTTTGTTATAGCCATGCTTGTGCCTACCCTTGCATATCCAATTACGGTTTCTTTTCTTGGTCAGCTTGATTGGGGTCCTGTTGCAGGCGGATATATCGGAGCTGTCTTGCTTGGAGCTGCCTTTTCTGCGATTGGTCTTTTTGCTTCATCTTTGACCAGAAATCAGATTACTGCATTTATAATAGGAATGACGATCTGTTTCGGCATGACACTGATCGATAAGATGCTTTTTTTTCTTCCCTTGAGCATTCTGGGTTTTTTGCAATTCATAGGGGCTGACTTTCATTTTCAGAATATATCAAAGGGAATAATTGATTCAAGAGATATTCTTTACTTTTTGAGTGTCACTTTTGTGGCTCTCTTTGGTGCGCATCTCGTAATGCAGGAAAAGAATTGAGGAGGACGTCAATGAATGTAAAATACAGGATGGGAAGATATATTAGATTTTTCATCTATCTTGTTGTCGTTATCCTGGTAAACTTAGCTGCTGTTACCCTCTTTTTCAGGCTTGACCTGACAGAAGACAAGCTGTATTCAATTTCCGAGGAGAGCAAAACGGTAATTTCTACGCTTTCGGAACCTCTCACAATCAAGATCTTTTTTACCAGAGACCTCCCTGCTCCTTATAACAATACGGAGCGGTATTTGCATGACCTTCTCGAAGAATATTCTATATATGCCAATAAATATTTCAATTATCACTTTTATAATGTCAGTGCTGAAGAAGGGGATATAAGCAAGAAAGGTATTGAGAACCGGAAACTGGCGAAGAACTATGGGATTAATCCCGTTCAAATCCAAATGATTGAAAAGGATGAGGTCAAATTCCGGGAAGCCTACATGGGTCTTGTTATAATTCATGGTGATATTATTGAGAAGTTCCCAACTATTAAATCGATCGATGGGCTGGAATACAGGCTGACAACTGCCATCCAGAAACTTAACAACAAAATCAGTGTGCTTTTGAGTCTTCCTGAGAAGATACATGTAAAGCTCTTTCTATCTTCTTCACTCGAGGTTGTTGCTCCGTTTATGAACCTGACAAATCTTCATGAACTTCCGGGAATGTTTAAAAAAATAGTAAAAAGACTGAACGTAAAAAACTATGGAAAACTTGAATTTGAATATCTCGACCCCACAAAGGACGAGGCGCTTGAAACTGAAGTTAAGAAATATAACCTGATGAGGCTTAAATGGCCAGCGCTGTCAAAGGGGAAAATCAAGCCTGGTAAGGGAACCATAGGTCTTGTAATAGAATATGAAGGCAAGGCGGTTGAAGTGCCCCTGCTTCAGGTGTTGAACATTCCAATCATTGGTACTCGTTATGAACTGGTTGACATGGGTAAGATGGAGGAGACCATTAACGATGATCTGGAATCTATTATCAATATAAACGAAGATATAGGATATCTATCAGATCATGGAACCCTTAAACTGCCCGGTTTATCACCTCAAGCTCGCGTGATGCGGGAAAACGGGGACGGTTTATCCAATTTTCAAAGTATCATCTCTCAAACATACTCTATTAAGGATATAAACATCAAAGAGGACTCCATTCCCAAAAGCCTTAATTGCATGATTATAGCGCGACCGACCGAGGCCTTTACGGATTACGAGCTTTACAAGATAGATCAGTTCCTGATGACGGGGAAAAGCCTCTGTCTGTTTATTGATGCCTTTAATGAAGTTATACCTCCCTCTCAGGCGCAAAGGAACCCTTATAATCAGGGCCCCCGGTATGTCCCCATAAGTACCGGGCTTGAGAAACTACTTGAGTTTTACGGTATTCGCATCAGGAAATCTTACGTTATGGATGAGCATTGCTATAAACAAAAAGTCCCTGACCAGTTTGGAGGCGGTGAAAGGTCTCTTTATTTCGCTCCTTTGATTAAAAGCAAATTCATCAATACAGATCCAAAGTTTATGCAGAATATCAAGGGACTGATTGCACTCAAAAACTCTCCGCTGGAGCTTGAAGCGAAACTGATTGCAAAAAACAGTCTTAAAGCAATTAAGCTTGTTTCATCATCAGAAAAATCCTGGGAAATGAAAGGACAGATCAATTTAAACCCCATGTTTATCCAGCCACCGAAATCAGATGAGGAAAAGCACAGCCTGCCGCTGGCATATCTTATCAGCGGGGAATTCCCAAGTTATTTTGCCGACAAACCTATCCCGGATAAAAAGGTTTCAGCGGACGATTCAGGGAAAAAAGAGATTAAAAAGCGGAAAAATAACAAGACAGGGATTGATCTTTCAGAGATTGAGAATAAGGGTGAATTTATATCAAAGGGAAGGCAGGGCAAAATATTTATTATGGCTTCCTCTAATATGCTCAAGGATAATTTGATTGATGGCAAAGGAAGGGATCCTAATGCAACATTCATCATGAACGTAATCGATCACTTAAACAACAGGGATGAAACTGCAGTTATGCGAAGCAAGGTGCAGCGATTTAATCCCCTTTATAATATCGAAACGGGAACCAGGGCATCTATCAAAGCCTTTAATATTGCCGGGCTGCCTGTACTCGTAGTTATTACCGGTTTTTTGGTTTGGTTTCGCAGGAATTCTCGAAAGAAAGTGATAAAAAAGATGTTTCAAAAATGAGGTAGGACAATCATGAAATTCAAGAAAGAAAATATCCTGCTTGTAGCTGCAGTTCTGGCGCTGTCTTTATACCTTTTAGTGAACAAAACCGACAGGTCTTTTTACGATCTGCCGAAATTTAAAGCGATTCCTGAAAAAGAAGTTTCAAAAATCCGGATTTCGAAGAAAAACTCTATCATTTTGCTGAAAAAAAAAGACGACACATGGTCAATTTCGCCGAAGGAATATCGTGCAGATTCAGGCATGGTAAAAGAGATGTTGAATATTATTGATAATCTCACCATGACGGCGCTTGTCTCTGAATCAAAGGACTATATCCGTTATAATCTGAATGACGATAATAAGATAGTTGTAAAGGTATGGTCAGGTGATACCCTGAAACGGGAATTTGAAGTAGGCAAAACGGTCTCAACATATAAGCATACATTTGTGAGGCTTGCAGGTGATGACCGTATATATCATGCAAGGGGAAATTTCAGGGGCATTTTTGACAAGACTGTGGAAGAACTCAGGGATAAAAAGGTGCTGGCATTTGAAAAAGCAGATATACGTGAGATCCATATCAAAAAAGGTGAAAAGTCGATAGTCTTTATCAGGAAAAAGGGCTTGGAAGATACAGCGGCCGGCAAGAATAAAGAAGACAAAAATCCTGAGCAGACGGAAACAAAGATAACCTGGCAGACTGCTGGAGGAAAAAGGGGGGATAAATCCCACCTGGACAGCCTGCTTGCCGGCTTGTCCGGCCTGCATTGTGACAAATTTATCAATAATCGTAATAAAGAGGACTTCACGGAACCTGTATATACTGTTCTGCTCAAAGGCGTTAAAGAACATACGCTATCTATATTTGCAAAGAAGGATGAGAATTCAAAAGATTATCCCGCTATTTCTTCAGGAACTGCCTATCCTTTTATCCTCTCCGAATGGCAGGCGCTAAGGATTATGAAAGACCCTTCCGAGCTGATTGAAAAGCACAGGAATTAAGCGTCGCAAAAAAAGGAGCGTGTGCAGATGGGGTGCCGGTGAAAGCGCACGGTTTTTTTTAAGGCATGTATTCAGACAATTCTTATCGATCCGAATGTTAATTTCTCATCACCAGCAATAAATGATACATTTTTTAAATATTTTCCTGCCCTTTTTACAGCCATCATTATTTCATCTCTGCCCGGGCGGCGCCATGGGTTATTTTGAACAGGGAGATAAGCATCTATCCGGTAAGGTATGTTTTTGTCTATCCCGCCGATAAAACGGGCAATGCGCTCGATCTCATCAAAATCGATATATTCCGGTATCAATATACTTTCGGCATTCATTTTAATACCAAGCTTATGCATGGAGACGAAGTTTTTTAAGGCCTGTCTGTTTGACTTGCCCGTATAGTCTCGATGCAATCTATCGTTAAGCGCTTTGATACTGAAAACAACCTCATCGATGTCTCTCAGGGAAATCATTTTCATACCATTTGTAAGCAGTATGTTGTGACTATCGAATTCTTCATGCAGCAGCTTGACAAGGTTGGGCAAGCCGGGATCAAGGCTGGCTTCGGCCCCCATTAATATGACATACCTGACCTTTTTTAGACCCCTTACGGCATCCATAACTTCATCAAGCGTTAAAAAACGATCAGGCGCTGATGGAGCTATTTTCTCCGGATCGAAAATAGCATCCTTTGTCTCTTTCAGGTGGCAGTCGTATATTTCTTTTTTAAGCAGACAGGCCCGGCAATCCAAATTGCAACCCCAGAAATGAAGGCATACAACTTTTGGTGATGGCGAATAAGTAATGTGGTAGATGTTCATCATCTCGATCCTTTAGATTTTTAGTAACTGTTTATAAGTTGAAAGTTATAAAGTTATAGGTTGAAAGTTGAATGGTAATAGCTTATGGATCCTGGTGACAATTATGAAGTGCTGTAGCGCGGTAAAGGATTCCGAGAGGCTCTCCAAGGCAGATCATGAGAATGGGGGGGGGGCGGATACCAATTTATTTTGCTATTGTGCGAGCCGTTTCTTTTTGTTATTGTCGAGTATAATGCAAAAGGTTGTTATTATAAAGTACAAATAAAAAGGAGGTAATGGATCATGAGGATTGAAATAAGAAATGTTATGTGTACAACCGATCTTTCTGATTCCTCCAGGCTAACCATTCCGTATGGTGTTTCTTTGGCAAAAGAGTTGGGCGCAAAACTTTATATATGTCATGTGGCTGACATTCCATCTGCGGATACGTATGGTTCCGCTATCCCTGACCCGATAATACAAGAAGAGGAGATCCTGAAATACGTAAATACACAATTGAATGAGTTGATGGAAAATCAAACCGTTGAGTGGGAACCCCTGGTCGCAATAGGAAGGGCATCGGATGAAATATGCCGTATGGTGGAGGAAAAATCAATTGACATTGCGATTTCGGCAACCAAAGGCAGAACCGGTCTTAAAAGAATTGTTCTCGGCTCTGTAACCGGGCGACTTATGCGGACTATTCCGTGCCCCTTACTGATAGTGCGCAGCAAGAAAAAAGAACAAATAGCTTCCGTGGTTCAGGAGATCAAGTTTAACAGGATACTTGTGGGAGTTGATTTTTCTTCCGATTCAGAACTTGCCTTTCAATATGGTCTCAGCCTTGCTAAAGAGTTCGAATCCGAACTGCACCTGATCCATGTAATTGTCCCTGCAGATTATAAGGCTTTCATTAAGATTAAGTCGGAAAATGAGTTACATAAGGCGTTGCCTGACCAGGTGATGAATGAACTCAAGGACATGCTTAATGAAGAAGATGATATATGGTGCAGGCCGATATTTTCTGTTTTAGACGGTCAAACCTATGATGAGATAAACAAATACGCCTTTGCTCATGATATTGATTTAATCGTATTAGGGGTTCGAGGGCACGGCGTTGCTGAAACACTTTTCGTTGGTTCTACCACAGATCGTGTTGCCCGTCAGGCGCCATGCCCGGTTCTGTCTGTGCGGCCAAAGGGTTAAACCGCATTTTACGGCAGGAGTCTATCCGAGAATGTCTTTTTTCCCAAACTTTGCGTTATGCTCAAAAAATTATCCCCGGAATATCAATTAGATGTCTGCTATAATTTTTTGAGCAAGCCTTGATTTTGAAAAAATGCTATTTTATGCAACCTCCTAATACTGAACATTTAAAAGAAAAAGGCCTTGAGGTGGAGCCATTTTACCGGCAAGGCATCGGTTTTTTGAATCAAAGACCTCTTTAAACCTGTTGACATCCATTTTACCAAGGCCTACCTCTACGAGTGTTCCCACAATATTTCGAACCATATGCCTTAAAAAACCATCCGCCTCAATGTGAAAACTAAAAAGGCCATCTTCCAGGCTATGGAATTCCGCCCTTATAACCGACCTGACAGGATCTGTATTTCCGCTTCCTGAAGATTTAAAAGATGTGAAATCGTGTCTGCCCAAAATGATTGGCAGACATTTTGCCATTTTATTCTTTTTTAAAGGTACCCTGATATGCCAGAGGTAATTACGTCTGAAGATATCAGGCGCTTTGCTATTTAATATCCTGTAGTTATATATTTTGCTTTTAGCGCAGTACCTGGAATGAAATTCAAGGGGCATACAGGCCGCTTTTTTTATCAAAATATCATCAGGCAGGAGAGAGTTCAGACCTTTTTTGATGGTTTCAGGATCAAGATTCGAGCCGGTTATAAAATTACAAACCTGATTGACTGCATGAACACCTGCGTCGGTTCTTCCTGATGAAATCAGTTTTACCTGCTCCCCTGTCATTTTTTGAATCATATCTTCAATAATACCCTGAATTGTGATATCCTTTTTTTGTCTTTGCCATCCATGATATTTTGTTCCGTCATATGCAAGTATCAGTTTGATATTTTTATTATCCACAGGCCTATCCGATAAAAAAAGGGGAATGAATGCTCCACTCCCCTTTGAATCTATACAAAAAAAATAATATTTAACGTTTTGAATATTGATACCGGGCCCTGGCGCCAAGCCGACCATACTTTTTTCTTTCTTTCATCCTCGAATCCCTGGTCAGGAAACCATGTTTTTTGAGAATACCTCTAAATTCAGGGTTTGAAATAACGAGCACGCGACTTATACCATGCCTGATAGCCCCTGCCTGCCCAAAGATACCACCGCCTTTGACGTTAACGTTCACATCAAATTTATCTGCCGTATCGGTTACCTTGAGAGGTTCCACGAGATGCAGCCTGTCCGATTCCCTGACCAAATATTCCATCAGAGGTTTTTTATTGATAATTATCTTGCCGCTTCCCGGTACCATCCAGACCCGAGCTACGGCTGTTTTTCTCTTTCCAGTGGCGTAATATCTTTCCTCTGCCATTTATATCTCCAATTTCTCGAGTTGTTGTGCTTCATGCGGATGATCAGAGCCAGTATATATCTTTAATTTCTTTAACTGGCGTCGACCAAGGCTGTTTTTAGGGAGCATCCCTTTCACTGCATAACGGAGAATATCCTCAGCCCTCTTTTCACGTAATTTTTCGGCAGTTATTTCTTTCAGGGCGCCAATGTAGCCGGTATGCCTGTAATAAATCTTGTTATCCCACTTCCTGCCTGTAAACACAACCTTATCAGCGTTTATTACCACAATAAAATCACCGGTATCAGCATGAGGTGTAAAAATCGGCTTATGCTTGCCCCTGAGCCTTACTGCTATTTCGGTTGCAAGTCTGCCCACCACTTTACCGTCAGCATCAATTAGGTACCACTTTCTTCGAATTTCACGTTCTTTAGCAACAAATGTTTTCATTTCAATTACCTTAATTTAAAACTCTATATCAAACTAAAAGGAAATGTATATAATTTAATCTTATTCATGTCAAGTTATTTTCATGTATTTTCTATTAATAATTTGAGCATCCTTCATTTCTCAGTTTACACTTTTAGATGTTGGTTTTCGCCTGGGTCCCATGCTCCAGCGTGGGAACCCATATGGTATGTATTCCCGCGCTGGAGCGCGGGAGCGAGAAAAAACAGAAGATAAAACGGTAACTTCTGGCAAAGCAGTACTATAGAGATTGAGCGTCGCTTTCAGCTCTTCTCAATGACCGGCCGGTTGCGAGTTCACTCACCGTCATTGCGAACGAAGCGAAGCAATCTCATGGGGATTGTTAATTTATCGGGGATTGTTGAAGGTAGAGGAAAATTATGGGGTCCTCGAAAAAACAGTGAACTGTAAACCAATAAGCGTGAACGGTTACAAAATTAATTTGACAAAAAAATAATTAATTGTTAATAAACAATATTAACGATTGCGCCTGTAGCTCAGTTGGATAGAGCGCCGGGCTTCGAACCCGTAGGCCGCAGGTTCGAGTCCTGCCGGGCGCATACATCAGGTTTTAAGATAAAGGTTTTGTATTAATTGTTTTAAAGTTTTTTTACGGGCCTGTAGCTCAGCTGGCAGAGCAGTTGACTCTTAATCAATTGGTCGGGAGTTCGAATCCCCCCAGGCCCATTAAAAAAGCCAACCTGTATAAAGTTGGCCTTCTTACTTTCTCAGGTTAGCTCTTTTGTCTAACTCACTGGTGCGGAAAAAATGAAAGCGTCTTTTCCACAACCTTTTCAGCGGTAATACCAAACTTCTCAAATAGCACCTTTGCCGGGGCGGAAGCCCCGAATCGATCAATAGAGATCACCACACCGTCGCTTCCTGTATAACGGTGCCAGCCCTGTGCCACACCAGCCTCGATTGCTATTTTTGCCTTTACCTCGAGAGGGATAACATGTCGCTTGTATTCTTCAGGCTGTTTTTCAAAAAGTTCCCATGACGGCATGCTGGTAACCTGTACCTTAAGCCCTTTTTCCTCTATTTTTTTAGCGGCATCAAGCACAATATGTATCTCGGAGCCGCATGCTATGAGGTTTACGTCCGGGATGCGGGCCCCTGCATCTTTCAGGATATATGCGCCTCTTGAAAGGCCTTCTTTTTGCGTGCTGGTCTGTTCAAGTACAGGGAGAGCCTGTCTGGTAAGGATCAGGGCAACCGGCCCTTCTTGTGATGCCATCGCGAGCCTCCAGGCATTCGCAGTCTCATTTGCATCACATGGTCTGATCACGGTTAAGTTCGGGATAGACCTTAAAGAAGCAAGTTGTTCAATAGGCTGATGTGTGGGTCCGTCTTCACCCAGACCGATGCTGTCATGTGTAAAGATATATATAACCTGCAAACCCATAAAGGCTGCCAAACGGATAGGGGGACGCATATATTCCGAGAATATCAGGAATGTCCCGCCATAGGGAATCAAACCTCCGTAAAGGGCAATGCCGTTTAGTATGGAACCCATCCCATGTTCTCGAACACCGAACCTGATGTTGCGGCCATTACAGGATTCTGCCTGGAAATCAGGCTCTCCGTTTATCACTGTCTTGTTGGATGGACTTAGATCTGCTGAACCTCCCATAAGGTTTAAGACATGCTTTGCAATGGAATTTAAGACCTTACCTGATGCGACCCTCGTTGCAATGCCTTTTGGATCAGCGGCAAAAGTGGGGATTTCGATGTCCCAATTATCAGGTAACTCCCTGTTTATCCATTGTTTCCATTCTGCCGCAAGTTCCGGTTGAGCATCCTCAAATGCGCGAAACCTTTCCCGCCACTGCTTTTCTGCTTCTTTTCCCTTCTCAATCGCCTTGCGGAAATGTTCCAGTGCTTCATCAGGAATAAAAAAATGTTTCTCAACCGGCCATCCTAACCGCTCTTTGGTCAACCTTGTCTCCTCGGGGCCAAGAGGCTCGCCGTGTGCTGATGACGCATCCTGCTTGTTTGGGCTTCCATAACCTATATGGGTATGAACAGCGATAATGGAGGGTTTTTCCTTCTCATTTTGGGCTGTAAGAATAGCGTTTTCTATGGCATCAAGATCGTTTCCATCCTCAACCTCCTGCACATGCCACCCATATGCCTCAAAGCGGGCATTTCTGTTTTCCGTATATGTGATATCAGTGCTGCCTTCTATAGATATATGGTTGTCATCATAGAGATATATAATATGTCCAAGCCTGAGATGACCTGCAAGAGAGGCAGCTTCATGAGATACACCCTCCATAAGGTCACCATCACTTACAATACTATATATATAATGATCTACGATATTATGTCCCGGCTGGTTAAAATGAGATGCCAGAAAGCTCTCGGCAATGGCCATGCCAACGCCGTTGGCAAAACCCTGGCCAAGAGGCCCGGATGTTGTCTCCACGCCTGGGGTATGGGAATATTCCGGATGGCCCGGGGTATTACTGTCCCACTGACGAAAATTTTTGAGGTCTTCGAGAGACAGATCATACCCCGTAAGATGAAGGAGACTGTACAGCAGCATGGAAGCGTGGCCTGCAGACAGGATAAAACGGTCTCTGTCCGGCCACTCGGGATTTACAGGATTATGCCGCAGGAAACGGGTCCAGAGCACATAGGCCATGGGGGATGCGCCCATCGGCATACCGGGATGACCTGATTTTGCCTTTTCTATGCAGTCTACAGAGAGCATCCGAAGCGTATTAACACATAATTCATCTAATTTAGTTGTCATTTTTTTTGTATTAAACTCCTTTCATAATTTACAAATGTTCTAACCGTTTACAAATTACAGACCTCGGAATGAATGGTATTTTAATCGTAAACTTTTGGATACTTTTCTTTTAAGCAGGTTACGAGCCAACTTAAGGACTCGAGCGAACCCTGAATAGCCGGGAATTGCTGACAGGATATAAGTCTTAAACGGGTTTGGCAAGGACATTTATCTTTTTGGAAGGCCCCTGTGCATGATTTTCAGCAATTCAATTGACCTAATCCTCTTTGATGACTGGATATTACGGCGCTTTCTTAACATTCTTGTCATGCCTTTTAAGGCATCCTGTTTGGCTTTCAGAATAACCTTTGTACGTCCCTTCCCGAAAAACCATATCAAACTAAACAGATTAAGAAAAAGATGCTGCGGTAAGTAAATGACAAGCAGGGAGAACGGCATGTTTTTAAAAAAAGTCCATACGAGATTCCGATGCCCGTGGTAAATTGAAAAGTCGCTTTTCTTTCCTGCAGATGCAGAACCTGCATGATGGATAACCGATGACGGTACATAGAGACAGCGGTGCCCTAAAAGACGCAGCCGAAAGCCTAGGTCCACATCTTCCGTGTAACAGAAAAAGTCTTCGTCAAATCCGCCTGCTTCTTCAAAGGCCTTTCGGGATATAAGCATTGCCCCCCCGCATGGAGAAAACACTTCGCAAACCCTGTCCTGAACAGTGCTTACGGATCTTCCGAAATCACGGCGCCACATTAATCCTGAAACATGGTAACAGTCTCCAGTGCCGTCAAGGTATTCAGGCCGATCAGCCTGTACCTGCTTGCAGGCGAACATGGAATATTCAGGATGGCGTGAGGCTGCATTCATTAAGTTTTCGAGCCAGTCGGATTCGGAAGCGGTATCGGGATTTACTAAAGCGAGCCACTGATAGTTGCCGCACATGGCAGCAGCAAAATTATTTGAGTTTGCAAACCCGAAATTTTTTTTCTATGGACAACTTCGATAAAGGATGCCGAACTTTTTACGGATTCAATGGAATTATCCGTACTTGAGTTGTCAATAATAAGGATTCTGTCCGGCTTTAAAGATTGTCCCAGCAATCTTTCAACACACCTCGCCAGGCAATCGGCGCTGTTCCAGTTAACTATAATAACAGCGATATGTTTTTTACGTGAATGCTGCGATGCGCTTGGGTTAGACTTGGATGTTGACAGGTGAGTCTTCATTCATATCTCGCAGATTAGGCATCCTTCAATAATGCCTTGGTTTTTTAATTAGGGACGAGGACGAAATAACATCCCCAAGTAGGCGCACAGATTTAGGTCAGGTTTGTTCGATCTAAAAGTACAAAAGTCGCAGGAATAGTGAGCTATTTCAAGATTTTTGTACTTTTAGATCGGGCAAAGATGGCCTGAAGCTGTGATGCATAGTTGGGGAAGTTAATTTGTTCTCGTTCCTTAATGGGGTTTTCGTTCAGGCAATAATTATGAAAGTATAATACGAAAAAAGCAGGGCAGTTTCTGCCCCTGTTCTAAAAATCATCAGATTGGGATTTAAAATTCTTGTGGCGAGTGATTTCTCCATTGATCATATATATTACTTCTTCAGCAATATTGGTTGCATGATCTGCAATCCTCTCAAGGTGGCGTGCAACAAGCATGAGATTTATCAGGTAGGCCACACGTTCAGGTTGATTTTTAACAGCATTCTTGATCTTGTCATAATTTTCGCGTTTCATTTCATCTACTTCATCGTCTGCCTTACATACCCTGGATGCGAGGTCTGCATCCAGATTAACAAGGGCGTCAAGACTGTTCTTGAGCATTAATTCTGCCTTCCCCGCCATTAAGCCATAGTCGAAATCCACTCGTAAATGTGGACGTTTGGAGATAGTGATGACCCTTTCCGCAATATTGACCGCTTCATCCCCGATACGTTCCAGGTCATTGTTTATTTTTATTACTGCGCTGATCATTCTGAGATCGCCGGCAACAGGTTGATATAAGGCAAGGATTTTCAGGCATTCCTCTTCAACATCAACCTCCATTACGTCTATGTCATGATCATCTTTGATTACATTCGTGGCCAGGTCCCCATCCCTGTTTTCAAGGGCCTTAACAGCCTTTCTGACTCCTTCTTCAACCATGGCGCTGAGTAAAAGGATCTTCTTTTTTAATTTTTCAAGTTCTTTTAAAAAGTGTACTCTCATGAGGCCCTCTTATATCTTGTGCCTGAACGATTTTACCCCGGCCTTTGAACCCGTGAACGGTCACTATTTATCCAAAACGCCCGGTAATATAATCGGATGTCTGTTTTAATTGTGGGCGGGTAAAGATGTTTTTAGTCAGGCCCACCTCTATTAATTTCCCTATGTAAAGAAAGGCGGTTATATCAGACACCCTTGCAGCCTGCTGCATGTTGTGGGTAACAATAATAATGGTATATCTTTTTTTCAACTTGTGTATAAGTTCTTCTATCTTCTGGGTTGCAATAGGGTCAAGCGCGGATGCAGGTTCATCCATCAGAAGCACTTCAGGCTCTACCGCAAGCGCTCTGGCAATACAGAGCCGCTGCTGCTGCCCTCCTGACAAACCAAGCGCAGATTTATGCAGCCTGTCCTTGACCTCATCCCATAATGCTGAAGACTTCAGACTTTCCTCCACCCGTTCCATAATAAAGACCTTGTTCCTGATTCCGTTCACCTTTAGGCCGTATGCCACATTTTCAAAAATGGTTTTGGGGAAGGGGTTCGGTTTTTGAAATACCATGCCCACCCGTCGTCTGAGTGTTACCACATCTACATCATGCTCGTAAATATTTTGATTATCAAGGAAAATAGTTCCTTCCACCCTGCTTATGGAGATCAGGTCATTCATCCGGTTTAGACAGCGCAATAAAGTGCTTTTGCCGCAACCGGAAGGCCCGATAAGGGCTGTTACCTGATTGGCAGGAAACTCAAGCGAGATCTTTTGAAGGGCCTGAAAAGAACCGTAATAGAAATTCAGATCCTGGGTTTTTATCTTAAAGGTCTGATTCATAGCCTTGCCTTAAAAAAAATTAGATCTGTGCAGTTAGCGATTAGCATTGACATACAGAATCTAACATGTAGAGAATTTAATCAATAGGTCAATAAGCTAAAGAGGATGTTGAACAGTTTTATCCAAAAGCTAACCGCATAAAGACGAAAAATTTAACCTCCGGAGCATTAGAATGAGGGGGTGAAGGGTTACCCGGATTCTTTATTGATTCCGTCTCTGGATCCTGGCCCGGTAGATAATGGCAATCAGGTTTAATCCCAAAATAAGCATAATAAGCACAAGTGAGGTGCCGTACTGAAGAGGTCGTGTGGCCTCAATATTAGTTCCGGCCGTGGCAAGCACATAAATATGGTATGGAAGCGCCATAATTTCATCAAAAATCGATGTCGGCAGAGAGGGCGTATAAAAAACGGCCGCTGTAAACATGATTGGGGCGGTTTCACCGGCTGCACGGCTTAGGCCTAAAATACCACCCGTAAGAATGCCCGGCAAGGCGGCAGGCAGGACTACCCGGAATATTGTCTGCCACCTTGTCGCACCAAGGCCCAGGGATGCCTCCCTGTAAGTATCAGGCACATTTTTCAGGGCCTCTTCCGTAGTTCCGATAATAACGGGCAGGGTTAGCAGGGCCAGAGTTAAAGCGCCGGCAATCATGCTTACTCCCATGTGCAACCATACTACAAAGAATGCAAGGCCGAAAAGTCCGAAGACAACAGATGGGACACCGGCAAGGTTATTGATGCCGAGACGGATGATCCTGAGCACGCGGCCTTGATGTGCGTACTCATTAAGATATATAGCTGATGCAACCCCTAAGGGAAGTGCAATGATGATAGCGCCCAGACCAAGGCATAATGTTCCGACAATACAGGGCAAAATTCCACCCTTTGTCATAGAGTCTGCCGGCGGTTGCGTAAGGAATGTCCAGTTAATGGCTCGCCAGCCACGTGATACAAGGAAATAAAAGACAATCAATAGCGCCAATCCATTTATTGAAGCAGCGATTTTAAAGAGCCCGAACATGACTTTCTGAATCAGCTTACGTCTGCCTTGAAGTCCTCTCATTTGAGGCGGCGCTGTTCCTGTAGCCACCTTTTGCAAAGCGGGTATCGGAATGATATCAGTAAATACTTTTTCTGGATTGCTCATAATCTTTATAATATCCTGCGCATAATTAGTGCCTGAATGAAAACCCTGAAATTTGTTTTCTCCATCGCAGGGTTAGAATTATTAACATGTTGAAGTTGTTCCTTTTCTTGATTTAACATTTAAAATTAAACATTCAAAATTGGGCATCCTTCATTTTTATTTTACACTTGGCAGAAAAGTGGCAGCGGCATCTTGCCGCTGATTTAAGAGGCTATAAGCCTTTTCTACAATTTACAATTTTTAGTTCCAATAAAAGTGTCAACTACTTTTACCTCAAAATGAAGGATGCCCAAAATTGTGTCTGAACTGACTTTTCGTTCAATAACTTTTTCATATTACACCCCTTACAGGGTTGATGCTCCCACCTGTTTAAACCGATGGGAAATGTGATCCGCCACCATGTTAAATATCAAAGTAAAGAGAAATAATATAATGCCTGATGCAAAAAGTGCAGAATAATGGTCGCCCCTGAAAGGAGCCTCACCCATTTCTGCAGCAATACTGGCAGGCAGAGGTCTTACCGGGTCAAAAATGGAGGATGGAATAAGAGTCGCGCCTCCTGCAACCATTAGTACGACCATGGTCTCGCCGATTGCCCTTGACATACCTAAAATAATAGCGGTGCATATACCTGAAAGAGATGCAGGAATGGTTACAAAGGCAATTGTTTCCCATCGTGTTGCACCGAGAGCAAGGGACGCTTCTTTGAGTTCTACCGGTACACTATAAATTGCATCTTCCGAGATACTGCATATCGTGGGAATAGACATAAAGGCCAGCATCAATGATGCGTTAAAAAGATTTAAGCCTGTCGGGATGCCAAAGGTTTCCTGAAGGAAAGGCGCTATCACAACCATGCCGAAAAAGCCTATAACCACGGAAGGAAGAGCCGCTATAAGCTCTACAACCGGTTTGGCAAGCTCCCTCATTCTTGCAGAAGCAGTTTCAGCAAGGTAAATGGCTGTCATAACACCGAGTGGGATTGAAATAATGGAGGATACCAGGGTCACGGCTATTGATGCCATGATCAATGGAAATATGCCGAAATCGGCTGGATCATCGGTTGGATACCAATAATGGCCGAAGATAAAATCATGGACTGAAACCTTATTAAAGATTGGAAGCCCCTCTTTAAAAAGAAATATGACAATAAGGGCCAGCGCCATTATGGAAACAAGCGCAACACCAAAAAAAACGAGGCTGATTCTCTTATCCCGCCTTTGGCGAAGCCTTCCCGTTTGAGGTTTTTTTTCCATTCAGTTTCCTTAAAAATCGGAGGAAAATAATTTGGCCTGCGCGGAGATCGCGCAGAGCATTCGAGTATGCGTTGCCACGCGGCGCATGGTAACGCGGAAGTACACCGCACAGGAAGTGTATCGCACGGTTATAAATAATTCAAACATTGCAAATAACAATGCGAAACTGCTGCATCCTAATAAAGCGGCACAAATCCTGCCGGGCCCACATATTTTTGACCTTTTTCAGGATTAATTACAAAATTGATAAAATCGAGTGTATCCCCTTCAGGCCATCCATTTGTAAACATATATAAAGGCCTGCTAATGGGATACGTGCCGTTTAGGGTAGTTTCCACGGATCCTTTTATACCGTTTACCGTAAGGGTTTTCAAGCTTTTGTCAACATAGCCTATACCAACATACCCGATTGCGTATTTATTTTTTGAAACCGCCTGGGCAACAGCCCCGTTTGACGCCTGAAGAAGAGCGCCCGGGTAAACCCTCTCTTTTTTCATAACCTTTTTTGCCCATACTTCATATGTTCCTGATGAAGTATCTCTTGAGATCACGACAATAGGTCCGGCATTTCCTCCTAAATCTTTCCAGTTTCTGATTTCACCTTTGAATATGGCTTTTAACTGCTCTAACGTAATATTATAGACATTATTCTCAGGGTGCACCACTGGTATTATACAATCATAGGCTACGGCAAATGGAACCGGGTAAATTTTATTTTCAACCGCATGTTTTATTTCCTTTGATTTGATAAATCTGGAGCTGTCAGCGATATCTGTGCTCCCATCAATTAATGCCTTGATCCCATTACCTGAACCTCCGCCGGAAATGGTAATTTTCACATCCCGGTTCTGTTTCATGTATATCTCTGCAATTTTTTGGGCAATCGGAAGCACTGTGGTGGATCCTTTAATTACTATTGAGCCGGCAATTACCGGGCTCGCTGCAAAACAAAGAATCGCTGCAAATAAAACTAAAATAAGACCTCTCAACTTCATAACCAAAACCTCCTTAAAATGTTTTTATTCGTTAAAAATTTTGTAACCCTTCGCACCCCTGTTCCAATGCTCTGCGTCAGAACGTATTTTGGGATACTCTGTGTCGGCCTGCACATAGGCATCCGGGTATGTGCTGAAAAACCTACATATAAATTGTTAGGTTTTTGTTAAGGTAAAATTAATGTCTTATTAATAAGTTCAGACCTCGGAAAGAATGGCATTTTAAGCGTAAGTTTTTGGACACTCTTATTTTAAACAGGTGACAAACCAATTTCAAACGGTAATATTTTTCAAATGGGCAGGCACAGGGGGCTGCCCCTGCCCTGAAGTGATAGACCCCTATGCAGTATATGTTTTTTCATCAATCTTTTTGCCTGTGTCTGTCCAATAAATCATTGTGTAATGTTCGAAAGACCTGAATAATCGATTGAGCTCACTGGTTTTTACGGAGCGCAGCGGAGTAAAAATCCAGTGCAGCGATTTATTAGCTGTTATTTTGGCAGTCCGTCTTTATCTGCTACTCATAGTCTGTAGACTTATAGTCATCCAATATATAAGGTTGATATCAATCAATAAAGGTAAATAATCATGTCCAAAAATACAATAAAAGACAAGCTGAGAAAGCCGAGCGAAAGAATTACTCGAATTCTAGCGAGCAACATTCGAACGTTTAGGGAGATTAGAGAGCTATCCCAAGAAGCTTTGGCTGAAATGTGCAGCCTTCACCGCACCTATATTGGATCTGTGGAAAGAGGAGAAAGAAATGTCACTCTCAGCACATTGGAACTAATCGCCGACGCTCTTGGAGTTAGTGTTCCAGATCTTTTGACCGAAGAAAGCATCAAAAATGGCAGGGGAAAATAAAATTATGCAACGTTACATTAAAGCGATCCAGAAAAGCGGTTTGTCAATATACGACTCTATAGAGGTAAGTGATCCCGAGCTTTGGATTCCTACACCAGAGTTGGAAAAATTACTTGATGCTGCGATGAAGGGAATCTCGCTTTCCGGTCTTCCGTTAAGGATCCGCTCGAAAGTAGTGAAAGAACATGTCTGCCGAGCACTTGGCTATCCAGTTCCGGCGAGTTTTAGGAAGACACAGCCACGCTTTCCTGGTCAATTTTTTGACACCTACGTTCAAAAATCGAATAATCTCCAGGTCTGGAATGAAGACCTTTCGCCCACAAGGCGCTATGCACTAATCCTTGTAAATGAGGGTGACGTGATAACAAAGGTGAAAGTTGTTACCGGCGAAACGCTGGCTTTACTGGATACAACCGGCACGCTAACCCAAAAGTACCAAGCGCGGTTAGTCCCCGGTGAGGCGAAGGCTGAGTTGATCGTGGAAGAGGATGCAAGGCTCCTTCGAACCTTCGTGCGTGCAGGTCTCGATCTATCTGCTGTTGTAAGCCCGGTCAGCCATCCTCAGGCTGGTCAGTTGATGCCGATTAAAGAAATCTTTGATCGACTTCAACTGCTGTTAGGGAATCGGTTTGCGGACATCGGCTATGACCAAGAACGAAATCGGGGGGCGTCATTGCACCGGTTAATATGCCAGAACTTGGGATATGCTGACTACCGGGACGACGGACAATTTCCGGATATTCACCATCAGCTTCTTGAAGTGAAGCTACAAACTTCACCAACCATCGATCTTGGTTTGGTGTGTCCAGACAGTGATGAAAAGCTTGATGTCCCGAAGATTGAGGGACACCAGATTCGGCACTGTGATGTGCGCTATGCGCTATTCTACGCATTTACAGACGGGGAGAACGTCACTTTGACACACTTCTTTTTGGTGACAGGCGAACAATTTTTCACACGATTTCCACAGTTTCAAGGTAAGGTGCTGAATAAGAAGCTCCAGATTCCACTACCGGCCGCCTTTTTCGTCAACTAACCCAAATGCCTCCCAGACCATTGAATTCAGATCCTTTTTGAGCCGATCGGCCTCGGATGGCGTACTGCATTCATATACACGTTTTGCCTTCTCGATTATAGCCTTACCATGCTGAGTGTTCGGGTCAGGGAGGGGGAATTTCTCGACATACTGTGTAATAAAGCGGCGGCGGCCTGCATATAATTTATTGTGAAAGCAGTGATCATAAAAGTGCTCTATGAACGTCGAGTTGCCAACGGCAGCCGCTAACCATAGCAGATCAGCCTGTTCTTGATTCTGGCAGACAAGCCAGTAGCAGTCACCGTTAACGACAGAACCGTCCAAGTCGATCCAGAAAGTAGACTCTTCGGCAATATCCCGGAACACGAGTTTAGTGGTGTTCCAAGCTTCTGGGTCTTGTGGAACCCATATTTCATACCATTTCCGGCCGGAATCAATAACATATTTGCGGCCTTCGAGTACAGAGCGGTGTGACTCAAGATAGGTTTGACTTTTGGGATATTGTGATAGGTCTACCGCACGACGGCGGCCATGAATAACCTCATGCGGATATAGTATCTGTCTTGGTCGCTCGGAAATATGGGGTTTGAAGCGACATGCTATGTGATGAGTGGTAAGGGGCTTGAGTAGCTCGGGACATGCATCTTCGGGCATATCCATCCAATCGTCTCTAATAAATACCTTGTCAGCACAAGTTTTGACTCCAACACGAATTTTACCGATGTCACGAAAGGCACCCCATTTATGGGCTTCCACCTTCGCCAACCAAGCATCAACAGATTTCGTCGCGATGCGCCACACACCATCGGGGGTATTGCCTGTGTCTAACTTGCCATGTATGACATTGAAATGCCTCCCATCCTCAGTCTCGATAACGCCTTCCCTTTCAAGTGCGTTGATAGGATTAGTAGCAATATCATTTGCTGGTTCAGAAGTCTGGTATATAGATGTGAACTCAGGAGTTTTTATCTTGTTCCCGTTCTTACCCTCAACAAGCATAACAGCCGGTAGTACGGCGACATTAAACAACTTCGTATCACCTAAATCCCAGGCGTGCCGAATGTTGAAACGCTGGAAAAGAGCCTTTCGTACTGAAGCTCCAGCTTTTGTTGTCATAAAACGGTTGGAAACGATAATTCCGGCTATACCCTTGGGTTTGAGTACTTGGGACATGGCGAGAATGAAAGCATAGTAGAGGTCTATGCGACCGGACAGGCCGAACTGCTTGGTAAGAATTTTCGCTTTGGTCGCACCCATAATCTGGGTACGTACGTAAGGAGGATTAGCGATAATAAGATCATAGGTTGCTGGAACGGGCGGACCGAAAAGTGAAAGATTGCCGTCCATGCTGAAATGTTTAAGCACGAATTCAAGAAAACTCTCTGATTTAAAGTTAACATCGACCGTAGGAAAATATTTCCTTAAGCGACTAGTGGCAATATTAAGGGCATTCTGATCAGTTTCAAAACCATAGACTTTTATTTCAAGCCCCTGATAATTAGAAAGTTGCCGTAAAAGACTGACAAGAAGTTCACCGTCCCCTATTGCTGGGTCTAAAACTCGAAGTGGGCGATCTACAGGGATATTGTCAATCAAACTGACAATTTTACGGGCAACAAAATCCGCTAGGATGTTAGGCGTATAAGTTGCGCCCACCGCTTTTTCTTCCGGGACTACTGTGTACCGAGGTGCTGTCTCTTGGCTGCCAGTTGCAGACATTAATTTTCCTCCAAGGCCATTATGCTACTTATAGTATTCAACCTTAAGGCCAATGTCAAGCTTCAAATTTTTCGAAAATCTCACCCGTCTCAATTTCTGATACCAGCTAACAAGGCTTTTCGCATTTTTATTCAATCTATGATTTCCGAGGTCTGAAGTTGAGAGTCTAAGGTTTTTTGTAACTGTTCACGGGTTCAAAGGTTGAACGTTTCTCGTTCCCACGCTCGAGCGTGGGAATGTATACCATACGGGTTCCTGCGCTGGAGAATGGGAACCGGGCGAAAAGCAGCATTTACAAAGCGTAAATCAGGTTTGTAAGGATGCCCGAATTTCTTATTTCTATTTTCAACGTTCCGTGAACAGTTATAATAATTCCGGCAGCATAATGAAGCTGGATGCCGAATCAAGCCCGGCATGACGGCAGAACTCAGGACTCCTGGAGTTAATAAACTATTCTGATTGTAACCGATTTTGGGCAACAACTCATAGCTAAAACTTCAGACGTTTATTATCAGCAAATCCTGGATTTGAGGCGTGAGGATTGAGAAGTAAGTTAATTGGCTGTTGAGCCAGGTATTTAACACTGAAACAGGACTAAAAGGCCCTTAAAATTGATAAAATACTTAATTACCTTGACATATTAGACTAAATAGTATCTATGAGGTGAATGAAATCAGATTTAAGTTTTATTGGGAAAAATATCCGGAAGTTGAGACGTCAACGCAACTGGACTATCGCAAAGCTTGCAACAAGAACAGGTATGAATCAAGCCCCCCTTGGGCGGATTGAACGTGGCCTGAATGCGCCCTCTGCATCTGTAATTTACCGGCTTTCAAAAGAATTGGGAGTATCAATAGACACTCTTTTTGCGGAAAAAGAGCAGGATTTCCGTTCCTTAAAACGTGAAAGTTTATTTGAGCCATTTCAGGTAACTGCCGGAGAAAAAGAGAGAGAGCTCCCTGCCAGGGTTTTAGCGTCTGCTGATGAATTAATCGAAGCCTTTTGTGCTCTGGAAGACATCTGCAATGCACAGAAAAGGGCTGTTATTCCGCTTTTTGTTCCTTTTGATCCCACAATCAGTGAAATGGAAACGCTTTCGAAAAAAATTCGTCTTTTTGCAGGGATAAAAAACGGCATTGTCTTTGACTATTTTGAACTTTTTGAAAGTCTTGGTTTTCGTGTAATCGTACTTCCCTTGTCCAAAAAAATCGAAAGCTTTTCATATTTCGACCCTTTAAATCAGAATGCCTTCTTTTTTCTCATGTCAAAGCTGAATCCCGAAAGGCAGCTTTTTCGTCTCGTTTATGAACTTGGGCGAATCCTGATTATGACAAACGCAATTCAGCAAAATGCCGGTACGTTTCAGCCTGGCGCCCTCTCTGAAGGTTCAGAAGAAAAACCTTTTACGCCCCACAGAGGTGCCAACCGTTTTGCAGCCACATTCCTGATGCCGGCCAGGGCTGTCAAAGATACGGTTATTCAACTGGGAATCAAGGAAAAGCAGTGGTCTTATGCCCTTCTATTAAGAATTAAGCACCGCTTCGGAGTATCGGCTGAAGCTTTTCTGTATCGTCTCGAAGAACTCGGTTTAATCGATATTCCTTTAGTTGAGTCCTTTAAAACCAGGATTCATGAGTACTACGCTAAAACCGGATTCGGTGAACCCGATTCTTCCAGAAGACTGCTGACACCCAACGGCAGGCTTTGGGATCTGGTCCTGACCGGCAAAGAATCGGAAGAAGGGAAGGAAGAAGTGCTGGAAATTGAACGAATATTACAAAAATGGAAGGTGGTTA
>JAGGXA010000073.1 GCA_021163285.1 Deltaproteobacteria bacterium | reverse complement strand
TTGTAACGGTTTATAATGGGGAAATTTATAATTATAAAGAGATAAAAAAAGAACTTGAAGCAAAAGGGCATATATTTAAAACAGATTGCGATACTGAAGTAATCGTACATGGATATGAGCAGTGGGGCGCTGACTGTGTTGATAAATTTAACGGTATGTTCGCATTTGCTGTGCGGGATAATAGTGCAAAAAAAATGTGGGTTGTCCTCGCATCGCCTGAGCTCCGCATGGCTCCGCTCGGCTCGGACAACCTCGATCTAAATGCAGATTTACGAACAAGATAATACACCTTAAACCAGGAAAAAAGTGGTCTTGACTTTGGGGTCCACTACAATATCAGGAATCAGGGCAATTGACTTTTTTACAAGGCTGATTTCATCGTTTGAGATGTTTCCGATCTTTTCCGCAAATCTCCTGTGGCTGATGGCTCTAACTTCTGCCTTTAAACCTGTGAACGGTTACCACTATGTCTTATACCCCCTTATACACAGGTTTTCTTTTTTCCCTGAATGCTGCAATGCCTTCCAGACGATCTTTGGTCGGTATTGTTACCCGGTATGCATTAGACTCAATGGCAAGACCTGTGTGAAGATTTGTTTCCAATCCATAGTTTATGGCATACTTTGCCTGTTCAATGGCAACAGGTCCTGTTTCACAAATCATGGCCGCCATTTTCAGGCACTCATCTATCAAACTTTCCTTTGGACATATCTTGTTTACCAGCCCTGTTTCAAGGGCTTCCCGGGCATCCACCCTGCGTCCTGTAAATATAAGCTCTTTTGCTTTGCCCCGCCCTATCAACCTGGGAAGTCTTTGGGTCCCGCCGGCCCCCGGAATTATTGCGAGGCGTGTTTCAGTAAGGCCCATAGAAGCATTTTCCGAAGCAATGCGGATGTCACAGGCAAGGGCAAGCTCTGTTCCACCACCTAACGCTATCCCGTTTACCCCTGCAATTACCGGCTTGTTTAAAAGTTCAATGGAAGTAAAAAGATTTCTTATTGTATAAATAAATTCTTTTACCTCAAGATCGCCAAGCGTTGCGCGCTCTTTTAAATCAGCGCCCGCGCAAAAAGCTTTTTCACCTTTTCCGGAAATGATTATTACTCTTATATCAGGAAGGAACCGAAGCGATTCAACCTCATCTCTGAGGGCGTGAAGCATTTCAAAATTAAATGAATTCATCACTCCCGGACGGTTTAACGTTAATATCGCAACATTATTTTGTATTTCCACCAAAAGAACTTTGTTTTTCATGGCCGCCTCCGCAGTTTTATAAACACCCAATATGCCTTGCAATAACTATTCGCTGGATTTCAGATGTTCCCTCCCCGATGTCCAGGAGCTTCTGGTCTCTGTAAAATCTTTCCACGCTGTTTTCTTTCATCAGTCCATAACCGCCGTAGATCTGAACCGCATGATTAACCACTCTGCCCATAACTTCAGAGCAGTATAATTTTGCCATTGCAGCCTCCTTCTCAAACTGCCTCTTATTGTCCAACAACCAGCAGGTCTTGTACAGGAGGTTTCTGGCACACTCTATTTCCATAGCAGAGTCTGCCAGTTTAAAAGCCACTGCCTGGAACCTGGAAATAGACTGCCCGAACTGGATCCTTTGCCTCGAGTATTTCAGCGCCGCTTCATAGGCCCCCTGTGCTCCTCCAAGTCCCATGGCAGCTATGGAAAGCCTCCCCCTGTCCAACGTTTGCAGCATTTGGTGAAAACCTTCTCCCTTATTGCCAAGCATGTTTTCTTTTGGGATCCTCACATCGTTAAAATAGAGTTCTGCGGTGCTTGAAGCCCTCCACATCATTTTTTTATGCATGGGGACTGCTTTAAAACCGGGGGTTCCGTGCTCCAGGATAAAGCATGTATATTCAGGCTTTCCGTTCGGCCTCGTGCCGGTGACCGCCTGGACGGTAATCCCCAACGAAAGTTCACAGGCAGCATTGGTAATGAATATTTTAGACCCGTTCAATACCCATTCATCAGCGTTTTTTACGGCAGTTGTCTTGCTTCCCCCGGCATCGGAACCGGCGTCAGGCTCGGTAAGGCCAAAACCCCACAAAGCCTCACCGCTGCAAAGTTTCGGAAGGTATTTTCTCTTTTGCTCTTCATTGCCAAAATAATATAGCGGGCCTATACCGAGGGAATTTCCTGCGGCAATTGTGGCAGCCTGTGAACCGTCTACCCTGGCGACCTCTTCTACAGCTATTATATAGGATATATAATCGAGGCCTTCTCCTCCATATTGTTCAGAAACAAACAAACCTAAAAGGCCGATCTCTCCCATCTTTTTTGTAATATCGGCTGAAAATTCTTCTTTCTCATCAAGTTCTGCGGCCACAGGGGCAATTTCGGATTCGGCAAACTTCCTTACCTCCCTGCGAATCATCTTTTGTTCCTTTGTCAAATCAAAATCCAAAAGACCCTCCTTGTTATGGACAACCTGACGACCTTAGGGAACTGGAAGGAAATAATCTCAGCATATAGCGCAAAATTTTTGTTCATCTTCAAGGCGTGGTAACAGTTGCATAGTAGATACGGATTTGAAACCCGTATCTACCAAACCCCTGTTACCGCAACGCAGAAGATGGACAACAGGGCAAGCAGGATGCTGAGATTATTTTCTGTAAGTTCCCTTATTCCTTCTGCTGAAAAAAGAAGACATCGTACCAGTTGACGGTTGATAGAAAGTGAAAATATCACATTTCGAAGTTCGTGCTTATCAGCTCAGTCTTTGTGTCTGTGTGCGTCGCGTTGGGAAAGTCGAAGATAAAACCAATCCCGTTCATCCCTGTGTTGCCTGCCCTGAACGTGTGCGGATGGGTGCCGGGAGGCTGTCCGGGAATAGCAATTTTTTTCAAAATCAAGGCTTGCTCAAAAAATTACCGCAGACATATAGTTGATATTTTGAGGATAATTTTTTGAGCATAACGCAGAGTTTGGGAAAAAGGGCATTCTCGGACAGCCTC
>JAGGXA010000204.1 GCA_021163285.1 Deltaproteobacteria bacterium | reverse complement strand
TTGTTAAGGTTTTCGCCTCGCATTTGACGTAATAGATAAACTGCAATATTTCGCGGTTCATTAAAAACACCGCGTCTTGTTATCAATAATCATTAAACGATACACCATAATGTTCACACACTGATGAAATTATTGAATCAGATGTCGGAGCAGAATTTTTTGATTCAGGCGCCTCATAGCATTTCTTCTAAAATAATATTTTTCTTTTATTCCTGTTATAAAACTTTCCGAGCCAAAAAATAATGGAAGTTTCTTTAAAGAAAACAGCCTGATAACTTCTTCTGAATCATCTTTCCGCATAAATTCAATAAACGGTTTCAGCAGGCATCTTTTTAGTGGTAAAGTGAACTCTTACGAAATTGTGGATTACCCAATGGAGGTTTAAAACGCGTTGAAGACCAGTTGTAGATTTGGCATATGTATTTATTTACCTTCTGTATGTGGAGCATTTCCGGCGCATTACGTTATTATTGGCTTCAACATGGTTGGCATGTGTTTCCACATCTGAAATATTGTATGAAGTTTCAGGGTGTTGTATGTGTGTTGTCTGATATTTTGGCTTCCTGGGCCATTTATTATGTGTTTGAGAGCCTTTGTTTTTCACTCTGACAGTAACTCCTTTCTTTAATATTTTTCGAGGACGACCAGGTTTGACTGTTCGCAAAAGCTCATGGTATATTTCAAACAGGTTGTTCTGAACAGGTGGTGGAAACCTGCTTAAATGAAAGTAAACAACTAATATTATCAGCCAGTTACTGTTCTACATATTTCCCTTATCACTATATGTTAAGGACTGCCATAAATTTTAATAATAATGAATGCACAGGTTGGAACTTTCCTGTTTGGCCCCTTGTTAGGGGTCGCACAACGATAACTTTACGGAACTGGCGCTCAGATTTAGGTTAGGGACAAGGACGAAATAACATCCCCAAGCAAGCGCACAGATTTAGGTCGGGTTTGTTCGATCTAAAAGCATAAAAGTTGCAGGAATAGTGAGTTATTTCAAGGTTTTTGTACTTTAAAATCTGCCGAAAATGACCTGAAAATGAGATGCCAAAATGTTAAGTTATTTTTGTGCGGGCCCTTAAACCCTAAAAACGGTTACACCTTATGAAACAAGTCGTCCTTATCTCTGCTCCATGGCCGTTATTTAATCGCCCTTCTATTCAACTGGGCGCCCTTAAGGCCTTTATCAGACAAAACCTGCCCGGTACGAAGGTGGACATCCACCATTTTTACCTTAGCATTGCTGCTGCCATTGGCTATGAACTCTATAGTATAATTTCAGAGCGGACATGGCTTGCCGAGTCCCTTTATGCCGGACTTTTATATCCGGATCGTATTCCTGTTATAGATCGATTTATTGATAAGAGGATTTCGATTATACCCTCTGAAACAAGGCCTGTTTTTCAAAAGGCATTTTCAACCCTTAAAAAAACATCCGCCCGCATTATTGAACAGGAAGACTGGAACGGCTATGACCTGGCAGGATTTTCCATCTGCCTGAGTCAGTTGACAAGTTCTCTCTATTTTATTCGGGAGATCAAAAAAAAGGCCCCTCATCTCAAAATCGTGGCAGGCGGGGCCGCATGCGCAGGAGAGATGGGAGAAACCCTTCTTCAAAAGTTTCCTGAAATAGATTTTGTAGTCAAGGGCGAGGGAGAACTGCCCCTCCTTAATCTAATAAAATCCCTGAAAACAGAAGAAGAGGACTCTTCCATTGCCTCCGTTCCGGGTCTGATCTTACGAAACAAAGGAACTTCGGATAAAGAAATCTCCCAGGTTCGAAACCTGGATGAGCTGCCTTTTCCGGAATATGGAGATTATTTCCATCTCCTCAAGACCCTTGGCCCTGAAAAGCAGTTTCTACCGGGGATTCCGATGGAGATATCACGCGGTTGCTGGTGGCGTAAGCACAGAAGCAAAGAAGGGGGAAGCGGCTGCGCATTTTGCAACCTCAACCTTCAGTGGCATGGATACAGGTCAAAATCCCACGAGAGAATAATAAAGGAATTGGACTCTCTCTCAGATCAATTTCAGATCCTTTCCATATCCTTTATGGATAACCTTCTCCCTGCCAAAAACCTGGAAGGGCTGTTTAAACGCATCTACGGGCTTGACAAAGACTTCAACATGTTTTCTGAAATAAGGGCCACCACATCCTGTGAAGTTCTTGCGGCCATGGGTGCAGCCGGGATGCGGGAGGTACAGGTAGGCATCGAGTCTTTAAGCAGCAGTCTGCTGAAAAAAATAAACAAGGGTACTACCGCAATAGACAACCTGGAGATAATGAAAAACTGCGAGCAGGCCAGGATGCCCAATATTACAGGCAACATTATACTCAACTTTCCATCAAGTGATGAGCAGGATGTAGCTGAAACCATGGACAATCTGGAGTTTGTTCTCCCCTTCAGATATCTCAAGGGGGTACCCTTCCGGCTCGGTTACGGTAGTCCTGTCTGGCACAATCACAGGGCTTATGGCCTCGAGAGATTGCAAAACCACCCTTATTACAAACATCTTTTCCCTGAGAATATCCTGCATGGCCTTATGCTCATGAACCAGGGTTACCAGGGGTCTGTAAGATATCAGGCCAGACTTTGGAAACCTGTCAGGAAGAAACTAAGGGAATGGAAAACAACATATCTTGCTCTCCATAGGATGCCGGGAAGCGGACCTGTTCTTTCATATCTCGACGGGAATAATTTTTTGATAATCCGGCAGCGACGTTACGGAAAAGACACCATGACTCACCGGCTTCAGGGGATATCCAGAAAGATATACCTTTTCTGCCGGAGACAAAAGACAATATCTCACATACTTTCAAGTTTTCCGGGACCGGGAGAAGAAAAGATCATATCTTTTTTACGCATGCTGACAGATAAAAGGCTTATGTTTAACGAAGGAGACAGGTATCTCAGTCTTGCGATTCCTGTGAGGTTCTCAGGGAACAGTTCTTTATGATTGAAACTAATTCATTATTTTCTTCATGTTTCCGAATACAGATGCGGAAATAATTTCCTTTAAGACCCGGATAGTTCCGGCAGTCCCGCACATACACGCCGTTTGAGAGCAAATAACGTAAAAGGTCATCCAGGTTATCCGTGCAGGTCCACCTGCAAAGGATAAAATTGGCTGTTGACGAAAAAGGGGTGATCCCGTCTATGCTCTCAAGTTTTCTATATACTCTGTCCCGTTCAATTTTTAATGTCAGGCGTGATCTCAGTTCATAATCATCGCAATGGACAAGCAGAGGAGCAACTTTATCGGCTATCCCGTTTATGGTCCATGGCTCTTTTATATCGGTCATACGGGAAATCGCATCACTGTCTCCGATAATACCGCCCATCCTGAGTCCCGCTATCGCATAAAACTTTGTAAGGGAATGAATAACAAGGATGTTGGGAATCCTTTTTTCCGTTATAAGGCTCTTCTTTTCCCACCCTTCTATGAACTGGATAAAGGCCTCATCAATAATAAACCATTTATCGGAAAACCTTGAGGCAAGCTCCATTACAACATCCTTTTCGACCAGGGTCCCGGTTGGATTATTGGGACGTCCGAGCCAGAGGGCATCTGCATTTTTCAGGGCCGAAGCAAGCCTGTTAAGAGATGGAAAGGAAAAACTGTCTGCCGCTGATAAGGGAAGCATCGCAACCGATGCCCCTGCCGATATGGATGCCCTTTCATAATCGTGGTAAGACGGGGTTATAATGAGAACGCTTTTCAGTTTAAGTGCCCTCGGCGCCAGGTAGATTAGCTCGGTCGAGCCGTTTCCAGCCAGAAAATTATCGGGTGGCACACCGATTTTTTCCCGGTAGTAATAAATAATTCCATCGCCTTCAACAGTGGGATAATCCTCGATAGAATCAAAAAGCTCCTGCCATTTTTCTCTGATAATCGGAGGAACGCCGAAAGAATTGAGATTGACGCTAAAATCAAGCAGCCTGCTTTTTTTGATCTTTAACCTTTCAAGGTCCAGCATGGGGTTGCCCCCATGCTGATATCCGTATTTCTTCTTTTTTATCATAATGTGGTAAGTGCTCACGTCTACGGTTGACTCTTAAGGGGAATCCTTTATTTTTTTAAAACCTTTATTATTTTTTTATGCAGATCTTTCAGTCTGAAAGGCTTTTGAATAAAACCATCACATCCCCGTTCCAATATTTCAGTTGCCTGACCATCAATGCTGTATCCAGTCGCAAGGATAATCTTTGCATACGGATTGATTCCTGTTATCCGATCGTAGACTTCACTACCATTCATGCCCGGCATAATCATATCCAGTAAAATGATGTCTATCCGTAAACTGTATTCCCTGTAAATTTCAAGGGCTTCTTTTCCGTTTCCGGCCGTCAACACCCTGTAACCTATAGCTTCCAACATATGTTTGCAGGCATCTCTTACGATTTCTTCATCATCTATAAACAGGATGGTTTTGTTTCCTTTAATAACTTCTTCAGCAAATCTCTCAATTTTCAATACCTTCTCCTCCGACGAGGGGAGATAAATTTTAAAGGTGGTTCCTTCCCCTTTTTCAGATTCAACATCAATATAGCCGTTGTTGGCCTTTATTATTCCGTAGACAGAGGCCAATCCAAGCCCTGTGCCACGCCCCATCTCCTTGGTAGTAAAAAAAGGATCAAAAATACGCTTCATATCGTCCTTATCTATGCCCTCGCCGGTATCTGTAACCACAAGCTCTACATATCTGCCCGGTCTTGGTTCGTATATCTTGTGACTCATCTCCTCATATGTTCTATTCATGGTTTTCAAGATAAGAGAACCGCCATCAGGCATAGCGTCCGCCGCATTAATATACAGATTCAAAAGTATCTGTTCCATTTGCCCCCGGTCTGCCTTTATTGTAAACAGATCCCGGCAAAGAAATCGGGAAATCGTAATCTCTTTTCTGGTTCTGCCGAATGCTTCCGAGCTCTCTTCTATTAATTGCCCTATATTAAGCGGTTTGACCTCATACTTGCCTTTTCTTGCATACCCAAGGAGCTGCGAAGTTAGTTTGGCACCGCTTTGAACCTGTTCTTTAATACTTTGGAGCCTTGCATAATGCGGATGCGAAGGATGAATATCCTTTAGCATCAAAAAGGCATACCCATCAATTCCCATGAGTATGTTATTGAAATCATGAGCAATGCCGCCGGCAAGGACTCCTATGGATTCTAATTTCTGAGCCCTCAAAAGTTCCTCTTCCATTTTTTTACGTCTGGTAATGTCCCGGATAATACCTGCTGCCTGCCATTGTCCGACAATATACATAGATGAAACAGATATCTCCACAGGAAATGTTGTTCCATTTTTTTTTACTGCCGTAAATTCGAAAGACTTCCCTTCAACATGGCCTTCTCCTGTCTGCATAAACTTGCCAAATTCTTTTTTAAAGATATCATAGAGCTCCTGCGGAGCAAGAATCGAGGGGAGATACTTACCCAGGACTTCTTCAGAGCTGTATCCAAATATTTTTTCCGCAGCGCAGTTCCAATACGAAATTTTGCTTTCTTTGTCTATCATGACAATGGCATCCATCGCTGCATCCCCGATTGTGCGCAATTTCCTGGCGGATTCCCTTGATAACTCCTCTGCCCGCTTCCGCTCAACAATCTCCAGTTGAAGACATTCGTTGGCCCTTGTCAATTTCGCGTTAGCCTTGACCAACTCTTCAGTTTGTTCCCGAACCATGTTTTCAAGATACTGATGAGACTCAAGTTTGTAAAGCAATGTGCTCATTTGTTGGGTAAAAACCGTAAAGGATGGTATTAATTCTTCCTTTATTTCATCATAATAGACTTGCTTTTCGGCAGACCTCCCTCCTAAAAGGACCCCTCTCAGATCTCCGCTGTTATAAAAAGGAGAATAGATCACCTGACATAATCCTGCCGGCCACCAATGAACATCCGGACGGGATTGTTCAATAAAGACACGAGGTTGTTTTTCCAATGTCTCCTTCATAACCATCCAATCCATAACCAATGGATACTCCGCCTCAAGCCGCCCGATTCCGAGCGCCGTTACGACTTTTAGACTGTTCCTGCCTTTGTCATAGGCAAAAAGCGCAGCACATTCAACCTCAAAAACTTCAATAACGGACTCTACCGTTATCACGGCAAAATCGTGTGAATCGGCTGCATGGACAGCCTTCTGAAAAAAAGAATCGATTGCCTTGAAACGCGCAAGTTCACGATCAAGATTGTTTTTCGCATTAATCAAATTTTGTTTAATCACTGAGATCTGCATTATAATTGCTCTTTAAGGTTTAAGGTCAGCCCTTTCAAGGTGGTAACTTGTTGATATTATAGCTCAAATAAATTGAATCTAATTTTTTTGCAAGGTATTTTTGAATGGTTCTGCTTTTTCTGTCCAAAACAGCATTGTTTCCTTCACAAAAAACCAAAAAAGTCGTTGATCATATCACGTTATCATGTGTCGTTAATACACCAGCATGCAAAAACCGTGATAAATATGCTTTAAATCCAATGTATTACAAGCCCACCTTGAAAGGGC
>JAGGXA010000013.1 GCA_021163285.1 Deltaproteobacteria bacterium | reverse complement strand
TTGATTTTGAAAAAATTGCTATTCCCGGACAACCTCCAGGGAATAAAAATGAAACCTTGAATTCTGAACAGTTAATTATAAATTTACCAGTTAATTAAAAAAAAGTCAAAAAAATTAAAGTTATTATCCAGCCTCCGATATCAATTTTCTTGACTTGAAAATAAATGTAAATTAAAATGATCAATATTTTTATCAGTTTTGAAAATAATAATTGCTCATATTATAAAGGTTTGCTATTTTTGAGCAAGTTTTAAAATAATGGATTCTTTTGAAAACGTTTCCTTTTATCTCTTCTCTGCCTCAAGCCAAAATACATGAACATACCCTCCTCATGCCTTGATTTAAGACAATATCCAGGATCAAATACTTTTTCTACAGACGTCGGGAATTATAGATTGAATAAAAATGCGAAGAGCCTTATTATTCGGGTCGTTCGGCCATTACACAATGATTTACTGGACAGACACAAGCAAAAAAGTTGATTAAAAAACATATACTGCATACTGGTGCATCATTTCAGGGCAGGTACAGGGGATTGCCCATTAGAAAAATATTACCGATTGAAGTTGGTTCACTCGTTCCCGCGCGGGAGCAGGAGAACGAAAATTAAATATTCAAAATTGTTTCTTAACGGCCTTTTCGTTCAGGGCCGAATTACCGAGGTATAATACCTTATCAGATAATTATGGAACTTAAGACACGGAATATCGAAATAGATGAATTGACTAAAACGCTCGACTATACCTTTAAAAATCCTGAACTGCTCTTTCAGGCGTTTCGTCATGCTTCATATGTAAATGAACATGCAAATCCGGATCTAAAAGATAATGAGCGACTGGAATTTTTAGGAGATGCAGTACTGGATCTTGCGATAAGTCATTTCCTTATGGATATATTTCAGAATGCCGAAGAGGGAGCCCTCTCCAAATTCAGGTCTATGGTTGTGGATGAGATCGGTCTGTATCAGGTCGCGGTTTCTTTGCGCTTAGGCGATTATCTACTCTTAGGCAAGGGGGAAGAACAAAGCCTCGGCAGGGAAAAACCCTCCATTCTTTCTAATACCGTCGAAGCCCTGTTGGGCGCCCTCTACCTTGATGCCGGATTTGACAAGACCATGAAAATTATCGGCAGGCTTTTTTCTCCGTTGCTCGAAAGAGTTAAAGCGAAGGAAATTGCTCATGATTTCAAAAGCGCTCTTCAGGAATATACGCAAAAGACTTATAAAACCCTGCCTAATTACCGTCTCGTAAAAGAGAGTGGGCCGGCCCATGATAAAATATTCAGTGTTGAATTGACTATTGCCGATAAGGTAATAGCGACAGGGAATGGAAAAAGCAAAAAAGAGGCGGAACAAGATGCGGCAAAGGAGGCTTTCTTTTGTCTGAAACAAGACTGAGGCCTTTAATTGTGCCAATCTTTATTCCAAACAAGGGCTGCCCCAGCCGGTGTATTTTCTGTGAACAGGGAAAAATAACTTCTCTGCAATCTCAATCCGTAAATGGAAGGTATGTCCGGGAGGTCATTGATAAAGCCATAAGCTCTAAAAAATTCGATACCGCAAGAAATCCTGAAGTCGCTTTCTACGGCGGCACCTTTTCCAACCTTCCCCTTCGACTAATGATTGAACTTTTAGGGGCGGTTGCTCCTTATATAAAAAAAGGTTTTTTTCATTCGATAAGGGTGTCAACACGTCCTGATGCCCTTGGAGCTGATCGTCTTGACCTGATGAAAGACTATGGGGTCTCGACCGTGGAGCTTGGCGTCCAATCCATGGATAATGATGTGCTTAAACTTTCAAAAAGGGGGCATACCGCCGCGGATACAGTGAACGCGGTTCATCTCCTCAGGAAATATGGATTCAGGGTGGGCGCTCAACTTATGCCCGGACTGCCGGGGGATTCTGTTGATACCTTCCGGGCAACCATAACAAAGGTAATATCATTACACCCGGACATGGCCAGGCTCTATCCGCTCCTTGTCATCAAGGGAACCGGCCTTGCCAAATGGTATCAAGAGGGCAAATATCAACCTCTTGAGCTTGAAAAAGCCGTGCAAATCTGCATTGAGAGCTGTATTCGTTTAGAAGCGGAAGGGATCCCTGTTATTCGTATAGGACTTATGAGTTCCCCTTCTCTTTTAGAAGATGGCCGGATCATGGCAGGCCCCTGGCATCCGGCCTTCGGGTTTCTGGTTCGGTCGGGCATTCACCAAAAAAACATACAAAATGATCTGCCTGCCCCGGGAAAGGCTTCTGAAATCAGGATTTTTGCCCCTCAAAGAGAAATCGCTCTCATAAGGGGTTATAAAAACCGTGGTCTGAAGCTTATTGAAAAACAGACACGAGCTAAAGTTATATCAGTACATTCAGATGACTCTATCCCGCCCGGCAGGATAAGAGTGGAGAGTATATGAGTTTTTTATCCGGTTTTATAACCATAGCAGGCCCTCCGAACGTGGGGAAATCCACACTTATGAATTATATACTCGGAGAAAAAATATCTATCGTGTCTTCCAAACCCCAGACAACCAGGAACCGCATTATCGGAATTTATCACAGAAATGACTGTCAGATGGTTTTTATGGATACGCCCGGTATCCATAAGACCATAACGCCGCTACACAAAAGCATGGTAGAATCCGCACGTATGTCTTTTCAGGAAGTAGATATAATTCTCTTTATGATTGAATTATATCATCCCGACGTTCCCGACATATCCTCCATCCTATACAGGATGCGAGACGTCAAAAAACCATGCATACTCCTTATCAACAAGATTGATACAGGCCCTAAAGAGCAGGCGCTTCCGGTTATTGAAAAATTCAGGCAATACCATGATTTTCATGCGATTATCCCTGTTTCCGCGCTCATGGGTGATGGAGTGGATATCCTCCTTAAGGAGATAAAATCATTATTAAAGCCGGGCCCCAGGTTTTTCCCTCAGGAAATGACGACCGATCAGTCTGAAATGTTTCTCGTCTCCGAGATTATCAGAGAAAAGATATATAAGCTTTTATGGAAGGAATTACCATATTCATCTGCCGTCACAGTGGACAAAATGGAGGAAATACCGAAAAAAAATCTTCTTTCTATCGCCGCACGCATCTATGTGGAAACAGATTCCCAAAAAAGGATCCTAATCGGAAAAAATGGCCGGATGATCAAGGCCATAGGCAGTTCGGCCAGGCTGGAATTAGAAAAGAGATTGGGAGTGCGGATCTATCTGGATATCCTGGCAAGAGTTGAAAAGAACTGGTCAACGGATACGAAGGCCTTAAGACGGCTGGGATATTAGATGTGAAACAATGTAAAAGCCTGCCTTGAAGTGATATGAAGGATGCAGAATTCTGCTTGACTTTATTTGTTATTTTGTTTATAGATGATAAAATTTATTTGTAAGACATAAAGGGAAGACGGTGAGAATCCGCCGCGGGCCCGCCACTGTGATCGGGGACAAACGCCGCAAAATGCCACTTTCCACCTTGGAGGCTGTCCGGGAACAGCAATTTTTTCCAAAATCAAGGCTTGCTCAAAAAATTACCGCTGACGTAGAGTTGATATTTCGAGGATAATTTTTTGAGCATAACACAAATTTTGGGAAAGAGAGCATTTTCGGACAGCCTCCATGTGTGGATGGGAAGGCGCGGTTAGTAGGAAGATCCGTAAGCCAGGAGACCTGTGTCTGTGAAACATTAGCCTTTTTATATTAAATCCTCGCGGCTTGGGGTTGAGGCACATACAATCTGAGGATGAAAACGGAATCCCCGGATCGATTGAATCGATCCGGGGATTTTTTTGTGAACTGGAAGGAAATAACCTCAGCATATGGCGCAAAATTTTTGTTCGTCTTCAAGGCGTGGTAACAGTTGCATAGTAGATACGGGTTTGAAACCCGTATCTACCAAACCCCTGTTACCGCAACGTAGAAGACGGGCAAAAGGGCAAGCGGGATGTGCAGATTATTTTTTGTAAGGAACGAGGACGAAATAACATCCACAAGCAGGCGCACAATTTTTGTGTCCTCGTTCCGAAGTTCCCTCATTTTGTAACAGGTTGATAGAATTCCTTGAAGAATTGATATTATACCTAAATCCTGCAAACGTCGAGTTTGCCGAAGACCTGCCTGCTGCAGGCAGGTGCAAG
>JAGGXA010000120.1 GCA_021163285.1 Deltaproteobacteria bacterium | reverse complement strand
TTAGGCTTTTAATATCAGCAAGTTATGGGAATGTTGTGCTTGCATGATACGCATCAATTTGAATGAGGCCATAAAGGCTGGGATTTTTGAAAATAGTTTACCCTCCGGGAGCGCCGATTTTACCGAAGACCTGCCTGCAGCAGGCAGGTCTTCGGCAAACTCGACGCTTGCAGGTTTTAGGTGAAATATGAAAGGGGAATCGGCCTTTACCGTTAAATTGAGGATAACCATTCACAGGTTCCGGGTTACCTTTCAGTCGTTCTCTTTCAGCAATATTATGCACGGATAAACCCCGGTTAAAGGGCAGGCACAGGGGCCTGCCCCTGCGAACATATACGTTGTAATAAAACCCGGCTTTCTTTTTTGACCATAAGCTGTAAAAGGTTGCTGAAATCCCAAGAAGGACGGGATATTCCAGAACCCGGAACCCTAAACCATTAAACCTGTGAACGGTTAAATATCTTTTATGACAAAAGACCTTTACAAATACTTTTTGATCGAGTCTGACGAGCTGATTGAAAATCTGAGCAGGGATATACTTGAGTTTGAAAAAAAACAGGATGACCCTGATCTGCTGAACCGTCTGTTCAGGTACGCCCATACCTTAAAGGGTGCAGCCCATGTGGTGGGCCTTTTGAATATCACCAAACTTGCCCATTCAATCGAGGACCTTTTTAGCGGAGCAAGGGATCAGGGCGTCCTTCTGACAACTGAAAAAATAAGCCTTATCCTGGATACTGTAGATTTGATCAGGCTTATTATTGAAGCAATCAAAGAGGGCAGGCCCGATGATTCTATTGACAGCACGGCTATACTCAAACGTTTCAGTGAAGATGAGTCAGGTAATGTCACAACTGCCGCAGACAATTTAACTGTGCCAAACAGGATCAATGAACAATCAGAAACCGCGCCTGCCTCTATGCAAACAGGAACAGAAAAAGCGGAATCAGACACCAAAAATAATAAGAAAAATTCAAATCAAAAAGAAACGCCGGAAAGTGATTTAATTTACGAACCGCAGGGTTCCCCGGCAGGCCCAACAAACACAGAGACCATCAGGGCCTCCATTTCCGATGTTGATGATTTAATGGACATGGCAAGTGAACTTATAACAGGGGCTATCAGGTTAGAAGAGCTTCATTCCTGTTTGAAGAATGCAACAAGGAGATGCGGGAGAATAACAACAGATTATTTAAAATTAAAGGATTTCATAAACCGCCAGTCATACCCAAAGAATAAAGATGAGAACTTTTCGCTCGAATATAACACGCTGTTAAAGAAAATAGACCTGGAAGCCCTGCATATACAACTGCTCAAACATACATCATCCCTTGACACAACAATCGAGGAGTTAAAGCAAATTTCAGATAGTGCGTACCGGATCATCCACAAGACAAGATCGATTAAGGTTTCCGAGGTATCTCATTATTTCAAAGGCATAGTGAGGAGCCTCTCTGTAAAGCTTGACAAGAAATTAAGACTTGTCATCACAGGGGATGAGATAAAGCTTGACCGTAATCTCATCGAAGAACTCAAGGAGCCGGTAAACCAGATAATCAGAAATGCAGCAGTTCACGGGATAGAAGATGAAAGAGAGAGATTGCAAAAAGAGAAAAATGCAGAAGGATTAATAAGGATTGACTTTAAGAAGGCGGGGAATTCGGTTCACGTTATCTGCGAGGACGATGGACAGGGAATCAATTTAGGGAAGGTAAAGGAAATAGCCGTTAAAAAAGGTATTATCGATGAAAAAAAAGCCAGGGAACTCAGCAGAAAAGACAGCCTCTGCCTGATTTTTGCAACAGGTTTTACATCCGGAAAACTAATCACCGAATTTGCAGGAAGGGGTGTGGGCCTGGATATTGTGAAAGACAGGATCGAATCATTGAGAGGAACTGTGGAATGTGATTCAGAGGAGGATAAATTTACCCGATTTTCAATAAAACTCCCATTATCATTAAACATGATTGATGCCTTTTTAGTAGAGACATCAGGCAGGAAATACCTGATACCCCTGAATATGATCGAAAAAACAGGCTATCTCTCCTATGACGAATTGGAATACTCGACCGGTCAAAGCATAATCAAATTAAACGAAATGCCGGTAACATTATTATGGCTGACGGAGGCACTGAACCTTGGCCCCAGACGGAACGAAGGGAGGTCTATTCCCTTTGTGCTTTTGAAATACGGTCATAAGACCGCTGCGATTGCCGTTGATGAATTATCAGGTGTACGCAAAATCATTTTGAAAAACCTTGGAGAGCAATTAAAAGATATCAATTTTTTTACCGGCGGGGCTATCCTGAGCAACGGCATGCCGGCCCTTGTGCTTAACGTGGCGAACCTTTTCGAATATTCAGCAAATAATGCGGGAAGATCCAATATCTTTACCACTGATAGTGAAACGGAAGATCATCCGATTCCTCATATCCTCGCTGTGGATGATTCCTTGACAACCAGGGTGTTAATCAGCGGTGTCCTCGAATCGGAAGGCTATGATGTTACACTTGCGGCCTCAGGTGAAGAGGCCCTGGAGATCATGGATAACAACAATTATAACCTGTTCATACTGGACGTCGAAATGCCTGGAATAAACGGTTTTGAACTGGCATCCAGGATAAGAAAAAATCCGGAACATAAAGAAACCCCGATCGTTATACTCTCATCCTTGTCAAAAGATGAACACAGGCGTAAGGGCATTGAAGTTGGCGCTCAGGCCTATATTGTCAAGGGCCGTTTTGATCAGGGTATTTTTCTTGAAACGGTAAAAAGGCTGGTTTGAAATGATAAAGGTTTTAATTGTAGATGACTCGCTTACTATCAGGAAAAAAGTAGCGGAACTTATTGAAAACGATCCTGAAATGAAGGTGGCAGGTGTGGCTGAAAATGGAAAGAAGGCCATTGAACTTGTAAAATCGCTTTCACCCGACGTAATCCTCATGGACCTGGTAATGCCGGTTAAGGATGGACAGGAGGCGACAGAGCTTATCATGGCCTATCATCCCACGCCGATAATCATCCATTCATCGGCTGAAAACAGGGGAGAAGAATATAAGACCATGGACGCTCTTTCTGCAGGCGCCCTGGATTTTATTGAAAAAACATGCCCTGACTGGGAAAAGGAGATTATTTACCGGATAAAAAGGGCATCGAGGATAAAGGTGGTTACCCATCTTAAAAGAAAAATGCTGCCAAAAAAGAATGCTGCTGTTCCCGCAATAAATGCCGGAACATCGGCAAATGGATATAACCTGCTCGTAATCGGCGCCTCCACCGGAGGCCCGAAGGTAGTGCTTGATCTCCTTGGCCGCCTGCCCTCGAATTTTCCTGTCCCGGTTATTGTGGTAATACATGTGCCCGACTCGTTCAGGAACTCCCTGGCGGAATGGCTCAATAACAACACCAGCCTTCTGGTGAAAAATCCAACAGATGGAGAAACCTTTAAAGACAAACAAAGGACAGTGTACCTTGCACCGCCGGGGAGGCATCTCATTATCCAGGGTTCAAATCTCAGGCTGATCTCGACATCCCCTGTGAATTATTGCAGACCATCCATTGATGTGCTATTTGAATCGGTTGCCGGGGACAATCGGCTCAGTCCGATAGCTGTTCTTTTAACCGGCATGGGAAGGGACGGCGCAAAAGGGCTTAAGGCAATCAGGGATTCCGGCGGCTATACTATTGCTCAGGACGAGAAGACATGCATCGTCTTTGGAATGCCCAGGGCGGCCATAATGATCGGCGCGGCAACAACTATTTTGCCCGATTTTGAAATTCCGCCCAAGATCATGCGACTTGTTGGGATTTAAGAGATCAGGATAAAAAAGGTAACCGTTCACCTGCCCCGTTCCAATGTTCCGGGTTGGAACGTATTTTGAAACGCTCTGTATCGGTTTTTGCCGAAAACGCAGGGCATCCGGGTATGCGTTACCACGCTGGAACGTGGTAACGCGGGGAGTGAATAGTAACCCCAAAAAATAATGGGCAACCAATATGGATATTACCAAGAAAACAATTCTTGTGGTTGATGACAGTTTGACCATCAGGATGCAGTTAAAGAATCTCCTGGAAAACGAAGGGCACCAGGTCATGCTTGCCCGCGATGGTGAGAACTGTCTGAGAATTCTTGAAAAAGAACACCCGGACATAATCCTTCTTGATATAGTTATGCCTGGAATAAGCGGACTTGGTGTTTGCAAGGCCATAAAAACCAATGACACGTTGAAAGATATACCGGTTCTGATGCTTACTCACGTTTCAGATTCTCATAACAAAGTACTCGGCTTAAAAGCAGGCGCTGAAGATTATGTAACAAAGCCATTTTCGGCTGAAGAACTTTCTGTCAGGATATCCACTATCCTGAAAACGAGGGCATTGCAAAAAGAGTTGAGCATTGCACTTGACGCGGCAAAGGAATCCGTACAGGCAAAGGCAAATTTCCTGGCAAATATGTCTCATGAAATTCGCACACCGATGAACGGAGTTATCGGCTTTACCAACCTGCTCCTCGAAACAGACCTTGATAACGAGCAAAGGGAATACGTGGAAGCCGTAAAACGAAGCGGAGAATCCCTGCTGGTTGTAATAAATGATATCCTCGATTTTTCCAAGATGGATGCGGATGACACAACCTTTGAAGAAATAGATTTTGATGTAAAACAGTTGATCCATGATATTTCCCACCTTATTAAACCGAATCTCGGGAATAAACCTGTTCAGGTTTTATATAATATCAGCCCGGACATTCCCCGGACCCTGAGAGGTGATCCACACAGATTGCGACAGGTGTTGATAAATCTCATTAGCAATTCTGCGAAATTCACGGAAAAAGGAGAAATAGTAACTACCTTACGTTGTGAAAAACGGGAAAGAAACTCTATCTTTCTCCACCTGGAACTAAAAGATACCGGTATCGGGATACCAAAGGATAAGCTTGAGGAGATATTTGAACTCTTTACGCAGGCTGACTCATCTACTACGAGAAAGTTTGGAGGCACAGGACTTGGGCTTTCAATTGCCCGAAAAATAACACAAAAGCTTGGAGGTAACTGCTGGGCTGAAAGCGAATCAAACAGAGGAAGTGTATTTCATGTCACAGGCTGGTTTGGAGTTCCGGGCATATCTGCCGGCGAGGCTGTGACAAAGAATGAGGCTCCCGCGAATAAAAAAACAAAAAACCTGAAAAGCATAAATATCCTCCTTGCCGAAGATAATCCCGTAAACCAGATGCTCGCCAAAAAGTTCATGGAAAAAATGGGGCATACAGTGGAAATTGCAGGTAATGGCCGGATAGCAGTAGAGATGTATAAAAAAGCATTTACAGATAATAAAGAAAGAGAGTCAGGCAAATCTTATTACGGTATTATTTTTATGGATATGCAAATGCCCGTGCTTGACGGGATAAGCGCTACAAGAGAGATAAGAAATTTTGAAAGAAATGACGAACCTGAAAATCATATTCCTATAATTGCTATGACCGCCAATGTCCTTGACGAACATCGTCAAAAATGTTTTGCAGCAGGCATGGACGATTTTCTGGCAAAACCGGTAAAAAAAGAATTGGTTTCGGAAATTATTCAAAAATGGGCGTTATTTTAAGGTAATTGCATAGGGCAAAATAAATCGGACAGAATTTGAAAGAAATTCCCCCACACTTCCGCCAGTAGAAATGGAGGACAGTGAAATGGGAAACCGAGTCAATTGGGATAAAGTCCGTGAGCTGGAAAAGATGATAAAGGGGCAAGGATTAAGCCTTGCTGAGGGATCGCGGAAGTTTGGGATTCCACTCTGGCAGCTATATGCACTCAGCCGAGACAAGAAAAATGGCCATCCGATAACAGCCGGAACGGAAAATGAAATAACAACGACTGAAGACCCTGTGATTTCGAATGCGCAAGACCAAGAGTATCCTGAAGAAAAGGGGGTAAAATCTGAGGTCTTAAGTGAACCCCCCCTGCCTGAAGATTTACAGCAACTGATCCTGGAATACCGCAAAAAGAACCCGAAAATCGGTTTTAAAAGGATTAAGGACCAGCTTAAAAGAGACCACCTGGTTGTTGTCGGTCGGAAACAGATTCGGCATGTGCTCAAAATTCATGGACTTCTCGACAGTAACGACTCAGGCTTTGACGTTACGGATAAGCCCGCTAAAGGAGCGCTACGTTTTGAAGCCGCCTATGCCGGCGAACTGTACCAGATAGGTGTGACCTATGTTTATCTGACAGGGATTCCGGTTTTGTACCTGGTTGTCATTGTGGATGATTTCAGCCGGTTCTGCGTGGGTGCCGAGTTATGCCACGACCAGAAGGGCGAAACCCTTATTGGTGTTTTACACAACGCCTGTATCCGCCACGGACAGCCGGTTAAACTGCTGACGGATCAGGGCAGCGGTTTTTACATCTGGAGCGGGCGTGAGACCTTGTTTCAGCAGTACCTGGACGACCATAAAACCGAACACATCGTTTGTGAACCCCACAGCCCACAGACTCAGGGAAAAGTGGAACGTCTGAACCAGACCATTAAAAAGGAGTACCTGTCACGGACCCGATTCAACAGTTTCAGCGAAGCGGCCACAGGAATTGCGGACTACATTCGGGGGTATAATTTCGGACGGCCCCACCAGGGATCAACGGCTTTTGACCGGCAGACCGGTTTTATGGGGTCATCGGAGAAAGAAGCCGAATCGAGTCTGGGCTGATGGGTAAGGAGCTGGATTTTTCCAGGGGTTACTACCCAACTGGCTGTAAATGGTGTTCGATTCAAAGTGGCGCTTTTAATTGATGTTTTTGATCAGTATATTCTCGGTTGCTCAGTGTCCCGACGGGCAACCGAAGCGCTTGTTGCAGTTCCCGTTCAGCAGGCGCTTAAGGCAAACGGCGGCAGACCACCGGCGAAGTTCCTTCTGGAGAACAACGGTACTCAGTATATTTCAGAAAGCCATCAAAAACTGCTTAAAGCCCATGAAATCGTCAGCCGCAATATTCCCGCCTGCACACCTCAGTATAACGCGGGTCGGTTGAGTGTGGCGGCAAGGAGTTCAGGAACCTCTTTTATAATGTATGGGGACGTCTCGAAACAAACCATACGGATAAAGAAAAAAGCCTTGATGAACGTATAAAACAGGCCGTAGAAGATACGGTTCATTTGGATAACTTTCAGATCCCCCGCACTGCACCGGGTGGGGTTGCACCGGCTGATGTTCACCTTGGATTGCAGCAACAGCGGCAAAAGGAGATTGCACGATACCGTGAAGAGCAGGCGGCCAAAAAAACATCTAAACCGCTTTCACGCCCGATCTGGGATGTGATCAGGCAGGGTGTTCAGGCAGAGCTCATGAGCACAAAGGAGGTGCTCACCAAGCTTGCCTTTTTCGGAATGCGACCTTTGCGAAGGATCGCCAAAATCAACCAGGAGGTGTGGGGGAATTAGGGCCTTTTTTTGTCCGTTTTTTCTTGTGCCAATGCAGATAGATGCCGATATGGTGGCAGTAAGCCCCTCCAGTGTCTATCGGGTATTGAGTGCCGGTGGATATTTGAGGAAGTGGAACCCGAGGTCCTCAAAAAAAGGAGATGGATTCAAGGGACCGAAAAGGCCTCATGAACATTGGCATATAGATATCTCCTATCTGAATATCCGGGGTACTTTCTATTACCTGTGTAGTATCCTGGATGGGTATAGCCGGTATATTATCCATTGGGAGATCCGGGAAGCCATGACAGAGGGAGACGTCGAAATCATCCTGCAGAGGGCCAGTGAGAGATTCCCGAATGATAAGCCCGGGATCATATCGGATAACGGCCCACAGTTTATTGCAAAGGATTTCAAGGAGTTCATACGGATAAGCGGGATGGACCATGTAAGGACATCCCCCTACTATCCACAGAGCAACGGGAAGATTGAAAGGTGGCACCAGAGCCTGAAAAAGGAGTGTATCAGGCCGAAATCCCCTCTTTCCCTTGAAGACGCCAGAAGGATTGTGGGTGATTTTATCGGCGACTACAACACCCAACGTCTCCATAGCGCCATAGGGTACATCACCCCGAAAGATAAGCTTTTGGGGAAGGGGAAAGAGAGCTTCGCCGAAAGAGACCGCAGGCTCCATCAGGCCAGGAAGTTGCGTAAAATCAGACGCCGGGAACAACGACAAATTATCAAAGAGCATCTGGATATTGCGTGTAATTATGGATAAACGGCGATCTCATTACACCCCTGTGTCATCCTGAAAATAGAACGATATTTTTCAGGCAGGACAAAAGTTCAGAGTGTTTTCGTCTAAAAATACTGCTTTTGGTTTACAGTTATGTTACGAATCCCATTTCCCGGAGATCAGCACAATTCTATCACTAATGGGCGCTGAAATCCTGTTTATCCCCCATGCATCCCCCTTAAAAACGCCCGGAGACAAGCTGAAAAGCTGGATGAGGCATCTCCCCGGCAGGGCATTTGATAATGGTGTTTTTGTTGTGGCATGCAACCAGGCAGGTGAAACTGATGAGGGTCTTTCATTTCCAGGCGTATCCCTGGTCCTTGGCCCTGATGGACAAATTATTGACAGGTACGAGGGGATGGAAGAAAATATCCTTGTGGTATCTCTTAAGGCTGATATGCTCGATCGAGTAAGAAAACACCGGATGAAATATTTTATTCCCAGGCGAAGACCTTCTCTTTACAAGAAGATACTGGAATCTTTTATCAATATACCGAATACATAAAAAGGTGTAAAAGGATTCAAAATATGATCCTCTTACACCTTTTCAAGCTTAAAAAATTAACTGGCTAAAATAAAAAAGATTAGACGCAGCCCGTTGGTTTCGGCAGACCGGCCATTTTACATGCACCCTTGCCAGGTCCTGAGGGAAATAATTCATAAATATATTTCAGTTTGAAACCTGTTACCTTGGAAAGAATCCTGACCATTGGAGCAATTCCATTCTTTTTATAATAGTCCTGGAGAACATCAACGACCTTCTTATGCTCATCGGTTATTTCATCAATCCCTTCAACCGTTTTCACATATTTCATCCACCCTTCACTCCAGTTGTTAAAATCGTCTATGAAACCATCTTCATCGACATTAAATGTTTGCCCCTCGAATTCCACAGTTGGCATAATTAAAAACCTCCTTATGTTAATAAAAAATTCCTTTCCCTTAATACTTACACAGGAGGCTGTCCAAGAATGCCCTTTTTCCCAAACTCTGCGTTATGCTTAAAAAATTATCCTCGAAATATCAACTATATGTCTGCGGTAATTTTTTGAGCAAGCCTTGATTCTGAAAAAAATTGCTATTCCCGGACAGCTTCCTATATTCACAATATATGCATCATTAAACTGCAATTATAATTAATATTGTTTACCTTGTCAATTATTCTTTTTAATCTTTTTAAAATTATTATAACTGAAGGGTGGAACCCGAAACCTGTGAAAGGTTACCTGTTTTTTTATATTCCATTGCTGTCCTTATAAGGCCTTCCGCCCATCTCGGTTCACCGGCCGCATGTAAATGGGTGTAGGTAGCGAGAACGTTTTTTTTACAAATGCCGTCTCTTTTACCATCTACGCCAAAACCCCGTTTTATCTTAAAAACAAAATTCACATCTTCCTTTCCCGTAAAAATGGCCTTTGAATAATGGAATTCATGACCTTTTAACGTGTCACCTACCTTATAATAAGGATTCGTTCGATTGACTTCAAGCACCGTATATCCATGTCCTAAAGGCCTTTTTTCGAGATTGAACCTGACAGGTAATGCACCTGTCATCGGATAAGTTTTACCATCCACAAGAAGACTCTCTCCAAGATACATAAACCCCCCACATTCGGCGTACACAGGCAGGCCTTTTTCGATCTCTTTTTTCAAGGAAGTCTTGAAATCAAGGTTAAGCGCAAGTTCCCTTGCCTGAGTTTCAGGAAAACCGCCGCCAATATAAAGCGCATCCAATTCCGGCAGTTCATTATCGGAAACAGCATTTAGTTCGATAAGAGTGGCGCCTCTCTGTCTTAGCTGTTCTAAATTTTCGGGATAATAAAATGAAAAAGCACTGTCCCTTATAAAGCCTATCCTAAGCGGATCATGAAAAGCAAGAACTTCCGAACCCGGTTGAATATAATTGAACTTTTGTTCAATACTTTCCGCCTTAACCGCGATTTCCCAGATCTCATCCAGTTCAAGGTTTTCCTGAACTGTTTTTCTTGCCCACGAAATGGCCTCTTCAGCCCTGGATATTTCCTGATATGGAATAAGGCCCATATGTCTTTCAGGAAACGTATCCTCATCAAGTTTTGGAATTGAACCGACAACCGGTATTCCACAATATTTTTTTATTGATTTTCTTATCAGGGTCTCTTGACGCGAACCGGCCACTCGATTAAGAACAACTCCGGCGAGGACAAGAGCCGGGTCAAAGGTCTTACAACCCATTATGATTGCCGCTACGGTTCTGGTTGTCATAGTCACGTCAAGAATCAGGAGAACGGGTGATTCAAGAAACTTGGCCAATTCTGCTGTGCAGAATCGGCCTTCGACATCAAGCCCGTCGAAAAGGCCCCTGTTTCCTTCGATAAGAGACAGGTCGGCATGGTTTGAATGAGAAAAAAAGGATTGCAGCATCTGCTTTTTATTCATCATAAAAGGGTCAAGGTTATGACATGATCGACCGGATGCAAAAGTCAGCCATCCGGCATCAATAAAATCAGGGCCTTTTTTAAAAGGAGCTGTCCGCCTGCCCAAAGACCTCCAGGCCGCAACTAATCCCAGGGATAGCATGGTCTTGCCGGAACCGCCTCTTAATGCAGCAATAGTAATACGGGGCAAACTAAAAAACATATTTAGCGCCTGAAGGAAAACCGGGAAATTTGTTTTCTCCATCTTACGGTCCGCGCAAGAATAACTATACAGAATTGGCGCTCAGATTTAGGATGGGTTCGTAGATTTTGAAAAGCAAAAGACGCAGCAATAGTGGACTGTTTCAAGGTTTTTGCTCTTTAGAATCTGCCGAAAATAATGACCTGAAGATGAGATGCCAAAATATAAAGTTATTTTTACGCGAACCCTTAGGTTGATATTATGAACATATTAAAATTGTATCTTATTTTTAATTCAACTGTATTCTTAATTCAACCTTTAAAATTAAACATTCAAAATAGTGTCTGAACGGACTTTTCGTTCAGACACTATTTAATTCAAGACCTATTTATGAAATGAAGAGAATTAAGATAATACGAGATTGTCAGGAGTTGGCTTCGTAGCAAAACCGGGCGGACATTTTGTTGTTAATGCACCAGGCTCAAAAGATCCTGAAACGTAGCAATACCTGATTTGAGGACATTTTGGACTTACTGAAGCGGGGCAACGAATTCTATAGCCGGTCGCATGGAAAGTATATTCTCGGACTATCTCCCCCTGATCACCTTTATCAAAATTAATCATTATTATATGGACCGGAATTATTGCAAAATCTTTTGCCCTGTGCGCTTGGGATTTATGGAGCATGATGCTGAAGAATTGTCAATAAAAAAAACAGGTTCACAAGAACCGGTTAAATTTGGAGCATATTTTTTTATTGACAATTTATCACCACTCTAATAAGAAGGGTAAAATTAACCGTTCAACAAACTAAATTGAAATTGAGAAAAATAATCAAAAAATTAGACTTAAAGTAATTGAATCGAGTTTTGATCTTTTGAGGGAGGAGGTGAATGCAACCGGTTTATTTGATTTTTGGATTAACTCCTTAATTTTATCAAATTATCAGCAAAAGGAGGCATAGATAATGAGTTTTGAACCAGAAGAGAAACAAAAAGAAATAAAATATGAAGAGATGCGGATTTATTCCGATGAAGAACTGAATAACTATACTGAGGATGAATTAAAAGAGTTTAAATGCAAGCATGACATACCTGATGTGGATGAGCTGGAAAAAGGTCCCTGGCCAAGTTTTGTAGCCGATTCAAAACGGGAAGCCTTGCACAGAAGGAAACTGGCCGATGACAGAATGCTGACTGACAGAGATGCGGTTGAAGATACACTGGGTCAGCTTCAACTCTCCTTTGATGATGGCGAAACACACTGGAAACATGGCGGGATCGTTGGCGTCTTCGGTTACGGCGGAGGAGTAATCGGCCGTTATTCAGACCTCCCGGAAAAATTTCCTGCCATTGCTCATTTTCACACCCTGCGTGTTAACCAGCCATCAAGCAAGTTTTACACATCAGACTACTTAAGAACTATTTGCGATCTCTGGGAGTATCGCGGCAGTGGTTTGATGAATATGCATGGTTCAACAGGTGACATGATTTTTATCGGCACCACGACCGAGCAGCTTGAACCCATTTTTTACCAGTTGACACATGAAATGGAACAAGACCTTGGCGGATCCGGTTCAAACCTGCGTTCGCCTTCATGCTGTCTCGGTAAGGCCCGATGTGAATTTTCATGTATTGATACACAGGATATGTGCAATGAGCTCACCCATTACTACCAGGATGAATTGCATCGTCCCGCTTTCCCATATAAGTTCAAATTCAAATTTGACGGTTGTCCAAACGGATGCGTGGCATCTATTGCCAGATCGGACATGTCTTATATCGGGACCTGGAGAGATGATATCCGGATCGACCAGGAGGCGGTCAAGGCATATATTGGAGGTGAAATTCCACCAAATGCGGGCGCTCATGCAGGGCGTGACTGGGGAAAATTTGATATTCAGAAAGAAGTCATTGATCTCTGTCCCACAGGCTGCATGTCCATGGAGGATGGAAAACTGGTTATCAACAACAGGGAATGTACCCGTTGTATGCACTGCATTAATACGATGCCCCAGGCCTTGAGGCCGGGCGTTGATACAGGCTGCAGCATACTCTTTGGAGCAAAGGCTCCAATTCTTGAAGGCGCCCAGATGGCAACATTAACTGTTCCTTTCATGAAGTGTGAACCACCTTACGACAATATCAAAGAGCTCGTAGAAAAGGTCTGGGATTGGTGGATGGAAGAAGGCAAGAACCGTGAGCGACTCGGAGAATTGATCCAGAGACATGGTATTCCGAAATTCCTGGAAGTCATTGATTTGCCGCCCATGCCGCAGATGGTAAAGGAGCCGAGGAGCAATCCTTACATATTCTGGAAAGAGGAAGATGTCCCCGGCGGTTGGAAGCGAGACATCAATGATTACCGATCCAGGCATCAGAGATAGGAGGTATAAATAATGGCATTATCTTTAGAACAATTAGGTGGTTATAATCCAGATAAACCAATGGAAAACAGGATTACGGACTTGGGGCCGAGACATTATTGGCAGTATTTTCCGCCTATTATCCAGAATAATTATGGAAAGTGGAAATATCACGAGATCCTGGAGCCTGGTGTACTGGTTCATGTGTCGGAAACCGGTGATAAGGTATTTACGGTAAGGTGCGGCGGCTGCCGTTTTATGACCGTTGAACATATCCGGGAGATCTGTGACATAGCAGACAAACATTGTGGAGGATATGTTCGGTTCACCACACGTAATAATTTAGAATTCATGACGGACAGCCATGACAAGATGGAGGCCCTTAAAAAGGACCTTATGAGCAGGAAGTTTGTAACCGGCAGTTATAAATTCCCTATTGGCGGAACAGGCGCCGGGGTCACCAACATAATTCATACCCAGGGATACCTTCATTGTCATACACCAGCCACGGATGCATCGTCCATGGTAAAGTCAGTAATGGATAATCTTTTTGATTATTTCCAGGGGATGACCCTTCCGGCTCAGGTAAGGGTTTCCATGGCCTGCTGCCTTAACATGTGCGGGGCAGTGCATTGCTCGGACATTGCTCTTTTAGGCTATCACAGGAAACCGCCTGTTATTGATCATGAAGTAATGGACTCTCTGTGTGAGATTCCGCTTGTTATTGCTGCCTGCCCAACCGGCGCTATTTCTCCTGCCAAGACAGAAGATGGCAAAAAGACTGTCAAAATCAAGAATGAACGTTGCATGTTCTGTGGAAATTGTTATACAATGTGCCTTGCAGTTCCTCTTGCAGATCAGGCTGGAGACGGCGTGACTATACTGGCAGGAGGAAAAATATCAAACCGGATCACGCCGCCTAAGTTTTCCAAAGTCGTAGTTCCATATTTGCCCAATGAATTTCCGAGGTTTCCTCAGGTATGTGAAAATGTAAAGAGGATTATCGTGGCATATTCAAACGACGCTAACAAATATGAACGTCTCGGTGACTGGGCTGATCGTATTGGTTGGGAAAAGTTTTTTGAGAAATGTGATCTGCCTTTTTCCGATCATCTGATAGATGATTACCGCCTGGCATATGATACGTACAGGACTACCACTCAGTTTAAATACACTGAAGCGGCCTGGGATGTCTCAAAAGCTGCTGGTGGAATCTAATCAAAATTTATTAGTAAACGTTCACCGACGCCTCATCTGAACATCTTCAGGGCAGGTGATACAGGAAGAGATTTATAATCACTCGTACTGATCATGTGCATTCGGGGCGTCGGCAAGACGTTCACGTGCCTGGGGTTTCCGTACGCTCGTACCCTTGGTGAACGGTTACCTTTTTATGAAATAATCAAGGGGGGGATATGTTGATGGAAGAAGATATCAAAAAGGCCATCATGGATTTTGCTGAGAAAAGCAAAAAATCGAAATTTTATTTCAAGGACATGGAAAAGGCGGTTCATAAAGTTATACCTGATGTCAAGGCCAGGATTATCAAAAAGGCTGCTACAGCGCTTATAAATGAAGAGAAACTGATCTATTTCTCTACAGGAAGCAGCACTATGTATGGTATGAAAGGCAAAGGGCAAATAGAGGACCATTAGTTTTTAATAATTGCCCTTTAAAAGCTGTTCAGATAGCGTAAAAGGCTGCTGTCCATAATGGGTAGCGGTCTTTTTTGGTCGCAGATACACCATCCTGACAATGGAATATCATGCGAACATTCAACCGTGCAGACAGAAATAATTGGCATCCTTCATTTTGAGGTAAAAGTAATTGATACTTTTATTGGAACTAAAAATTATAAATTGTAGAAGAGGCTTGTAGCCTCTTAAATCAGCGGCAGGATGCCGCTGCCACTTTTCTGCCAAGTGTAAAGTAAAAATGAAGGATGCCAACTAATTTGTAGAGGAATTTTATGAAAAATCCACAAGGCGCTGAAGAATTTATTTATGAGCAAAGAAAGATATTAAAGGAAAACCCTGAATGTGCCAGTTCAAGTTATAATCTAGGTCTTGGCCTTATGGAGGAAGATAAGCTTGATGAGGCTATAGATGCATTTAATGATGCAATTGACAATAGCGGCAGGATGTTTGAAGCTTACGTAAATCTCGGCTATATCTATTTTAAGAAAGGCGATCTTGACAGAGTTGTCAGCGCCAATATAAACGCTGTTGAACTTGAACCAAGATATGCAAGGGGTTATGCAAATCTGGGATTTGCCTATTTACAGATGATGAGGACTGATGAGGCAATTGAGGCCCTGAATAAGGCCATAGAGTTAAATCCTGATATTGTGCAGGCTTGGGCCAACCTTATTAACGCCTACCTTCAGAAAGATGAAATAAAATTGGCCATAGAGACGGGACAAAAATTGATAGAAAAAGCCCCGGACTTCGGACTTGGGCATAATAACCTTGCATGCGCCTATTATAACAACGATGACTATGGAAATGCGATTAAACATATTGACAAGGCAAGCTCTCTTGGATTTGAGGCCCATCCCGAATTTTTAGAGAGGCTTGAACCCTACCGCCAAAAATGAACCTCTCTCACCTGTTTAATCAATATAAATCTCTCGCAGCCAATGCAGACCAGGCCTTCAATAAAATGACGGAAGAATATGGAGCTGATATAAAATGCAGTCCTGGTTGTTCGGATTGCTGTCATGCCATGTTCGGTCTGTTTCTGATTGAGGCAGTCTATTTGCAAAAGAACTTTATTGAACTGGGAAGGAATGAGAGACGAATAGTTATTCAAAGATGTAAAAAGGCGGACAGGGATATATCAAACCTGGAAAAAAGGTTGCACCGGAACAACAACGGTAAACAAACAGAAGGTTATTCTCTTGCAAGAGAGCGGATAAGGTGCCCGCTTCTTAATGATAGGATGGAGTGCTGCCTCTATCCTTACAGACCAATCACATGCCGTGTCTACGGGATACCTGCCTTGATCCAGGGTAAAGCTCACGTCTGTCATAAATCGGGGTTTAAAAAGGGGAAATATTATCCGGTTTTTGATCTTGACGGAATTTTTAAGGAGCTTTTTCATCTTTCAAGAGAATTGATTCAGAGTTCACCCAGAGGTAATCAGGAAAATGCCTCCTTGCTTATATCAGTTTCAAAGGCAATACAAACACCTGCTGAAGATATTATAAATGAAAGCTTTGTATAGTCTCGTAAAGCCGATTGACATGATCTTTCAGATGAACCTCTATAACCGAAAGATCAGCAGGATCTTCCATTTGATACAGGCCTGTCATTGATCCTATGAGTTTTTGAATCTCTTTCTTGTCAAAAATCTTTAACAGGGCAAGTATTTCATTGACCTTGCCGGAGTAAAACCTGCTCTCCGATTCCATGATATTTAAGGCCTCAAAAAAACCTTCTAAAGCAGCTTGCACGGAAAAATCATCTGCCCATGCCACATCTCCTACCCCATCAAACTTGTCAAGCCTTATTTGCAGAGACATGTTTAAAAAGAAATAGACTATGGCTAACATTGGACTGATGTCATCTTCCGTTACAACAGATGTCTTGAACGGTTCATATCTTCTTACCGTTGTGAGTTTTACATCTATATTTCCATCTCTGTTTTTCACAATAAAATCCCCTGCAGCATTATGCCAGGGATATATCTGACTGAAGTCTCCTGTGTTATAATAAAGTGTAAGGATTTTTGATATCTGCCTGAATATCTCAAAGCTGTCATCCACGGATGCGTATCTAAGGCCTTTTTTTTGATCCCAGATCCGGATCTTTTGATTTTTGCTCTTTTCATCCATGGAAAGATGCCATTCATGGTAATCTTCCAACCACTCCGCTAACAGCATAGAAAACGTTTCAGCGCCGGCAACCGAATGGCATTCAATGTCTCCTTTAAAATAGACTTTCGGAAGGTAAGAGAACTCAAAGGCCTGATCTAAAAAACTTATAGTCTCAAGATCATGAGCAAGTGATTGCTTTCCTTTTTTTGTTAAAGCAGTACTTACGCACAATTTTACAGATGTTCCATTCGATAAGATTTCAACGCTTGCAATGTGGTAAAAAGCTCCATGCTTTTCAGTGCGAATAAGGACTTCATTAATACTTTCAAGAGTTATATCTTTATTAAACCGCTCGATTAAGATGGGAAGCAGGTATCTTCCATTATCTCTAAAAATAAAACTCTCTATAGAATGGAAATAATCTCCAAGTGTCAGAAAAGGATGGCTCTTTTTCGGTGTAATCAGGAAGGGACGCTCGATATCTGTGGAACCTGTTTGTATATCGCCGCCGGGATCGGAAAAAAGATATTTTATGATCATAGTTTTTTAAACGCCTCTGATGCTAATTGACCCACGGTTTTTTTCTCCAGCTTTCCGTCTTCATAGAGGTTGATCTCATTTGAATCATCAATAAGATTATTTATGTCTTCCCTGGCCTCAAATGCTTCAAGGTTACCAAGAATCCAGACAGCATGACCACGAACTATGGGGTCAGGATCAGACAGGAGTGGAATAAAGTGAAAGGTGATCTTTCTGATGAGCTCAGGGTTTGACTTTGCAATCCTTCCAAGCGTCCGGATAACCTGCACTTGTCGTGACTCATCAATCAGGAATTGATAAAGCTGAGGGATATATCCTGCGAACATGTCGGGCTTATGGGAAATAATCTCGCCAATAGCCTCGTATGCGCCCCATGTAAAAGCGGCCGTATCCGTTGTCGATGTAAACAACCTCTGAAGGAGCCTGGATATGGCCCCCGGGTCGGCTTCAGCAATAACAGCGGAGACACGGCCCAGGATCTCTGCTGCCCTGTTACGTAAGAGGTCGTCCCCTGAATAGAGGAGCCGCTGCAAGTTTTTGATTATTTTTCTATCTTCAAGTGCAACGCTCAGAATTGGGTCAACATCAAATTCCTGTACGAGCTTTTCAACCTCTTTCTTTGAAAGGGGCTTTTTCCGATTGTTATTTAACCTTGGTTTGGCTGGAAGCTCAGCCGCCTTTTCAAGTCTCTTCCGGACACCCTCAGCCGTAATTTCCTGAATGTCATCGTATAGTCTGATAAAGAAGAGGACTCCGGATATCTTTCTTGTTTCAAAAAATCCTCCGGGAATTACAAGATGGGTTTTGTAGTCATAGTTCTCAACAATCTTTTCAACGTAATCATCTTCCGGAAGGATATTTAAAGCAAGGTCACTATCCATATTACACGCAAAGAAAAGGGCCTCGAGCATAGCGGAACCTATATTGTGACCGGTTTCGTCACAGGCATAAACTGCGCCGCATGAACATGCTCCCACGGGCATTTCACCCGGCATTCGTGTAGTCAATTCCATCGGCTTCTCAATTATCATACCACAGAACGGACAAGTCGGTTTTTGAATAATTTCTCTTCCTGAGAATTTGGTTTCTATCATTTTTTAAACGCTTCCTTAATTTTAAAACGTCGGTTAAAATAAGCCTTTACCATTCTTTTCGACCTGCGCGATTAGCATTGATACCTAAAACCTGCATAAACTATTTTCAAGAAGAAAATTATGCTTTTAATATCAACGAATTACAGAAATGTTGTGCTTGTATAACACGCATTAATATGATG
>JAGGXA010000216.1 GCA_021163285.1 Deltaproteobacteria bacterium | reverse complement strand
CGGCCATAAAGGTTATGATTTTTGAAAATAGTTTACACTTAAGGAGCGCCGATTTTACCGAAGACCTGCCTGCAGCAGGCAGGTCTTCGGCAAACTCGACGCTTACAGGATTTAGGTGCTATTCCCGGACAGCCTCCGAGCCGATTTCAAAACGCCCCATTTCGATGATGTCTGCGCTTATCCGCCCACTCTTTGAGCCTGCCCGTGCATTTCCACATGCTGACAGGTCAGGTTCAAATTTTAATCCTCAAAATACGGGAATGTATTTCAGAGGTTAAAATCTTCACCTTCCCTGGCCCTGAACGGGCACCTGTTTCTGTTATCACCTGCGACCCAATAACTTATATCTCAATAAGTTCATTAATGCCTTTGGTAATTCATTGAGTGAATCTATGATCTGGAAAAGGCCTGTCCCATATTTATCCGTCAATTCAAACATATCCGTTGTGCCGGGGCCTATGGTCATAAGATCAATCTTTTCCTTTTTACAGAAATCAATGGCATAATCAATATCAACACCCACGTTTATCTTGCCGTCGGTAAAGTGAAGGAGCAATCTCTTTTCCCTCTTTTTGCTTATATGAGAGGCAACTGCTAATATTGCCTGACCTGAAGGCGTGTTGCCGCCCGGCTGTATTGTAAAGAGCCTGCCTTGACGGTAGAGGTTTGTAATGGTGCATGTCCCTTCATATTCAGCATAAGCAAACAGCTCTAACTCGTTTTGATATGTTCTCCATGCCTCAACGAGAGTTGCAAAAATTTTCTCTATAAGCTTCCAGTACGTTACCATCGAGCTGGAAGCATCAACCAAAACCGTAACATCCCAGATGCTTCGCGGATCATACTGTTTTTCCATAAAAATCTGTTTTGTAGTCTTTACCCGGTAGAGCCTTCTGACATCAAGCTTTCCACTTACCAACCCGCGGTCTATTACCCTTGCCTCACGCTTTTGGAGTTGAAAGACATCTCTTATCCTTTGAGAAAAGATGATATTAGGCAAAGTCTTGCAAATCACCTCTCCATCTTTGTAATTAGTAGGGAAAAGCGCCCAGTTCAGGTTTTCACCGCCTACTGATTTAAGAGAAAAAAGGATCATCTTGTTCGTATCTTCCGTCTCTGCAGCCAGATTTTGATCGATTGCAGCGGCAAGATCAGATTCTAAACCGTCCATTGGTGGTGGAGCGCCAAATAATGGTATTACCTTGGATTCCTCCTCCTGACTGGTCACCCATTCGCGTGCCTGCTTAGTCCATCTAATGAACAACGTCCCCCATTTCTCCCAGTAATCATCAATTATACCGGAACGATCCCTTGGCTTTCCCGCAACAATATCACGCGTAAGAGCAAGAAACATTTTCAGAGGTTTATTATACTCTTCGCGTTGATTATCAAAGACCTGAAGAAATGCCGCTGTCAGAGCTTTATCACCCGCACACATAAGCCCGGCAAGTTCTTTAAGTTCCCATTCCCCATCTTTTGGAATATCCGCCAAGGCATCCAAATTGACCGGCAAAGTATTCGGATAAACAATATCAAGGACTATGGAAGCGCAACTTTCAAGCATACCTTCAAGCGTCGGCATAAATTCCGTTGCTGTGGAAGGTCTGTTTTCCACCCACCAGTCACGGAATTTTTGCACGTACCTGCTGAACATCCATCTTGTCCTTATTAATCCATCAATATGAATATCCTCAACCATCTCCACTATCTTCAATATCAGGTCTCTCTCCAAAGCAACTTTATGCTTATTGTAGTGATAGTCCCTGACAAAATAGCTATTTTCAAGATGGTGCATCGCCTCATGCACTCCATAGCCGATAAGCACATCCATCTTTTCAGGCGGAATCGGGTATTCTCCCATAACTAAAGAGGCAGGCAACTCAATTCTTTTTCGATCACGTTCCGGAGTCATACCTTGCCAGACCACCAGGATGTCAAGCCCAAGGTTCCCGATCACTTTACGCATTGCCTTTAAGGCATTGGTAAGCTCGACGTGGGCAATCTGTGACCTGTTAATCCTCCAGTAATCAGAAAGCGCTGTATCCGTTTTCATGACTTATCTCTACCTCCTCCTGACTAAGATGAAGAGAAAGCAGTACAGACTCCAATACTTCTCTATTGATCTGAAGGCTATAAATAAAAGCCTCTCGAATTGTTGCTCCGGCAGATACAAGTTCCGCCACCATCAGGCTGTGTCTCGTAGATATGGTCATCGGGTCCTGCGGATTTGATCGAAGGCCGCTTACAACACTTACAATTTGGGCTGCCTGCTCTTCCGTTACCGAGGCTTTAAGGGTGAGAATCTTTTGCTCAACAATATTGGGCAAATATTCAAGGTGGATCGTATAAAATCTGTCGCGAAGGGCCGCATCAAGCTGATCAACCCCGGAAAATTCAGGCCCCTCATTCAGAGTGCCAAAAAAAACAAGTCCATTTGCCGTGTTGACCTGTCCCAGTTCATCCACCCAGATTGACCGGTCCTCAGACAACACAGAGTATAGCTCATTCAAAGCCTTGGGATGTTCGGGACGGTTGATCTCCTCAAGGTGGATCACACACCCGTCAGTCGTTATCGCCTTTGGAAATAGAAACTCCTGGAAATATGTCTCTCCGGCACGCAGCCTCTGTTCGCCAAAAAGTTGCCCCGGCTCTGATAAAAGGCCCATCTGAAATGTTGCCAAAGGACGTTTGTACCTCGCTGAAAATTGTCTGACAAGACTTGATTTGCCACATCCCTGTTTCCCGACAATAAGCACATTAACAGGATGCTTCTTTGAGAGCTTCTCAAGCCTGTCAAGGTTTAATATTATATTTTCCGGCAGATAAAAATGAGGATCCGCTTCAGGGATCTTTAACTGCTTGACTTTTTCCATATATCATTACTCCTTAATTTATATGTAAGGGGGGGGTAATCGGTTAGCTCCTCTTACCCTCATATTAACGATTATTGGTAACTCTATCGATAGGATGCACATACCCCGGCCCCCCTGGTGGCACAATACAGCCATTGTACTGCCATAGAGTGTGATACCCTATTTGGGCATCCTTCATTTTGAGGTAAAAGTAGTTGACATTTTTATCGGAACTAAAAATTGTAAATTGCAGAAGAGGGTTACAGCCTCTTAAATCAGCGGCAGGATACCACCGCCACTTTTCTGCCAAGTGTAAAGTAAAAATGAAGGATGCCCCTATTTGCGGTAACTTTATCGCACATTCGATATGCAACAATAAAAAGGAGCTGACTACCCCCCCTATATTTTATTTACTGGCAGGTTTAATTTATACCTAAATCCTGCAAGCGTCGAGTTTGCCGAAGACCTGCCTGCTGCAGGCAGGTGCAAGGCGGCAAGGGCGCAGATGTACCATGATACTTCAAGTTCTTGCCAACACCGCAGATTCGGTAAAAT
>JAGGXA010000173.1 GCA_021163285.1 Deltaproteobacteria bacterium | reverse complement strand
TCACAATCTTTATGGCCGCATCAAATTTTATGGCCGCATCAAATTAATGCGTGTTATACAAGCACAACATTTCTGTAATTCGTTGATATTGAAAGCATAATTTTCTTCTTGAAAATAGTTTATGCAGGTTTTAGGTGATATATAACCTTGTGCCCCGATTCATTAAACCCGTAAACAGTTATAATACAGACCTCGGGAATTATAGATTGAATAAAAATGCGAAAAGTCTTGTTTTATTCAGGTCGTTCGGCCATTACACAATGGTTTATCGGACAGACAGAAGCAAAAAGATTGATTAAAAAACATATACTTCATAGTGGTCTATCATTTCAGGGCAGGTCCCTGTGCCCGCCCATTAGAAAAATATTACCGATTGAAGTTGGTTCGTTGCCTGTTTAAAAGAAAAGTGTCCAAAAAATTACGCTTAAAATGCCATTCTTTTCGAGGTCTGTAATAAAGAGCATGATAGTGAATCTCAGAAAAAAAGCGGCTACAACTAATATTTTGAGATCATTCACAATATTCATGATGTTATCATTTTTCTTCTTTCCATCAATTACCCTTGCGCAAACCTATGTTGAATTGACGCCTGAAATTAGCGTTTCTGAACTCTATGATGACAATCTCTATCTTGATGACAAGGATGAAATATCGGATTATATTACTGAAGTCTCACCCGGATTTACTCTGAACATCCTGTCTGAAAAATATAACCTGGGATTCATTTATGTTCCCACTATTGTGCGGTATGTTCATGAAGATCAGGCCAACACGGTCAGACACCTTGGGACCATTACCTATGAACAATATTTACATGAGCACCTTAAATTTGATTTAACGAACACCTACCTCAAATCCGAAGAACCTCTCGAAGAAGAATATGCAACAGAGGTTAGGCACACGAGAAACACATACCAGAGAAACACCGGTAGCGCGAGTCTTAGTTATCTTTTTGGCACGGAAAATGAGTTAACTGCCGGTTATAGAAACGAATTCCTTAAAAATAAAGATGAAACCATAGACGACGGTATGACTCAACATCCTTTTGCTTTAATTACTCATTGGTTTGATATGAGAAACGGCCTGGAACTTAATTATGAATATACAAAAGCACATTTTTGGCGCGACGATGAGTTTGAAGCCGGGGATGACTATACGGGAAACTCGTACGGGTTACGTTACATCTACCGTTTTACACCGCATGCAACCGTTTCCCTGGATTATAATCTTACTACTCGTAATTTCAGAGGTAATGACTCAGACGAGGACTATAAAATCCATGATACAGGCATCGAATTTGAAAAGGCGTTTTCATCCGATTTTTCCATCACCCTTGGTGGTGGTTACTTTATCCGGGAAAATGATTACTCGGATAATGAAAATGGATACATGTATCATGCATCACTCACAAAAGAATTTGAGCGGGGCGGTTTCAGTCTGGGGGGAAACGGCGGTTGGGACGAAAGTTATCTGACTGCTGACCGAACAGGCTTTACACGTTACTGGAGCTTGGAGACCAGTGTCGATTACCGGTTTTTGGAGCGGTTAGAAGGCTATGCCGGCAGTTCATACAGACAGGATAAAGATGAAGAAGACTTGAAATGGGACACGCTCGCAGGAAATTGCGGCCTTAGATGGTCATTTATGCGCTGGTTTTCCCTGTCTCTTGATTATACTTATACCAAAAGAGATGATGATGTTGACACCGACGATTATACTGATAACCAGATTATGCTGATATTAACTGCAAGCAGGCTTTACAGGTGGTAATAAAATGATCGGTAAACATTCAACATCACCACGTCTGCACACGTTCAGGGTAAGGAACGAGGACAAATTAACTTTCCCAACTATGCATCACAGCTTCAAGCCATCTTTGTCTGATCTAAAAGTACAAAAACCTTGAAATAGCTCACTATTCCTGCAACTTTTGTGCTTTTAGATCAAACAAACCTGGCCTAAATCCTTGCGCCTGCCCGGGGATGTTATTTCATCCTCGTCCCTAAGCGACACAGAATGGATAGAAACGGCTTGCCCTGATTAACTCATTTCCGGGTTACTAATAAACTTTTACATCCCCCCCTGGGGTTCCCGTAAGGTTCGTACCCTTCGTGAACGCTCCTATTTTTGAGGTTACCATGGATAATTTTGATTTCACAAAATACCTTGACATGGCTGTTAGAAGAAAGTGGTGGATTATTATTCCGTTTCTTGTAGTCTTGCTTGGCGGACTCACCTTTTGCCTGATATGCCCAAAGACCTACGAGGCAAAGACGCTTATCCTGGTCCAACCTCAAAAGGTACCGCAGGAATATGTACGGAACATAATATCTACCACTGTTGAAGACAGGCTCAGGACAATTTCCCAGCAGGTCACAAGCAGAACAAACCTTGAAAAAATTATCAGGAAATACGGCCTGTACAGCTTTCCTGAAAATGATATGCCCATGGATAGCAAGGTCGAATCAATGAGAAGGCGGATAAAGATTGATGTCAGTCATCGAGGAAGAGGGAACGAAACGAGCGCCTTTACTATTAGTTTCAGTGGTAAAAATCCGGAAAAAGTAAGTGAGGTCACAAATGCATTGGCCGGTAATTTCATAACGGAAAACCTTAAACTCAGGGAATCCCAGGCCATAGGGACATCCACTTTTATGTCTGATGAACTTGAATCCGTTAAAAAACGGCTCATGGATAAGGAAGAGGAATTGAAGCGTTACAGGGAAAAATATATGGGCGGCCTGCCGGAGCAGCTCGATACCAATCTTGCTATCCTTGAGAGACTGCAGACTCAGCTTGATCAGCTCAACAATAATCTGAGAGATGCTGAAAACAGGAAAATCCTTATACAGGCACAGATCACGGATCAACAGAGGAGTATAATTACGTCATCTCCCGGTTCTGCCTCTGAAATAGAAGAAATGCCACGCGATATTAATTCTTTGAGGAATGAACTTGCTTCTCTTGAGTTAAGGTATACCCAAAATCATCCTGATGTGATCCGCTTAAAGAAAATGATTGCCGCGTTAGAAAGGCAAATTTCAGGGAGTAAGACAGGATTGCATGAGGTTGCTGCCCCTGTTTCGAGGTCGGTTCAAGAGCTAAGACGCCAATTTCAGGATGTTAAGCTGGAAATCAAGAGATTGAAGGAAGAATCGTCCGAGACGAAATCAAAGATCAAGTGGCACCAGAAAATGGTTGAGGAAACGCCTAAAAGAGAGCAGGAACAGCTTGCTATGAACCGTGATTATGAAAACTTAAATGAAGTTTATAACTCGCTTTTGAGCAGAAAGCTTGAAGCTGAAATCGCGGTGAGCATGGAGAAGAAGCAAAAAGGGGAGCAGTTCAGGGTCGTAGACCCTGCAATAACACCATCCCACCCTGTCAAACCTGATCTTAAGAAAATACTGATGTTAACCTTGGTTTTTGGGCTCGGCCTGGGAGGAGGTCTCGCCTTTCTAAGTGAGACCCTGGATACATCATATAAAACGCCTGATGAGGTCGAAACAGAGACCGAACTGCCCGTGCTCGTCAGCATGCCGATCATATATACAGAAGAAGAATTAAAAAAGATGAAAACAAAAGAGGTCATTACCTGCGTGTCCGTGGCAGTTGGTTTTGTCATTTCGGTTATCGTAATCATTCTTGCAACCAAAGGGGCGGATGCAACTTTTGAGTTTATCAGCAAAATCATGGGAAGAGTCTGATATTTCCACGTTATCAAAATGTATACCGATTATTATAAACTAAAAGAACTGCCATTTAATCTTTCTCCGTCGTCTCGTTTTCTGTACCTTGGCGAGGTGCATAAAGAGGCGCTTGCCATCCTTACGTATGGAGTTGTTGAGAGGAAAGGTTTTATCCTCCTTACCGGAGAGATCGGAACAGGCAAAACAACAATGGTTCGATCTCTCATTGAGAATCTTGAAGAAAATTCGCATTATGTCTATCTTTCCAACCCCTTGATAACACCGTCTGAATTCTTTGATTATATCGCCTTTTCGGCATTTAAAAAAAAGGTACATTTTAAATCAAAAGCCGATTTCCTGATAACTTTTGAAGAATTTTTAAGTGATCTCTTACGCCGTCAGGAGAATTTTATCCTGATCATTGATGAGGCTCAAAACCTTTCTTTTGAACTCCTGGAGGAAATTCGACTCCTCTCCAACATGGAAACCGCGGATGAAAAATTGATCAACATATTCCTTGTAGGGCAACCGGAATTAAATGATAAATTAAACCAGCCTCAATGCAAGGCCCTTTTGCAGCGAATCAGCATTCGATACCATTTAAAACCGCTCGACCTTGAAGCTGCCCGGGAATATATCGCCACGCGGTTCAGGATAGCCGGAGCTGAAAAGAGCGGCAAGATTTTCCCGAAAAATGTGATTGAAGCGATATACAAATATTCACAAGGGTATCCGAGGATGATCAATGTCCTGGGAGACAATGCCTTGCTCCTTGGATATTCAAGAGGAAAAAGACGAATAACCCCGGCCATGGTAAAGGAATGTTACCAGGATATAAGGCCGGTCACTGCAGAACCAAAAGAGATACCTGCGCAACCTGTTCAATCTGAAGCCAGGAAACAAATAACGAATTTTTTAGACAGGTACTGGAAATGGGTGATTCCCCTGCTTGTTTTTTTTATAGCTTCAATTTTGATTCCAAGGACAGTCGAAAATGATAGAGAGCGAAAGGGTCCATCTCTCGGAGCATCTTCCCGGGAAGAGGAAGTAAAACTTGTACCCGGCCATATTGAAAAAGAAAAACCGATCAAAAATGCACAGGAAGAAGCAATAGATACAGTTGAATCAAAGGTTGAGACAGATTCGGAAGAGATTGAAGAGACAGAGGAAAAGACGGATAATAGCATTCAGGAAAATGACACTAATATTGCGTCCGAAAATATAAGCCTGCAACCGGATTTGAATTTTCAGGAAGCAGCGGTAAAATCTTATAAAACTGTTATTGTTAAAAAGGGTGATAACCTGACGGAACTTGCGATACAAGTCTATGGTTGGACTGACGAAGGAATTATTAACCTGTTAAAAAAAAACAACCCGGATCTCCTGGATGTCAACCTGATAGAGATTGGCCAGGAGATTGTTTTCCCTCCCCTTGCCAAATCGGAACAGGTTCCGACGTACACGGTTCATATCGCTTCTTTCAGACCTTTTCAAAAGGCAAGATCGTTGTTTCAAGAATTAATGGATAAAGGGCGTGAGGTCTATATCCTTCCGGTAAATGACTCCAAAAAAGGGAAAATATTCAGGGTTGCTCTTGGTAATTTCAATGACCGGCGCAAGGCCCTTGATTATGCCTCCGAGGTCCGGAGAACCGGTTTATCTGATTTTGCCATGGTGATGAAAATAGAGGTGCGGTAGTATTTAACCGGATATTGCCCCGCCCTTTCTACTTGCGCAAAAATTTGGCCTGGTTTTTGCTGTCTATTTTGGAGAATAGGAAAATGGGGATCAGAAATTACAAATTTTCAACAATTCGTAATCCCTGATCGCACAGCTCGAAGAATTTCAATGTCATTAACCCTGGACTTTAGACCGTGAGCGGTTACTGGTTAAATTATGGGTAAAATATTTAACGCATTAGAAAGGCACAAAAAGGAAAGCTCTATAATGACCGAATATCTGGTCAACAAACATTCCGAGGGCCTTATCCCCCATAAAGATGAGCTTGCTCTTGCCAGGAAAATCACAAGAGAAAGTAATTATAACCATAAATTAGTAACTCTTTCAGCGCCCGGGTCGGTGGATGCTGAAAATTTCAAGCTCTTGAGGGCAAAGATACTCTTTCCCAAAAATGGCAGCAGACCAAGGACAATGATGATAACCAGTGCATTTCCCGGAGAAGGGAAGACCTTTATTACTGCTAATCTTGCTGTAAGTATTGCGTTAGGTATTAATGAGCATGTCCTGTTGGTGGATTGTGATTTTCGCCGTCCCAGCCTGCACAATATATTGGGCTACTCAAACAAAGAGGGCCTGCATGAATATCTGACAGGGAAAAAGCAGTTGGCAGACTTGATTATCAGGACAAAAGTAGAAAAACTCTCTTTCTTGACCGCGGGAAGCTCGCCGTCCAATCCTTCGGAGCTGCTCTCTTCAGCTATGATGAAGGATTTTATCTCAAAGACGGCAGGAGACAGCCAGGACCGTTTTGTTATCATTGATGCGCCACCGGCCCAGATCACGTCTGAGACCAGTGTTTTATCAAATTATGTTGATGGCATAATCTTTGTTATTATGGCCGGGATGGCGCCGAGACAAACGATTCAAAAGACACTTGAAACTTTCGGGAACAAAAAGGTCCTGGGCATCGTTCTCAACGGATATACCAAAAGTTATAAATCATATCATAAATATTATGGCAATTATTACAGCAGTAAGCAGGAGACTTTAACATAAGTCACGAATTTCTTAAATAATGTTCTGCAAGCAGAGAGAATAATAATAATGGTTAGACTTTTTCGACAATACATTTCCCCAAGGGAAACAGTTTTTATCGCTGGTGAAGGGATATTGATCTTCATAGCTATTGCCCTTGCATCTTTCTCTTTCCTTGGAAGAGAGACGGGAATGATAAAAATGCTGGAAATAACCTGGCCGAAGGTGCTTCTTGTATCAATTACAACCCAGTTGAGCCTGTATTTCAATGATCTGTATGAGTTTAAGATCACGGACAGCGCAATTGATCTTGCAACAAGGCTGCTCAGGTCGATAGGCATTACTTCTGTTGCACTGGCAATCTTCTATTTTCTCTGGCCCTGCCTGATAATCGGAAGGTGGATTTTTTTTGCAAGCATTATTGTGCTGATCTTTTTCATGGTATCGTGGCGGTTTCTCTATTCCTTTGTTATCCGGAGAAAGTTGTTTGCAGAAAAGGCTGTTATCCTTGGCGACGGTGAATTGGCAGAGGCCATTTCGCATGAAATAAAAAAAAGAAAAGATATCAGTTATAACGTAAGTTCCGTAGTTGCCTATGAAAAAAAACAGACTAATCAAGACAGCTTCAGCGGGATGTCAATTTATTACGGTTTCGATCATCTTTGCAATCTGGCCCGGGATGAGAACGTAAAAAGCGTGATTGTGGCCCTGGATGAAAGGCGGGGGATATTACCTTATAAAGAACTGCTGGATTGTAAAGTCAGAGGAATAAACATCATTGATGGTGAAAGTTTTTATGAAAGAATCACAGGGAAACTTCTTGTGGAAAAGATCAACCCAAGCTGGCTGATCTTCTCCGATGGTTTTGTAAAATCAAGGACCTCCAGGGTATTTAAAAGATTATTCGGATTGTTTCTATCAACTTTTATGCTGATAATATTCTCGCCTCTTATGCTGCTTGTAGCGCTTATCATTAAACTGGATTCACGAGGCCCTGTAATATTTTCCCAGGAAAGGATCGGTGAATTTGGAAAAACATTTACCCTGTATAAATTTCGTTCCATGAGAGAGGATGCTGAAAAAGAAACCGGACCTGTTTGGGCCACAGAGGAGGATTCCAGGGTTACCGGGATCGGAAAGATTATCAGAAAGCTCCGGATAGATGAATTACCTCAATTATGGAATGTTTTCAAAGGGGATATGAGTTTTGTAGGTCCCAGGCCGGAACGTCCCTTTTTTGTTGAAAAACTGAAAAAAACAGTTCCATATTATAAAGAGAGATTATGTGTAAAGCCGGGTGTAACAGGCTGGGCGCAGATCAAATATCCATATGGCGCATCCGAAAAAGATGCCCTCGAAAAATTGAAGTATGAACTTTATTATATCAAGAATATGTCATTTTTAATGGATCTGCTTGTTATCTTCCATACCACGAAGATCGTGTTGCTTGGAAGAGGGTCCAGGTGACGATTATTATTCCGGCATGTTATAATTCAAAAAGTCGGCCTTATAAATGGTAAAGGAATTATATGGAAAATAAACAACAATTTTCAAAAGAACTCTTAAGGATTGATCCTGAAAAAGAAGTTGTGAAAATCAGTGAAAAAATACGCGAATTAATGGTTAACCGGTTAAAACGCCGCGGCATTATCATCGGTCTTTCAGGCGGTATTGATAGTAGTGTTACTGCCGTGCTTTCACAAAAGGCGCTTGGAGCAAACCGGGTATTATGCCTGCAAATGCCGGAACGTCATTCTGCTGATGAAACTTTAAGGCTAAGCAGTTTGGTGGCGGATCATTTCGGGATTGAAAAAATTCACGAAGATATTTCGGGCATTCTCGAATCAGTTGGTTTTTACAGGCGGTACGATGATGCAGTACGTCTCGTTATTCCCGAATATGGGGAAGGATGGAAGTCCAAAATTGTTATTCCCAGCGTCATTGAAAAAAAAGAATTCAGTCTCTTTTCAATTGTTGCCCAAGATCCTGATGGTACTGTAATAAAGAAACGACTCCCGCTGAAATCATACCTTGAAATTGTTGCTGCAACAAATTTCAAACAGCGTACCCGTAAAATGCTTGAATATTATCATGCCGACCGGCTGAATTTCGCAGTAGCAGGCACGCCGAACCGGCTGGAATATGATCAGGGTTTTTTTGTCAAGCTCGGTGACGGCGCAGCAGACATTAAGCCGATCGCTCACTTGTATAAAACTCAGGTATATCAGCTTGCTGAATATTTAGAAGTCCCCGAAGAGATCAGGAAACGTCCTCCGACAACAGATACCTATTCACTTGCCCAGGGTCAGGATGAATTCTATTTCTCCCTTCCCTATGACAAGATGGACCTCTGCCTGTACGGCAAAAATAATGGTTTTCCGGTTGAGGCGGTTGCAGACACACTTGATCTGAGCCCTGAGCAGATTCAAAGGGTGTACACTGATATTGACACAAAACGCGCTACCACCCGTTATCTGCATCTTCAGCCGCTTTTAATGGAAAGTATTCCTGAAATTCAAAGATAGATCAGCCACAGATCTACACAGACATATACAGACACAAAGCGTACATATTGCCTGAACGGATTTTTCGTTCAGGCACTGCCTGAATGTCACCTTATAATTACTGAGCAAGGATAATCTTAAGTGAGGAAATAATGAGTGAACTAAAAGATAAGATCAGGTCATTTGTAGTTGATAATTTTCTATTTGGAAACGATGACGGGTTAACGGACGGTGCCTCATTCCTTGAAGAAGGCATTATTGATTCAACCGGAATCCTGGAGCTTGTAAGTTACATAGAAGAAGAATTCCCTTTTAGTATAGAAGACGAAGAACTGATTCCTGAAAATCTGGATTCCATCAACAATGTAGTGAATTATATCGAAAAAAAAAGCTCTTAGGTACTTAATGAATTTAAACGATCAAATCCTGATTCATCATTTTCTTGAAAAAAGCGCCCGTGATTTCCCTGAAAAGGTTGCTCTCATACATGAGGATATCAGGGCCACTTACGCACAGATCAATTCAAAGGCAGATCAACTGGCTTGCCTGCTTGGAGATCTCGGAGTCACAAAGGGAGATCGCGTAGTTCTTATTCTTGAAAACTGTCTGGAATATGTGGTCAGTTATTATGGCATCCTGAAGGCAGGCGCTGTGGCTGTGCCTTTAAGTAGTGATATTAAGCCCGAAGGAATAGGGTTCTTCCTTAAAGAACTGGAGCCAAAGGTAATAATTGCATCAAACAGGTCGGAAAGGGCCCTGAAGGCGGCAGATATTACCCCTTATAATATTGGCGCCTTGATATTAAGAAGCCCAAAGTTTAAATGGGACTCCACCGCTTTTTCTGTTTTTGTATGGGAAGACTTCATTAATGAAAAGGGGAATTTTGCCCCCGATATCAAGATAGATGAATCATCTCTTGCCTGTATCATCTATACCTCAGGTTCAACAGGAATACCCAAGGGGGTAATGCTTTCCCATAAAAATATCGTCTCAAACACAAACTCTATATGTGAATACCTGCGCCTCACAAATAAAGATATCCAGATGGTAGTGCTTCCTTTTTTTTACGTTATGGGAAAATCGCTCCTGAACACGCACTTTGCAGTTGGAGGCTCTGTAGTGATTAATAATAAGTTTGCTTTTCCCGCCTCAGTGGTAAAACAGATGGCGGTTGAGCAGGTCACAGGTTTTTCCGGAGTACCTTCAACGTATGCATACCTCCTTCATCGCTCTCCTCTTGCCGATTACCGCAAAAGCCTTGATTCATTGCGTTATTGCTCTCAGGCGGGTGGGCATATGTCATTTCAAATCAAAGATGAGCTCAGAAAAACTTTGCCCGCGCATACAGAGATATATATTATGTACGGCGCTACAGAGGCGTCAGCCCGTTTGACCTACCTTGAACCGGAACATCTTTATGACAGGAAAGACTCAATCGGCAAAGCAATTCCAGGTGTAACAGTTCGAATTATGGGGGCCGATAATAAAGAGGTCTCTCCAGGCCGGATTGGCGAGGTGGTAGGCGCAGGCGCCAACATTATGCAGGGCTACTGGAAAGATAAACAAGCCACTGAGCGTGTTCTCGACAAGTATGGATATCATACGGGCGACCTTGGTTACCAGGATAAGGAAGGGTTCTTATATGTGGTTGGCAGGAAAGACAACCTGCTCAAGGTAGGTGGTCACAGGATAAATCCTCAGGAAATCGAAGATGCGATTATGGAATCAGGCCTTGTGATTGAAACAGTGGTATTAGGATTACCCGATGAACTGCTGGGGGACAAGCTGGTTGCGATTGCAACACCCAAGGATGGGGACGTAAACGAAAGTCATATTTTGAGCAAGTGCGCTCAAAAACTGCCGAGATATAAACTTCCGGGCAGGGTTATTCTCGTTAAAGGCCTCCCCAAAATCAATAGCGGCAAAATCAATCGATCAAAGTGTCTTGAATTTATAACCGGCAACAAGGACTAAAATGAACTACAAATATACGCTATTTGCAATACTTTGCACATGTGTAATAATCTTTTTGTCATCCATTCCTGATTTATCCATTATGGGTAATGGTTCATTGAGTGATCAGATAATTTCAAACCTCGCTCATATCCCGGCTTATGCTGTATTGACATTCCTGTGGGTTTATTCCCTTACAGGTACAAACCTGATGAAATATCACTATTCAAAGCTTATATTGTTCGTAATTACAGCCATTCTTCTTTTTGCCGTATCCGACGAAATTCATCAATCATTCGTTCCGGGCAGGACTGCATCTTTAATGGATATAGGTCTTGATCTTGCCGGTATCCTTTTTGGTATTGGAGCATTTAAATTCTCGGGACACCTGATATCAGCCCGGAAATGAGATAGGGTTATTAATTGTGAATCGTGAATCGTGAATCATTATAATATTTTATTGACCATTGATTTAGAAGACTGGTTTCAGGTTGAAAACTTCAAGAAATGGATTCCATTTTCCTCATGGTCTTCTCAGGAATTAAGGGTTGAAAAAAATACTCATCGCATCCTCGATATTCTTGACTCAATTGAATTTAAAACACCTGCTCCATTCTTGAAAAATGTAAAATTCGATTTACCGATAAAAGATAATCCTGGCCCTCACGAAAACCCAAGGGCCACCTTTTTTGTTTTGGCATGGGTTGCGGAACGTCTCCCGGATCTTGTTCGGGAAATATACTCCCGTGGCCACGAAGTTGCCTCCCACGGTTATTATCACAGGCTTTGCAACATTGAACCGGAAGAAGATCTGAAAAAGGATCTAATAAACAGCAAAAAACTTCTTGAGGATATTATTGGGGCGCAGGTATATGGATATCGTGCCCCAAATTTTTCTATTGATAACGGTGTCCTTCAACTAATTGAAAAATGTGGCTATGCTTATGATTCAAGTTTCAATTCATTCGAAATGAACAAAAGGTACGGACAGATTGATCTTGGAGCCCATGAAAAAAACGGCATCAGTTTCAAGATATCAGATACGTTTCATGAACTGCCAATCAGCAATATTAAACTTGGAGATTTCACCCTTCCCTGGGGAGGAGGAGGTTATTTCAGGTTGATTCCCTTCTTTTTTTTTAGATATGGCGTTCAAACAGCCTTAAAAAAAGAAAATGCCTATCTTTTCTACATCCATCCCTGGGAGATTGACCCTGATCAGCCGAAAGTCAATGAAGCTGCCTTTTATTACCGGTTCAGACATTATATTAATATAAAAAAGACCCATTTGAAATTAAACAGCCTCATAAAAACATTCAGCAAATGCCGTTTCATTACATGCGCTCAGTATCTCAGAAAAACAGCGCATGCAAACCTCTAATCCAGACCCCGGAAATCATAGATTAAATAAAAATGCGAAAAACCTTGTTATTCAGGTCTTTCGGCCATTACACAATGGTTTATTGGACAGACACAAGCAAAAATATTGATTAAAAAACAGATACTGCATAGTGGTCTGTCATTTCAGGGCAGGCTCAGGGGGTTGTCCCTACTACGCCGCCGCAGGGACAACCCCCTGCTTGCCCATTAAAAAAATATTACCGATTGAAGTTTGTTGGGTGCAATACAAAAAAGTAGGATTTTCCTTCGCTCTTAGGTTCTGCCATAGTTCGTCTCGTGGAATGCAGATCTGAAAGGCTCTGCCTTTTAAGTTGTTGAAGCTTTTTCGTTGGCAGGTTCTTTCTCTGCCGACGGATAGAAAAAATTGGGCTCTTCGACGTTTCATTTGGATTTGATCCTTTTATAATCAAATCCAAATTTATGAACTGAAAAACGTTCCCTAAATTCTCTCCAGCCCTACGATGGAGAAAACAAATTTCAGGGTTTTCGTTCAGGCAGTAATTACAGAGGAGGCTGCCTATTACCGATAAATAGTTTCTCTCTCTCTTCAACAGTGACCTCTGTAGGTTTCATGACCTTTTCACTCTCATCGTAACAGACATGATTACGGCCTTTTGATTTTGCTTTGAGGAGAAACTTATCCGTCCTTTCTATGAAAGCATCAACAGAGAGGTCGGATTCCCCTCTGTAGGTGTTTGCCCCGAAACTGGCAGTTAATTCGATTGTTTTATTATTAAGTTTTATTTGTGATTTCTCAAGGACAAGCCGCAGACGTTTTGCTGTGAGAATAACCTGGGGTAAATCTGTTCCCGGGAGTATGATAACAAATTCATCTCCACCGTAACGGCAGGGGATGTCTATGCATCGAATATTTTTCAGCCAGATTTCAGCAATCCATATAAGCGCCTTGTTACCTGCATCATGGCCGTGGGTGTCATTTATTTTTTTAAAATGGTCTAAATCGATCATAATAAGGCCGGTTGGAAAGCCTGTTCTTCTTGTACGTTCCATCTCCCTTTTAAGGGACAACATCAGGTAACGGAAGTTAAAAAACCTGGTAAGTGTATCGATCTGGGATAATTTTTCTAATTTCCTGCATTTTTCTTTTAACCTTTGAACTTCCTTGAAAACCGGGCATTCCTGGTTTCCAACAGGACACTCTTCCTGTAAATGCATACGCTGATTCAAAAAATGCCTCCAACCTAAGGAATCTTATTCTTTCAGACAGGGTTTAAAGTGTAATACATTAATTTTAAAGAGATAATTTTCTGATTTCATTTTACGCCAGGGTACGACCTTACGGAAACCGCAGGTCTGTAAGCGTTTACCAGCGCCCCGGATGTGCATGATCAGGGCGAGTTGACTTATATCCATCCAATGTCGATTGACCTGGACTCGCGCAGATGGGGTGCCGGCTAACATTTATAAAAAAATTGTCATTACTGAAAGCGTCTTTCAATGAGGCTTAAAAGTAGTTAACACTTTTCCTTAATATTAGAACCGGTATTTTCACCGCAGGGGAACTGTTTAATTTTTAATGTAATATCTCAGCGAATTCTGCGTTCTCTGCGGTGAAATCCAGTTTTTTACCTAAAACCTGCATAAACTATTTTCAAGAAGAATATTATGCTTTTAATATCAACGAATTACAGAAATGTTGTGGTTGTATAACACGCATTAATCTGATGCGGCCATAAAGGTTGTGATTTTTGAAAACAGTTTACCCTTAAGAAGCGCCGATTTTAC
>JAGGXA010000109.1 GCA_021163285.1 Deltaproteobacteria bacterium | reverse complement strand
ATTTCTGTAATTCGTTGATATTAAAAGCATAATCTTCTTCTTGAAAATAGTTTATGCAGGTTTTAGGTGTAAAGTAAAAATGAAGGATGCCGAATTCCGAATTATGAAGTCTTGTCCTTTTTCTTTTTGGCAATAACTCTGCCGTTCGAATAACACGTACGACAAACCCGATTATCCGTTCCTCAAGATCAAATTTGTCCTGTTACTTCGGTATTCATAATTCCCTGTTCGATATTCGACATTCAAAAAATGCCATTTTACACTGTTATCAATTACCTTTTTGTATTGCACCCTGAAATTCTCTATATGTTACATCCTGTATATTAATGCTAATTGCTCATCGCTAACGGCTAATCGCACAGGTCGAAATTTTTTGAATTGAGTCTCCTCGCTTTAATCCTTTGTAACCGTGAACAATTACTCTTTTATCATTTTATCCTGGAGGTAACCTCATTCAGGAAGAAATTCCTTATCTTATTCCCGGTTTTCACGGGGTGAGAGAAAGCCTGATTCATGGCAGGGTCAGGATCCATGAAGTCTGGATAGCGGAAGGGAAAAAAACTGTGCGGGCAGGTGAAATCATTCAAATCGCCAGGGAGCGAAACATCCCTGTCCGTTATAAAGAAAGCAGAGAGCTAAAGAACCTTTTGCCGGGGATTGTTCACCAGGGTATAGTGGCTGTAGCAGAGAAGTTTATTTACTCTGATCCGGACTATATCATTAATATCGCTTTACAATCCAAGGGCCATGGAATTATTATCGCTGCGGACCACATTACAGACGAGGGAAACCTTGGCGCCTTAATAAGGACGGCTGCCTTTTTTGGAGCGCATGGTCTGATCATTCCCAAAGACCGTTCGGCCGGAGTGACTCCAGGTCTGTTAAAACGGTCCTCCGGTGCTTATGCATGTCTTTCTATAGCGAGGGTCGTAAATATGGTAAGGGCGCTGGAGCATTTAGAAAAAAAAGGATTCTGGATCATTGGTGCCTCCGGTGATGCTGATTGCTCCATCTTCCGCTTTGATTGGAACAGGAACGTGGTTCTGGTTCTGGGGAATGAGCAGAAAGGTTTGAGCCGGTCAGTAAGGAAACATTGTCATCAGATAGTCGGTATTCCCTCGTCCGGACATGTGGAATCGCTAAATATTGCAATAGCAGGCGGGGTGGTTCTTGCCGAGATTTTAAGGCAGAGAATGCAGATTTAGTTTTTTTGTAATGAAGGGCATTTCAATGGCTTGGTTTTTAGACCTACCAGGATATAAAGTTCCGGATCGTCTTGAAATTTCTTAATCTGGAATCCAAAACGTTCAAACAAGCTTATTGCCTCCTCCTTGTTCGGAAATTTATCAAGGGGAAAAGGCGATTTATCCTTTAGTAAGCCTATAAATTCCTTTCCCATCGGATGGCTGATAACAAAACGGCCGCCTCTTTTCATCATCCGTCCGATATTGGAAAAAGCCCCCTTTTTATCCACAATATTCGGATAACTGGCATTCATGAAAATCACATCAATGCTGCTGTCAGGCAAGGTCAGGTCTCTGGTGTCTGCTGCAATTGTTTTTGCATATGGATAATTTTCTTTCAGGGTCTTAAGCATAGCCTCTGAAAGGTCACATGCGTAAATCTTACCTGGGGCATATTTATGTATGATCGGTACCAGTATTCCTGTACCTGTACCTATATCGAGTACAATATCACCCTTTTTTATGTCGGCGGAACTTACTATAATCCTCAGGCGTTTGGGTACGTTTTTCGGCAAAGGCGGCTCAAACACGTCTACAATCCTGCTGAAAAATTCCCTTTGGATACGGTTAATTCTTTGAATTTCCTGTTCATCCATACTTACCGTCTATGTAGGCCAGGATCTTAAAGCCTGAGCTGCTTTAAGATTAATGGGAATATCATGATAGTATTCGTTTCTCATTCCCACGCTCCAGCGTGGGAATGAATGCCATACGGGTTCTCACGCTGGAGCATGAGAACCAGGCGAAAAAACAGCATCTAAAAAGTGTAAATGGATAAATGTAAGGATGCCGAAAAACCGTAAGTTTTTTAAAATTATACCTGTTTAGCCATATTTAACGCTTGCTCCCAGGATGGCCATTCACGCTCTAATGATCCGGATGGATGGATCTGATTCAAGTTACTGGTATTAATGAATACATTAGATGCTCCCCGGCAGTTCTTTTTCAGGAGATTAAGTACCTTGTGCGAAGAAGAACTATCAAAATCTCCGCTTAATTTCAGGTGGATATTGCCTTCATTTTTGTGAATAGAAATTTGAAAATCTGTTGACATGATAAGTTCCCCCTTTTTTAAGTTGTATGTATTAAGCATGAACGGGTTAAAGGGCTTAAGACCATTTCTTGTTTTTATCATTCTCATTTTAATATCTTTTTTTGTATTCACTATTTCTTTTGCATTAGATCAATTTTATGATTAAGATATATTTAAAAACGAATCGTTCATAGAGCCAGCATAGCAAGACTGCCTGACGTTTTGGAAAGTCGATATCTCTCAGCCTGCAATATATATGCAGGGGATTTGTATAATGTATAATGGCTGATCTCATAATGAATATCCTTGCTTTATCAAGGATTAGTCTTAAGGGCACGTGTAAAAATAACTTAACGAAAGATTCCGGATGTTCAAATTATATCAGCTAAATGCCACCGCAAACTCCCTCTTATTTAAGTATAACCTTTGGAGGCCTTGTTGTGCCATCGCATGGTTTATTATTTTAGTATTGAAGCTGTGTGGCACTTAGTTGATATAATCCGATGATCATCCGTTAGATGTCTCTTTACCGCAATTTTATGTGAGTTTAGATCTTTAATCCTCAGGATCATTAATATATTGATTGGGGTAAAAATTTTCTCTTCCTTAAATATTGAATAAATTGATTCTGTTTTTAATGAACTAAATTTTTAAAGTAGCTTGTTGCGCTTTTGATTTATAGCTTTTGCAAAACCTTTGCCATTTTTTTGGAATGATGTTTTTGTCTGTAATTATGAAGAGTTAGTTAGTTTTATATTAATATCGATCCTGGAACCTGTCAAAAATTGTTAATAGCTGTCAAAATGTGTCAAAAAATTGTCCCTAACCGTTCAGGCTTACTTTCCGAACCTTGAATCTTTGAACGAGCGAAAGGCAACCCTGAAACGGGTGAATCCAAAACCAGTGAACGATTGATAAACAAAGGAGGTAGAATCTATGGAAGAAGTTAGAAGAGCTGATTTTGCCGGTTCCTGGTATCCCGGGAGTGAGTCGGAATGCCGGGCAGCTATCAAGAATTTTTCCAATGCCGGTCTGTCCTGTCCTGACGCTGAGGACGTGCCGGGAGGTATTGTTCCTCATGCCGGCTGGTTTTATTCAGGACAAGTTGCCTGTAACGTAATCAAGTGTTTAAGTAATCAAGGCGCACCTGAGACATGTGTCATCTTTGGCAGACACCTTCATCCTGAAAGCCCCTGTTATATTATGAAAAAGGGTCTATGGGAGACACCCCTTGGCAGCATAGAGATAGATATGGATATGGCAGCAGCTTTGGCAGAGGAATTCTCTTTTATCGAAGAAACTCCATCATTCTATGAACCTGATAACACCATAGAATTGCAATTGCCTTTTATAAAATATTTTTTTCCTGAAACCAAAATCGTGCCTATAGGTGTGCCGCCGAATAGCATTGCTCTGAGTATTGCGAAAAGAGCTGCCGGGATATCAAAAAAAATGGGCCGCAGGAGCATAGCCCTTGGGTCTACAGACCTTACTCACTATGGTTTGAATTACGGATATATACCCGAAGGAACCGGTGAAGATGCTGTTGAGTGGGTTAAAAATAAAAATGATAGGCGGGTTGTGGATTTGATGCTGAAGATGGATGGAGCAGGCATTATTCAAGAGGCACTTCAAAACCAAAATGCCTGCTGTTCCGGCGCCGCAGGTGCAGCCGCTGAAATGGCCAAAGGTCTGGGCGCTGACAGGGCTGAGAAAATCAAATACTTAACAAGCTATGATATCAAGCCTGACAGCAGTTTTGTTGGATATGCGGGGGTTGTATTTATTTCATAATTATTTCGACCTGTGCCATTGAAAAACTATTCAAAAACAATCATGAAAACACGAAAGGACCCTCTCTGCTAGCGAGCGGTGAATGGTCGAAACTGAAAATGGACAAAAAAAGGAGTGAAATAAAAAGAGAAATAGAGAGCTCCTTTAAGGGGCTGATTCAAAATGTGACTCTTGATAATTACACTCAATCCTACTTTCCCATTTGTCGCGGAAACTCAAAAAGTTCTTATTTCACTGAAAGAAATTAAAAGAGAAATTCAGGGCACTATTTCAGATATCGGTCAGATATGCAGCGAAATAAACATTGATGATTTGGGCTAACAATGCGATTTACGCAACCCTGCCGTTTTTTTGGAGGCAATTTAAATCTTTCCTCCCCGGAAATTTTAGGGAGTTGAGGATCACATCCTGACATAGTGAATAACTATCGGCAAAAATAAAATTATACCTAAATCCTGCAAGCGTCGAGTTTGCAGAAGACCTGCCTGCAGCAGGCAGGTGCAAGGCGGCAAGGGCGCAGATGTACTACGGTACTT
>JAGGXA010000103.1 GCA_021163285.1 Deltaproteobacteria bacterium | reverse complement strand
TTCAAAATGATCAACCTTTACGGCAGCATCAGATTAATGCGTGTGATGCAACCACAACATTTCTGTAATTCGTTGATATTAAAAGCATAATATTTTTCTTGAAAATAGTTTATGCAGGTTTTAGGTTATATTTAAATGAGCTACGGCATTTTGCTTAAAGGGATAGGAATCAATATTCTACGGGGATTCACTGCTGGGGATCACGTTGCTTGGAATTCTGGCATTCAGTTTTGGCGTCTGGCGCTTCCGTCGACAGTTTGAATAACCCTGCCTCCCCTGTTACGAAAAACGTAACCGTTCACGGGTTCAGCGTTCAGGATTTTCACATGGTAATAGCTCAATATTCAGGGAACCCCGGATGCAAGGAGGAACTGAACAGCCATGTACCGGCTACAGGGGCAGTGACTATTAATGCGCGTTTGGTATGTATTCCCACGCAGCAGGGCATGGGAACGAGAGCAAAAAATGTTTTTTACTAAAATCCGGTCATCGATTTTAATTTTTTCTATCCGCCGGCAGAGAAAGAGCCTGCCAACAAAAAAGCTTCAGGATATTATTTCGTCCTCGTCCCCAACCTGAATCCAAGCGCCAATTCTGTGAAGTTATTCTTACGCGAACCCCAAGTGAAAATAATGCCTGTCACCTTACTCTAAAACAAGTTTTGTCCTGTTGGATGGTGGTCCGACAGCCTTATTCCGGTCGATAAGACAGACCTTAAAAAAGTAGATTCCTCTCTGTTTGATTCCGGGAAACTTTACGTGAAAATTCCCCTTGATGACCACGTTTCCTTTTATTTCCCTGAAATTATTGAACTTTAGAGGGCAACCCTCGCAAGGCGGGTCTTCGATTGGATAGTGTGCATAATAGACCTTGCAGCCTGTTATATCTGATATATCTTTTTTTGAAACGGGCTGTCCTTTGAGATTAACAAATCGTCCCCGCAAAATTACTTCCCCGTTTCTCCAGATATTGGTCAATGCATTTACCCTGAGAGTAATTTCCTTTTTGGGAATGAACGGCGGTTTTTTTTGTCCGCATGATGGGATAGTTATAAAAACCAACGCAAATAAAAGAAGAAAAACCTGCGCTTTTTTTGAAAGACTCAAATTCCTAACTCCTCTTTAGCTCTTGCTATGCTTTTCCTTACCATGTCACTGCCTGTTCCGCCCGGGATGTTTCTTCTGTTTATGCATGATATGGTATCAAGCCAATCATAAACATCTTCATCGATCCTGATGGTAAAACTCTTCATTTCATGCAGGGTAAGTTCATGAAGCTCTTTTTTATTTTCTATGGCAAAGAGTACTATTTTTCCTACTACTTCATGGGCCTCCCGGAATGTCATCCCCTTTCTTACGAGGTAGTCCGCGAGGTCTGTGGCTGTCAGGAAACCCTTTTCAGAGGCCGCCCTCATCCTCTCAGAGCTAAACGAGACATTGCCGAGGAGCCTGGCCATAACAAGCAGACATATCTCAACCGTGTCAACAGCGTCAAAGAGCGCCTCCTTGTCCTCCTGCATATCCTTGTTATAAGACAGGGGAAGTCCTTTCATGGCGGTCAAAAGGGAGATAAGATCTCCATAGACCCTGCCTGTCTTTCCCCTTATCAGTTCCGGCAGATCAGGATTCTTCTTCTGAGGCATAATGCTGCTGCCGGTGCAAAATGCATCAGATATCAGGACAAAACCGAATTCCTGGCTTGACCAGATCACAAGTTCCTCACTGATCCTGCTCAAATGCATCATCAGGACGGAAGAAGAAAAAAGGAAGTCCAGCACAAAATCCCTGTCACTAACTGCATCCATACTGTTTTGGCTGATTCCTTCAAAGCCCAGCTCTTTTGCAACCATCTCCCTGTCAAGATCAAAGGTGGATCCTGCAAGCGCCGCACTGCCTAACGGCAGGATGTTTACCCTTTTCAGGGTCTCTTCATACCGTTTTTCGTCCCTTTTTAACATCTCGTAATAGGCAAGGAGATGATGGGCCAGAAGTACCGGCTGAGCACGCTGCATATGGGTGTAACCAGGCATAACCACGTCAAAATTATTATCAGCAAGAAGGATAAATGAGGTTTCAACCTCTTTGATAAGGCCAAGTATCTTTTCTATAACATGCCTGACATACAAACGGATATCCAGGGCTACCTGGTCATTCCGGCTTCTCCCGGTGTGAAGTTTTTCACCGATGGCCCCGATCTTCTCAATAAGGGTCTTTTCCACAAAGGTATGAATGTCTTCATAACTGTCATCAAGGCGGAACTCCCCCCGGTCAAGGCCTCTTTTTATTGTTCTCAATGCATTTGATATCTGCGATGCCTCATCATCAGTAATGATTCCCTGCCTGGCAAGCATCAAACAGTGGGCAATGCTACCTTCGATATCCTGGGCATAAAGACGTTGATCAAATCCGATAGACGCGTTGAACTTATTGACAAGGACGTCGGTTTCTTCCTTAAACCGCCCGCCCCAAACCTTTTGAACCATAAATTAATCCTTTTATTGTTATACCGGCAATTCCCGGCAAAAAGAACTATGAGAGATTACCACATCGCCTTCAGCTCCTCGCAATAACAGGGCCGGGTGCGAGTTCACCCGCCTTCATTGCAAGCGAAGCGAAGCAGCCTGAAGAAATTGTAAATTCACAGGGAACTGTTGTCGTTCCTTATGTCTTTTGCCTTTCTTTCAACATTTGAGCGATCTTCAGGCGCAGGCCGTTTAACCTTATAAATCCCGCTGCATCTTGTTGATTATAGACCTCATCACCCTCAAATGTGGCAAACCCTGAGTGGTATAGAGATCTCTCTGATTTTCTCCCGGTCACTGTACAGTTACCCTTGTATAGTTTCAATCTTATAACACCGGTTACCTCTTTTTGGGTCTCATCGATCAGTTTCTGCAGGATCTCCCTCTCAGGAGAAAACCAGTAGCCATAATAGATCATCTCGGCATATCGTGGCACAAGGCTGTCCCGTAAATGCATAACCTCCCTGTCAAGGGTGATTGATTCCATAGCAAGGTGGGCAACCCTTAAAATGGTTCCTCCGGGTGTCTCATAAACACCTCTTGATTTCATGCCCACGTACCTGTTTTCCACCATATCCACTCGGCCTATTCCATTCCTGCCGCCTGTATCATTAAGAAAGGCAAGGAGAGAGGCCGGCGACATCTCCTCACCATCAACTGATATGGGATCTCCCTCTTTAAATTCAATCTCGATATCCGTGGCCTTATCAGGCGCGTCTAAAGGAGATACGGAGAGTATAAACATATCTTCAGGTGGTTCCTCCCAGGTATCTTCGAGGATCCCGCCCTCAAAACTTATGTGGAGGAGGTTCCGATCAGTTGAATAAGGTTTCTCCTTTGTGACAGGCACCGGGATGTCCTTTGAACGGGCATAATCTATTAAGTCTTCTCTGCCCTTAAACTCCCAGGTTCTCCAGGGCGCAATGATTTTGAGGCCGGGATTTAAGGCCATATATGCCAGTTCAAACCTCACCTGGTCATTGCCCTTTCCCGTAGCGCCATGGCATACGGCATCAGCTCCAAGCCTTTTGGCTGTCTCTACCTGCCTTTTGGCAATAAGTGGTCTCGCAAGGGATGTTCCCAGGAGATAGGTAGATTCATATATGGCGTTTGCTCTTAGGGCCGGCCAGACAAAATCATGGACAAATTCCTCTTTAAGATCTTCAACGATGGCCTCTTCCGCTCCGGTATTGAGAGCTTTTTTATTTATTTCGTCTATCTCATCACCCTGGCCCAGGTCTGCGGCGTAAGCTACAACCGGGCAATCATAGGTCTCCTGGAGCCACTTCAGTATGACGGAGGTGTCAAGACCTCCGGAATAGGCAAGAATTATTTTATTGATCTTATCACTCAACTTTTATCTCCTTTCAACTCGTAATGAGGTAATTGTTCAGCAGGGTACACCTTAGATTCGTACTTTCAGATCGGGCAAACCCGATCTGAATCCGTGCGCCTGCTCGGGGAAATTATTTCGTCCTCGTTCCTTGCGTAACGAGAAATTTCTCAAGAATAGCCTGATGGACGTGCATCTTGTTTTCAGCCTGATCAAAAACAACTGAATTGGGACCTTCCAGCACCTCATCCGTTATTTCTTCACCCCGGTGGGCAGGAAGGCAGTGCATGACAAGGACATCCGGTTTTGCTGTCTCTACCACGGCTTTATTCACCTGAAAGCCCTGGAAATCCAAAACCCTCTGCTCCCTTTCCGAATCCTGACCCATGCTTGTCCATACATCAGTATTAATAATATCAGCATCTCGCACGGCATCAATTGGATTATCCATCAGCCTGATATTATCCTCTGTGCCTTCAAGAATTTCCGCCCTGGGTTTGTAGTCGGCGGGGCAAGCCATAACCAGATCAAATCCCAAAAGCCGGGAGGCGTTTATCCATGAATGAGCAACATTATTACCATCGCCGACCCAGGCGACTTTCAACCCGTTAAGAGTCCCCTTTTTCTCTTTTACGGTCATAAGGTCGCTCAATATCTGGCATGGATGATACAGATCGCTCAGGGCATTTATCACAGGTATATCCGCCCATTCAGACATTTCCTCGATAAACTCCTGAGAAAATGTCCTGATAACGAGAATATCGAGGTAACGGGACAGAACCCGTGCGCTGTCTTTGACCTCTTCATTCCTTGACATCTGAGTATCCCCGGCACTTAAGAAAAGGGTCTCGCCTCCGAGCCGGAACATGGCAGTTTCAAAGGATATACGCGTCCTCGTGGAGGCCTTCTCAAATATAAGTCCCATGGTATATCCTCTTAAGGGCCTTTTAGTGCTTCTGCCCCCTTTTTTTATCTCAAGTCCCCTGTTTATAAGGTCAACAATCTCATCCTTTGTCAGGTCTCTTATGCTTAAAAGGTCTTTTTTCATATTATTGTTCCTGAAATTATAAATTAAATTCTAAGTGTTTACGGATTGTTGCACTATCAAAGCTGATTTACCACCGGCCTTTGTTATAAAGTGATGGAAATGCCTGCAACTTCAAGGCATATGAATAAAAAAAGGGCACAGGCATACTCGATGGTATGTCGAGACCATTTTGCAAACATGACACGGCGAACATATACAGATACGTCATTGCATGAAATTGACGGCGGGAAGTGCCTATGGGGGCTGTCCGGGAATAGCAGTTTTTCCAAAATCAAGGCTTGCGAAAAAAATTACCGCAGACATATAGTTGATATTTCGAGAATAATTTTTTTGAGCCTAACGCAGAGTTTGGGAAAGAGGGCATTTTCGGACAGCCTCCTATGAGTCAAGCTCACCCATAACCTTGTCCAATGTCCTGATAAGCGAGTCTATTTCCTCCCTGCCAACGATAAGGGGGGGGAGGAAACGAATAACCTTTTCCTGTGCGGAAATTATAAGGACACCCTCTTTCAGGCAGGCATTTACTACAGGAGCGGCAGGTCTGTCCATTTCAACTCCAATGATAAGGCCAAGACCCCTGATCTCTTTAATAAAACTATATTTTTCGGCAAGTTCTTCAATCCTTGCCTTAAAATATGAACCGACCCTGTCTGCATGATCGATCCACCCATCTTTCAGAAGGCTTGTAAGCACGGCTGACGCAACAGCCGCGACAAGAGGTGTGCCCCCAAAGGTGGTGGCATGGCTTCCAGGTCCAAATGCCTGGTTTAATTCATCAACCGCAAGCATTGCACCGATTGGCAAACCATTTCCAAGGGCCTTTGCCAGTGTCATAATATCAGGTGTTACACCGTAATGTTCATGAGCGAAAAGCTTGCCTGTCCTGCCCATTCCGACCTGTACTTCGTCAAAAATCAAAAGGATATCACGATCCCTGCATAAATTTTTTACCTTTTTTAAATAATCAGGATCAGGGCAGATAACCCCTCCCTCTCCCTGGACAGGTTCAAGCATTACTGCGCAGACGGATTCATCCATTTTGTCATCAAGGCTTTTGATATCATTAAACGGCACGAACTTGAATCCCCCAAGGAGGGGGTCATATCCACCCCGTACTTTATCCTGACCTGTAGCGGAAAGTGTGGCCATGGTTCGGCCATGAAAGGAATTTTCCATTGAGATGATTATATGTCTCTCCGGACCAAATTTTTCATGAGAATAACGGCGCGCAAGTTTGATGGCCGCTTCGTTTGCCTCTGCCCCACTGTTACAGAAAAAGACCCTGTCTGCAAAGGAATTTTCAACAAGAAGGCCTGCAAGCTCAGCTTGGGGTCTTGTGTAATAAAGGTTTGAGACATGAATGAGTTTTTTGGACTGCTCCTCAAGCGTTCTGCTTACTAAGGGAGAGCAATGGCCAAGGGCACAGACGGCAATACCTCCGACAAAATCAAGGTATTCCTTTCCATTTTCGTCCCAGACCCGGCACCCGTCACCTTTGACAAGAGTTATGGGAAAACGGCTATATGTCTGAAACATATATTTGTCTGCAAGCTGTATAGTCATCTCTGTTTTTGAATTGTTATTCATAAGATATATCCTTCATTAGTAACTGATCAGGTGTTTAGGTTAAAGGTTGAAGGTTAAAAAGGTTGAAGGTTGAAAGCTGAAGTGAAGGGGGGCATTTTGGCTCCTCTTCTTGTCAATACGCATCATAGATACAGTTCAGGAATAAGAATAGAACCCTGAACCCCTTAGATAACTTACAGAAAATAATCTACGTTGCGGTAACAGTTGTATAGTTCACTATGCAACTGTTACCACGCCTTGAAGACGAACAAAAATTCTGCGCGATATGCTGAGATTATTTCCTTCCCGTTCCCTTATTTCCTGATGTTTTAATGTATCAGCTCTGTTCCTACACCGACTTTTGTTAAAATTTCCAGCAGGATAGCATGTTTTTTACGTCCGTCAATAATATGTGTTTTTTTAACACCGCCTCCGAGGGCCTCGAGGCAGCAGTTTACCTTTGGTATCATACCTTCGCTGATGGTCCCGTCCTTGATCAGCCTGTTCGCTTCTTCCATCCTGAGGGTGGAAATCAGATTGCCCTGCTTATCAAGAACACCTTTCGTATCCGTCAGCAGGATCAATTTCCTGGCATTCAGGGATGCAGCTATGCGGCTTGCCACAAGATCCGCATTAATATTATAAGTTTCTCCTCCGGTTCCGGCAGCTACAGGCGCTATAACCGGAATAAACTCACTATTTATCAGACTATTCAATATACTGTTATCAACGGATGTGATCTCCCCTACCATGCCTATATCAATTATTTCAGGCGGCTGCTCATCTGTCTTCCTTTTCATATACTTCATCTTCCTGGCCGTAAAGAGCTTTCCATCCTTGCCCGACAATCCTACGGAACATCCGCCGTTACGGTTAATAAAATTCACTATCTCCTTGTTTACCTTGCCCACAAGGACCATCTCCACTATATCCATTGTCTGTTTATCCGTTACACGAAAGCCGTCTACGAATTCAGATTTAATTGACAATCTCTTTAAAAACTCACCTATCTGGGGCCCTCCGCCATGGACCACTACAGGGTTTAAACCAACATACTTCATCAAGATAATATCAAGGGCAAAATCCTGTTTAAGCTCCTCATCTACCATGGCATGACCGCCGTATTTGATAATAAAGGTAGACCTGTTAAACCTCTGGATGTATGGGAGGGCCTCTATGAGGACCATGGCCCGGTCTGAATGGCTGATCACAGGATGTACCTGCTCAGGTTTTCATCTTCCAGGATACCTTCCAATTTTTCCTCTACGTACTTTTTTGTAATATGGATTGAATTATCGTCCATATCAGGAGCGTCAAAGGATATTTCCTCTAAAAGCTTTTCCATAACTGTGTGAAGGCGGCGAGCGCCGATATTTTCCATACGGTCATTTACATTGCTTGCAATCCCGGCAATTTCGCTGATAGCGGAATCTTCAAATATGAGATCAATTTTTTCAGTGGCAAGCAGGGCCTTGTACTGAATAATCAATGCATTTTTCGGTTCGGTGAGTATCCTGATAAAGTCCTTCATTGTGAGAGAATCTAGCTCTACTCTTATGGGAAACCGTCCCTGTAATTCAGGCAGCAGATCCGAGGGTTTGCTCACGTTAAAGGCTCCTGCCGCGATGAACAGGATATGGTCAGTCTTTACCATCCCATATTTTGTGGTAACTGTGGAGCCTTCCACAATAGGCAGGAGGTCCCTTTGAACGCCCTCGCGGGAAACGTCCGGGCCGGAAGCGTTGTCGGAACCCGCCACCTTATCCAGTTCGTCCAGAAAAATAATACCGTTTTGTTCTGTCAGACTTATTGCCTTATCAACCACCTTTTCCATGTCGATAAGCTTTTGGGATTCTTCTTGAAAGATGATTTCCATTGCCTCAGGAACTTTCACGCGCCTCTTTTTCTTCTTGGGCGGGAACATGTTCCCGAAGATCTCTTTGATGTTGAATTCCATTTCCTCGATGCCGGCGCTCGAAAAAATCTCAACCATCGGCATGTTGGAGTTGGCTACCTCCAACTCCACGTAACGTTCATCAAGCTTGCCTTTTTTTAGCATACGCCGCAGTTTCTCACGTGTGGAATTTTCAGCCTTATCAGTTTTGACTACCTCTAATATCCTTTCCTTGTCAGCCTCCTCCGGTTCATGGACTTCTTCCCTTTTTTTAGGGAGAAGTATATCGAGCATCCTTTCAACGGCCAGCTCCTGGGCCTTGGTTTCAACAACCTGCTGCTCTTCTTTTTTGGCCATATTGACTGCCAGCTCCGTCAGGTCCCTGATCATTGATTCCACATCCCGTCCGACATAACCCACCTCGGTGAATTTAGTGGCCTCTACCTTTTGAAAAGGTGAATTGGCCAGACGGGCCAGACGTCTGGCGATTTCTGTTTTTCCGACTCCTGTGGGGCCTATCATAATGATGTTTTTTGGCGCGATTTCATCCCTCAATTCTTTTGGAACCTGCTGACGGCGCCACCTGTTTCTCAAGGCAATGGCAACCGAACGTTTGGCTTCGTCCTGGCCGATGATATATTTATCCAGTTCCGAAACAATCTCTCTCGGTGTTAAGACTTTCATAAGATGATTTTTTTAACCTCGTCTTTATTTTATATTTTATAAGATTGCATGTATGCAAATTTTAAAGGTAATCTAAATCTGTGCGCCTGCCTGGGGATGTTATTTCGTCCTCGTCCCCAAGCGAGCGTGCGAGACTCCGACATCAACTATAATGCCTGCGGTATTTTTTTTCGCAAGCCTTGATTTTGGAAAAAATTGCTATTCCCGGACAGCTTCCGAAGGAAAATAATGGAAAGCTGAACCCTGAAACCATTATCTTAAATATGATGGGAATCTCACTTTAATGAGGAATTATTAATATCCCGTTTAAGTTCATGGATGATTAGATGCTCATTTGTGTAAACACAGATAGAAGCTGCAATCTTCATCGCTTCACAGGCAATAGCTTTTGCATCCAGATCGGAGTGTTCCGTCAGCGCAATTGCCGCTGAAAGTGCATATGGTCCGCCGGAACCGATTGCGGCTACAGATTCATCAGGTTCTATAACATCCCCTGTACCTGAAATTATCAAGGTATGCTCTGAATCCATGGCAAGAAGCATGGCTTCAAGGCGTCTTAATATCTTGTCGGTTCTCCAGTCCTTAGCCAGCTCAACAGCAGCCTTGGTGAGGTTCCCGTTATAGACTTCAAGCTTTGCTTCCAGCTTGTCAAACAGGTTAAAGGCGTCTGCCGCCGCACCTGCAAAACCTACAAGCGCCTGGCTATCATACATGTAACGAACCTTTACGGCGCTATGTTTCATAATGGTATCGCCAAGGCTTACCTGTCCATCTCCGGCCATAACAGCCCTGCCATCTTTTCTGACTGAAAGGATAGTTGTCGCTCTTATTTTCTGAAAAACCGTTTCACTCATATTATAAATCCTTTCACGACACGGATTACAAGAATCGCGCACGTCAAAATTTTGTTCAGCTCCTTGGATGAGCCTTATCATATACTTTCATTAACCTGTCAAGACTTACATGTGTGTATTTCTGCGTGGTTGAAAGGTTCACATGACCCAGAAGTTCCTGTACCGACCTGAGATCCGCGCCTCCATCCAGCATATGGGTTGCAAAAGTATGTCTCATGGAATGCGGGCTGATGTCGGACGTCAACCCGCTTTCACATGCATATCGTTTTACAATCCTGCCGATACTCCTCACTGAAAGGCGGCCACCTTTGATATTGAGAAATAGAGGACCATCCTGGGGATCATACCCCAGCTTCTTTCTGATATCCCGGGTAGCATGGATGTAATCCGTTACGGCAGTGAGCGCCTGCCTGCCGACGGGAACAATCCGTTCTTTATCACCTTTACCTGTTACCTTTATCAGTCGCTCATCAAAATCAATACTTGAAACATTCAGGGACTCAACTTCACTCACACGGAATCCACAGGAATAGAGAATTTCAAGGACAGCCAAATCCCTCACTCCGGAAAGCTTTTCTTTTTCAGGCCTTTCAAGGAGTCTGAAGACCTCATCTACCGTAAGACAGGAGGGTATATATTTCTCCTGCTTAGGCGTAGCAATGTCTGCCGCGGGATTATCCGTGATTAATCTCTTTTTTTCGAGAAAGAGAAATAATGAACGAATTGCAGAAAGCTTTCGTGAGATGGTAGAACGTCTGTAACGACCGTACATGTTTCCGAGATATTCTCTTAAAACCGGGCCATCAATATCCCCGATATCAGGCCCATCCTTTTTAGACCAGGCCGTCCTCTCTCTTGAGACCAAAAAACCTGAAAACTGCTTCAAATCTATACGGTAATTCCTGATAGTATTTTGAGAAAACCCTTTTTGATCTTTTATATGAACCATAAATGTTTCTATGAGATATTGCAGCAACAAAACAAGCAAATCCTTAATTTCACAGTAACCGTTGCTCTGCGGCGGCCTTGTGCGGGCAGAAGGCGCAGAGCATCCGAATATACGTTCCCACGCGGGAACGAGGATAAAGGCTCGCACAAATATAACTTAACATTCCGGTATCACATCTTTAGGCCAGGTTATACTTATCTTAATTTAAACTATTTAAAATAAACATTTTTACATGAATTGGCAATGAAAAAAAATGTATTTAAAGATTCTTGGCTTGACTTTACCTTGATAGTTGATGTATTTATTTTTAACTTATTTCAGTATTGATCAAGGAGGGGGTTGTATATGGAAAGAAAATCCGAACAGTTGAGAAACGTGGCTCTTATTGCTCACGGTGGGTCAGGAAAGACTTCTCTTGCTGAAGCTATGCTATTTAATGGAAAATCGACCTCAAGGCTGGGCAAGGTAGATGACGGTAGTTCCAATCTTGATTTTGAACCGGAAGAGATAAAAAGAAAAATTACCATCAGCACTTCTTTCCACCATACAAGTTGGAATAAGAAATTAATTAATATAATTGATACACCGGGAGAAGATAATTTTCTCTCCGACAGCAAGTCTTCCCTACAGGCTGCCGATGGAGTGGTTTTGCTGATTGACGCTGTTGCAGGCTTAAAAGTGGGAACGGAAAAGGTCTGGGCATTTGCGGATGAATCAAAACTCCCCCGAATTATTTTTATAAACAAATTAGACAGAGAAAGATCGGATTTTTACAAAATTGTGGATGAGATTGCCAGGGTTCTTGAGATAAAGGCCACTCCGGTATACCTCCCCATAGGCGCTGAAGAAGACTTCACCGGCCTGATTGATCTTGTTAAAATGAAGGCCTTTCTTTATTCCAAAGATGGTACAGGGAAATTCGAGACTGTAGATATACCCGCCGAAATGCAAGATCTTGCCGGGGAATGGCGCGAGAAAATGATAGAAAACATTGTTGAACTTAACGATCAATTAATGGAAAAATACCTTGAAGGTGAAGAACTTCAAACCTCCGAAATTGAAAAAACTTTTATAGATGGTATCAAATCAGGAATAGTAATCCCCATTGTCTGCGGTTCCGCTACCTTAAATATGGGTGTCGCGAAGTTAATGGATCTTATTGTAAAAGGTCTCCCGTCCCCAATTGAAAGAGCGCCTAAAAAAGGGACCAAACCCGGGACGGAAGAGGAGATCGAAATAGCTCCTGACCCTGATGCTCCTTTTTCCGCCCTTGTATTCAAAACTATTGCAGATCCCTTTGCCGGCAAGCTTACATTGTTGAGAGTATATTCAGGAAGTGTTAAATCCGATTCTACAATTTATAATGCCAATAAAGATGTCAAAGAAAAGTTTGGACAGTTACTTCTTATAGAAGGGAAAAAGCAGCAGTCTTTGGATATGGCAAGTGTCGGCGATATTGTAGCCATAGCCAAACTGAAAGAGACATCTACAGGTGACACCCTGTGTACGGCTGAGAATCCGATAATTTATAAACCGTCGGAACCGCTTCCATCCGTAATTTCCTACGCAATCGAAGCCAGTGTCAAGGGAAGTGAAGACAAGGTGTTTTCTTCTTTATCCAGACTTCTTGAAGAAGATCCGACCCTCAGACTTGAAAGGGGGCAATCCACGGGTGAGGTTATCCTTTCAGGTACGGGGCAGATACACCTCGAAACAACCTGCGAAAAACTTCAACGCAAATTCGGGGTTGAGGTAAATCTTAACCCTGTCAAAGTACCGTACAGAGAAACGATCAAAAAAACAGTTAAAAAGGTTGTTTACCGGCACAAAAAACAATCAGGTGGCAGAGGGCAATTTGCCGAGGTGCAATTTGATATTTCTCCCCTGCCGAAGGATGCAGGGTTTGAATTTGAAGAGGCATTAACCGGAATGAATGTGCCCCGAAATTTTGTGCCTGCCGTGGAAAAAGGACTTCATGAAGCGCTTGAAAGCGGTATACTTGCCGGTTATCCTGTTGTTGACCTTAAGGTACGTTTTTTTGACGGTAAATCTCACGATGTCGATTCATCGGAAATGGCGTTTAAAATAGCTGCAAAGATGTGTTTCAAAAAGGGAATCCAGGAGGCGAATCCTATTCTGCTTGAGCCGATCATGAAAATGGAAATAAGCATACCCGAAGATGTTATGGGTGATGTTATGGGCGACCTGAACGGACGGAGAGGAAAAGTGCTCGGGATGGAGGTTGATGGAAAAAACCAGGTGATAATGGCAGAGGCTCCCATGTCGGAAATCCTGAAGTACGCCCTTGATCTGAATGCCATTACAGGAGGCAGAGGGACATTCAGGATGGAACACTCTCATTATGAAGAGTTGCCGGCCCAGTTCGCTGAAAAAGTGATAGCAGCCGCCAGGGAAAATGAATAATGGTGTAGTATGGAGATAAAAATCAGGGTTGGAATTCTGACAATCAGTGATAAAGGCTCTAAAGGACTCAGAAGAGATGAAAGCGGTGAAATTGTAGCGAAGATACTTAATGAGCAAGGTTTCATACTTGAAAAAAAAGAGATAATCCCTGATGACATTCGGTTGATCGTGGATAAACTTATTGCGTGGGTTGATAAAGACAGATTATCTTTAATAGTAACTTCCGGAGGAACAGGCATGAGTCCTTCGGATGTAACTCCCGAAGCAATGAAAGAAGTTATTGATTATGATGTCCCCGGCATGGCAGAGGCAATGCGCGCGGCAAGCCTGAAAAAAACACCACATGCCATGCTTTCACGTGCCATAGTCGGGGTTAGATATGCCCGGCCATATCCCTTGAGCGGTTGCACAATGAATTCCGGACATGCCTGTCTTATTATCAATGTGCCCGGCAGCCCGGGCGGATCAAGAGATAATCTTTTGGTAGTCCTGCCGACTTTAAATCATGCGCTCTTAAAGCTTGCCGGAGATACTTCCGATTGCGCCATTTAACTACCGATATGAATAGAGTTTGAAGCGCACTGAAAGTACATTTAGACATCCTTCATTTTTACTTTACACTTGGCAGAAAAGTGGCAGCGGCATCCTGCCGCTGATTTAAGAGGCTGTAAGCCTCTTCTGCAGTTTACAATTTTTAGTTCCACCTAAATCCTGCAAGCGTCGAGTTTGCCGAAGACCTGCCTGTTGCAGGCAGGTGCAAGGCGGCAAGGACGCAGACGTATTACGATACTTCAAGTC
>JAGGXA010000147.1 GCA_021163285.1 Deltaproteobacteria bacterium | reverse complement strand
TTCAAAAATCCCAGCCTTTATGGCCTCATTCAAATTGATGCGTATCATGCAAGCACAACATTCCCATAACTTGCTGATATTAAAAGCCTAACTTCCTTTTTGAAAATAGTTTATGCAGGATTTAGGTGGAACTAAAAATTGTAAATTGCAGAAAAGGCTTACAGCCTCTTAAATCAGCGGCAGGATGCCGCTGCCACTTTTCTGCCAAGTGTTAAGTAAAAATGAAGGATGCCAAATTGTAAACCACTTCTTGAATTTATTGAAGGATGCCGGGAATCCATAATTTATTACCCTGAATATTGAGCTATTAACCTTTTACCTTCTACCTTCAACCTTTAACCCCGTAAACAGTTACCCTTCTTTTGAACCCTGAACCTGCGAACGGTAACAATTTATCAGATGAAAAAAACACTTGAGCAGCAACTCGAATATCAAAAAAAACTGAACAGCATTACAAACAGGATACACTCAGCAAGAGACACGGATGATATCCTGCTTAACCTCCAGGATGATATCCTCTTGCTTTTTGATGCTGACCGGATCACGATATATGCAATTGACGGAATAAAAAAGCAGCTTATTTCAAGGATCAAGACTGGAAACGAAATAAAAAAGATACATCTGTCTATTAATAACAGGAGCATTGCAGGGTACTGCGCAACAACCGGAAGGCTTTTAAATATTAACGATGTTCATGACGAGGTGAAGTTAAAAGGGATCAATCCCCAATTAAAATTTGATAGTAGCTGGGATAAAAAAACAGGCTATAATACGAATCAGGTGCTTGTCGCGCCCATTTCCTGTAATAAGTATCTCCTTGGAGTAATGCAGTTGATTAACAAAAAATCAGGGGGATTCTTTGACAAGGAAGATGAGTCTTCAATTCAGGCCATCGCAAAGACCCTCGGTATTGCATTTTTTAAGAATCAAAAGACTACGCGGGAGCTTAGGTCTACAAAATTCGGTTCCCTTGTCCTGAATAACATTATTACAGCTAATGACCTTAAAGATGCCATGTCCCTGGCAAGAAGGACAGACAGGCCTGTGGAATCAGTCCTGATCAATGACCTTCATATCCCAAAGGAGAGAGTAGGGAAATCATCAGCCGATTATTATAAGACCCGTTTTATCCCATACGATCAAAAAATGTCTATTCCTGATGAATTATTGAAGGGACTGAAACCAGGGTACCTTAGATCCAACTTATTTATTCCGGTTGCACGGTCAGGCAATAAGATAGTTGTTGCAATGGAAGCTCCCGCTTCCCTGTCGGCAAGAGATGCCGTAAAAAAGCTTTTCCCGGCCACTCAATTTGAATATTGCGTCTCTTTTGAGGAGGATATCCATAAAATGATAGATATGTTCCTTAATAAAAAAGCAACTGGTTCATTGGTTGAAACGGGCAGCATTGAGGACATCCTTGGACAACTCAACACAGGCAGAGAGGATTACGAAGAAGAAATTGAGGTGATAACAGAGGAAGACAGCGCTATTGTTCAGCTTGTCAACAAGATCATTATAGATGCATATAACCGTGGAGCCTCAGATATCCACATTGAACCTCGCCAGGGGAATAAAAATGCCGTAATAAGGATCAGGATAGATGGGGCATGCCAGGTTTACCAGACTATTCCCTTTTCATATCAAAAAGCCCTCATTTCCAGGATAAAGATCATGTCGGACCTGGATATAGCCGAGAGACGCCTTCCGCAGGACGGAAAGATTAAATTCAAGAAATTTGCTCCGTTAGACATTGAGCTTCGGGTGGCTACCATTCCCACGGCAGGTCGAAATGAGGATGTCGTCATGAGAATACTGGCGGCTGGAGAGCCGATTTCTCTTGATAAGATGGGAATGAGTGAGAGAAATTTGAACCTGTTTAAAGAGACTATCACAAAACCATACGGTATTGTCCTTGTGGTAGGTCCAACCGGCAGCGGGAAAACAACTACCCTCCATGCAGCGCTTGCCTATATAAACAAACCTGAGACAAAGATATGGACGGCGGAGGATCCTGTTGAGATTACCCAGGATGGTCTTCGCCAGGTACAGATAAATTCTAAAATAGGATTTAATTTTGCAACTGCCATGAGGGCCTTTTTAAGGGCGGATCCTGATGTAATAATGGTAGGTGAAATGCGTGACAAGGAAACAGTGTCAACAGGCATTGAAGCATCCTTGACCGGCCATCTGGTTTTTAGCACCCTCCATACAAACAGTGCGCCGGAAACTATAACCCGGCTTTTGGATATGGGAATGGATCCATTTAATTTTGCTGATGCCCTTTTGGGCGTGCTTGCTCAGAGACTTGTAAGGACCCTGTGTAAAGAGTGCAGGGAGAAATACCACCCGACAAAAAATGAATTTGATGTACTGGCACGTACATATAATGGTAATTTTGATTCTCTTGGCATTGAATATAATAATGACTTTTTCCTTTACAAAGCGCGGGGCTGCCCACAATGCAATAATACCGGGTACAGGGGAAGAACCGGAATCCATGAGCTCCTTGCAGGCACGGATGAGATGAAATCGCTGATTCAAAACCGGGCCAAAATAAAAGAATTGAAGACCCAGGGCATAAAAGACGGCATGACAACCTTGATGCAGGACGGTATCAGAAAGGTGTGCCTTGGCTTGACCGAATTCACACAGGTAAGGAAAGTCTGCATCAAGTAGATGTTCCTTTTTCCTCTTCTCCCGGGCTTTTCCTTTCTTTTTTCCTTCCCCTGTGTAACACGATTTTTCTCCACACCCCCCCCTCGCCAAAACAGTCCCAGCCCCAGCGGAGCCATTTCAAGAGGGAATGAGCAAGCCAGAGCGCCCATAAGAGCATAAGTATACGGTACAGATACAACGGAAGGGAAAGGACTGAAGGCTGCGGCATGGTTGAACCAATCCGGTCTTTGGTCCAGTGTAACAGGAACCCTGATGAACCATTGCCGGCTATCTGCATATCCGGTATGCCGAGGAGGCCTTTTTGAATGGAAAAGTAGATGCCTGTCAGGGCGGCAATTGTCCACAGGGCAAGTATGATCTGTTGTATGTTGAAATAAAACCATCCTCCCTGTGGCTGGTATTTCTTTCTAAGCCCAAGCGCAAGCAACCAGCCGCATATCATGATTGCCGTAAAGGGATGAACCTGAGTCAATCCAAGGCCTATAAGGAGCCAATGCCGGGCTTTCAGAGGCGTCCATGGAATCCTCCCTAAACCAATTGCCACCAGGATGATGACGACAATATAACTCCAAAAAAGGACGGCAGGACCCAAACGGGGACCTGCAGCAAATAAGATCCATCGGTTTTCAGGCATTTTAAAGATTACATCGGTATTTACCGCATCCTTGCCGATATTTACCCTGGGAGCCTTAATTAATATGGAAGAACCTGCCCCCTGATGCCATATCACATCAATATTTTGCGTTCCAGGCCGGATGGGAATGATTACTTCGCTGCCCATCTTTTTTAAAGGTTGTTCGCTGCCCATTATTTTTACCTGTTGGAGTTTCGATCCATCAGGCAGTATAATCCTGTGCTGTCCGCCCTGGCTGGCCCTGATGTTTAATGACAGATCCACTTTATTAAAACGCCGACCGGGAATACATGTTAATTTCGCATCGTCAATAGTAACTACCTGGCCTGGAATTGCTTTTGGCCGGGTCACTTTGATTTCGACCTCTTCACCAGGCCATGGCTCCCACTTCGTCCTCCTGCGACCTGATTCATCCTGATGAAGAATGATCGGAATACCTGTAAAATCACAGTGCCAGACAGGACTGATATCCAACAGCCATGTCTCTGTCCATGGCACGGATTGTGGCGACCGAAGCTTGAGCATATCTTCCTTTTTCAGGGCAGAGTTCCATGTTACTTTTCTTTCATTTGGTTTCATATGGATAAGCGCCTTTCCATTTTCAACCAAAATTCCGGCACTAATCACCGATTCGCCGGGGATCAGGGGCACTGATATAACAACCGGGGCGCCGACAGGGGTTAATCTCCTTACTGTTGTATAAACCTGCCAGTCTAAACCCAGATATACGTTACGTTCAATATGAAGAAAAGGCAGAAGAGCAATCGTTGCCTTGGCCTGTTTTTTTGACTTGTTTTCCACTTTTCTTACCAGCTTTATGCTGGATCCGGCGCGTCCATCTTTATCCACTCCCTGCACATCCCATCCCTGGCTCTGAATAACTACCCTGTGTGGTTTCAAGGGTAGAGGTATCTGAAATGAGTCTTCAGACGGGGCATTTCCTATAAGAGTTATTGTGTGAATGCCTTCAGGGACAAAAACCCAGAGAGAACCATCTCTGTCTCTCATCAGGCCCTTTACAGGCCGGGAACCATTAAAAACATCTTTGGGTATCCACAATTCGGAAAATCCCGGCAAGGGGACAGCAGTGTCGATTCCGGCATGAATCTGATAAATGATGCGCAGGCTTTCCAAACTGACGGTTATTTCCATTCGAGGGCTTTCCGCGCATTCCGGGAGGCAGTCCGGTTTTTTAAGGAGTTTCATCTTAAGCTCTTTTAGTAGCTCAGGAGGAGGATATCCGGCGGTAACCTCACCACCAGCAGCAAAGCCCGGGAAGATAAATATAGAGAGCAGGAGCGCTGAAAAAGTAAAATCCTTTGCCTGTATTTTCAATCTGCGAAGTCCAATAAGGCAATAGATCAAAAGCGCTAATAAAATAACACGCGTAATGGAAAGGAGAAGATTGATCAAAGGCGACAACAACCAGAGTCTTACCTCTTGATCTTTGTTTACAGGCCCATTCCACTTCATTGTATAAGAACGCCACCGCCATTTGGGTAATCCCGGCCCTGTCTGTATCAGGGCTTTTGGGTCCTGGGTAAAAAGATCGTACCTTTCTGCAGACCTTTTTGTTTCAGGAAGTTGGAATGACTGAACAATCGATCCGGATTTATAATGGGCCTTCCTGTTCCTTAATGCCTTTTGCCCTGCTCTTTTAAAATCAGCCTGTGAAGCTACTTCATTTTTATCCATCCTTGATATTGGATACACTTGTTTCGGTAGTTCCAGTTGGGGATAGACCCCATATCTGATCTGCTGAACCATAAATGGGATGGCTAATGCGAGCAGGGTAACAATTGAAGCCAGTCGCCAGATCCCTGCAAGTTTTTTTACCCGGCCCTCCGGGATAAATCGTAAAAGGGCTGATGCCGCAAGCAGGTTGAGCCACACGATGCGAGGTGAACCCGGTTCGTGATAGGACAAACCGATAGTCAGAAGCGCTATCAACCCCCATCGCCAATTGTGAAGTTTTAATACGGCAAGAGATATTAACAGGACTAAAAAGAGGTCCAAAAGTGTCCAGTTTTCAAACCAGGCACCGGATATTGCGTCAACACCTCTAACCGTGAAGAGCCGCCAGCCCGGCGGCAGGTTTAACCGGCCTTTAAGAGATTCAAAATCGTGGTCCCACCCTACTGCGGGCAAAGTTTTGGTTGAGTCTGTAAACCTGGATTCGGCAATTAGATTAATTTTTCCCTTTCGTAACTCAACCCCGGACTTTTTGTCTTTTCCATGGCTCGTTATCAGTTGATCCACCCCGTCAACTGATATCCGTCCAAGGGCAGCGGGATGATTCATTGCCAGATACCACTGACTGCTCAGAGTCCCTGTTATCTGGTCCTTAATGGTAAATCCCTTTCCATCAAAATCAAGCCACCAGGTTCTATCCAGACGAAGCCGGTCAGGGGCAGGGTCAGGATTTCCACGGCGAAGTTCTTTAAATGTTAACTTGTCGCCGGCATTGATAATAAAGGCAGGGAATGTCTTCCATCTATTTGGGATATCCGTCTGATTGGGATCAACAGGCGCAACTCCCGATATTTTTACCAACCGGAGCTGGTTCCGTGATTTAAAAGACCAGATTTCCTGACCATAAGGCGTTTTCACAGCACAGATCCCGCTTACAGGCCCTTTCGACCGTGTGATAACCCGGATCTTCCAGCGTCCGGGACGCGCCTGAATCATTAATGCGCCATTTGCCCCAAGTCTTGCGGGCAGCCTGCTCTTGATACTCATGGGAACAAAATCCTTAAAGAGCGCAGGGTCAATTTCAATTTCCCCGGCTTTTCCCGAGACATTTATTTTGATAAGGTTTGTCACCTGCATGGGGATTGTGTCATCTAATAAACGAAAGATACTTATTATCAGGCTTTCTTCCTGAAGATCGGTCATTTTTTGCTTTTGAAGCCATAAACGCCCATCCTTTTCCAGCATGGGAAAATCCACGGATTTGCCGTTTATTGACAGACTGATCAGGCCGCATGCCTCCGGAAGATGGATCATTTCCGGCATTTCATCCCATATAAAGCGACCTTCAACAAGGTGATTTCCTTTTTTCATGTAAACGGATGGAAGTCCATTTTTTGCAATAACAGGCGCTTCTTTTCCGTCCAGCGTTACATAGTAAGGCCATTGTTTTGCTCCGCCCAGGAGCGGGATCAGGCCTTTTTTAAAAACGAGCCAGTTCTGGGTGAAACTGCCACCTGTGCGTTCAAGTTCGAGGTTTAGCCGGGATGGCCATATACATCTGTGTCTTGCTCCATTATTATATGAACTTGGGCAAAAGTGAGCGTCTTCTCCATCAAGCACCCAGGACTCCCACGGTTCAAGGGCAGGTGGAATCCTGTCTGTTTTTATGGCCTGAGCAGCAGGACACATGACATTTGTTAATAAAAATGCAGTAATAAAAAGCAGGGCTCTAACTAACATGATTCTCATCCCTCTTTCACAAAGAATTGTGGTAAACGCCCTATAATAAAACAGTCGATTTGTAAGCATTAACACTGCAATGCAGGACCGCTTTACTCTTTCAATCAAATTACGTTGACACTATGTTATGGTATAAAGTAGCATTATAACCGTTCACGTATTCACCTTTCAGGGTTAAAAACGAAGACAAAACAACTTCCCCAGACAGACGCACAGCTTCAGGCCATCTTTGCCCGGCTTGTTTCGGCAATATTTTTGAGACCTCATTAACCTTGAATTCTGAAGGTTTAATATATTATTAATAAAATAACCTGCATTTATTATCAATATTAATCCATTAATCAAAGCAATCATATTGAGCTGTTAACCTTCAACCTTCAAACCCGTAAACGGTTACACCGAGAACTTCGGGTCTTCAATGTCTTTTTCATTCTTAACCCTGAACGGTTGAACCCTGAACCTGCGAATGGTTACCTTTTGGAAGCTGCTATGAAATCAAAGGATATTTTTGCTATTGTTTTTCTGTTTTTGGCGTTGTTTGTTTTTCAGGTTGTCCAGGCCGGCGAGCCTTGTCAGGTCACGGTAAGTATTCTTCCTCAAAAATTCTTTGTAAATAAGATCGCTGGAGACCTGGTAAAAGTTTCAGTAATGGTTGCGCCCGGCTCAAATCCAGCCACCTATGAACCAAGGCCCACACAGATGAAGGCCCTGATTCATTCCAAAATATATTTTGCTGTTGGAGCGCCGTTTGAAAAGGCGTGGCTGAACAAAATCATAAAGGTCAGTCCCGGGATACAGGTTGTTCATACGGATCAGAACATCAGAAAAAGGAGAATGGATTCAAATTATCTTGATATAACGGCACAGGTAAAAAAGCAGGAAACCTGTGAACAAGATACCGGACTCGACCCCCATATCTGGCTTTCTCCGCCTCTTGTCAAAATACAGGGAGGTATAATTAAGGCTGCCCTTATAACTATTGATCCCGCTAACAAGGAAACTTATGAACATAATTTCAAGATATTCCAAACAGAAGTTGATATGCTTGATTCAAATATCAGGAAAATTTTTGAGTCCAGAAGCGCCGGGGCTGAATTCATTGTTTTTCATCCATGCTGGGGATATTTTGCTGATGCCTATGGTATAAAACAGGTTCCGATTGAGGTAGAAGGGAAAGAACCAAGCGCAACAAAAATGGCGGCATTTATAAATTACGCCCGAAGCAAAAAGATTAGGTTCATCCTTATTCAACCTCAGTTTCCAACAAAGGACGCCGAGACCATCGCAAAAGAAACAGGCGCTCAAATAGTAGTCGCAGATCCTCTCGCTGAAGACTGGTTGAAAAACCTGAGTGAAGTTGCAGTAAAAATAAATAGGGCTTTGAATTAGAAAGTTGTTAAGTGTCAGGAATATTTAATAAAATGAATCGGGAAACAAAATGTGTCTTGTAGTTTTGGCCATTAACACACATCCTGAATACAAGCTTATTATTGCTGCCAATCGTGATGAATATTATGACCGACCTGCGGCGCCGCTCTCTTTTTGGAAAGATGTCCCGGATCTCCTTGCCGGCAGAGACTTGCGCGCCGGAGGTACATGGTTCGGAATCACCACCAGTGGAAAGTTAGCTGCAATCACTAATTACCGGGATCCTTTATCTGATAAAAAAGAAGCGCCCTCAAGAGGAAAGTTACTGGTTGACTATTTGTCCGGAAATGAAGGCCCTGATGATTATCTTGTCAAGCTCGCAGGAACTGCAGACTGTTATAATGGCTTTAATCTCATATTCGGAGTGGAGAAACTCATATACTGGTTTTCAAACCGCGGGAATAAATTCCGACATCTGACATCAGGGATATACGGCTTAAGTAATCGGTTGTTAGATACGCCATGGCCTAAAGTCCTGCGTGCAAAGCATGCTCTTGAAGATATAATATCAACACAAATTAAGCCGGATCCTGAGGCCCTTTTTCATATGCTTTGCGACCGCTCAGTACCTCATGATAAGTACCTTCCTGATACAGGAGTAGGAATTGAATGGGAAAGGACCCTCTCATCCATATTTATTAAAAGTCCAGATTACGGCACAAGGTCTTCAACTCTTCTCTTTATTGATCTTGATAATCAGGCGACTTTATTTGAGAGAACGTATAACTCAGAATTTAACAATGCAAAGACTATCAAATATACCTTTATGATTAAAGGATGAAGTCTCCGCTCAATTGAAAATTATAACAGTTCACATCCTCCTGCGTGGGAACCCACATGGTATGCATTCCCACGCCGAAGCATTGGAACGAGAACTTGAGAATTGTTAAAAGTGTAAACTAAACTCATTTTGAGCATTAATGAAGGAGACCTGAAAATTTATACTTTTTTCAGGTCTCCAAGATAGATATTCCAACCAGGTAATGTCCTTGAAATCGTCCGCTGTCATCTCTGGTCATATGGCTGATTTCAGTTTTTATGTATTCAGCCGGTTTTAATGATTCAAAGGTGTAGTACTTCAATTCTAATATATCACCGATCTTTATATGTTCTAATAAAGCGGAATCTTCCTTAATCAGTATACATATACCTTTAGATGAAATATCCCATATCTTAAATTGATAAACCATTGGAACCTCATTAATTGAAAATTCCACACTATAATATTTATCAATGATGTTTCTTGGCTCAGTTCTTTTCTCCATAAAATTAATCTGCATGATGGCAACTTACCAGGGTTAAGGGACTCAGAAAAAATGACCCGAAAAATGCTCATATCAACAATAAGTAAAAAATAAATAGAGATTATTAACAACTTATTATATCACAAACAGATGTTGCCCCTTTTTTCAAGAAAAAAATGTATATTTATCATTTTATCTGATATTATGGAAGATATTTTGCGTTATCAGGAACGAAGTTATGAGAAAATATCTTGTTTTAGGTTTATTTGTTCTTTTTAGTTTTACTGCTTGTTCGCGTGGGTCTTCCTATATCAAAGATGTCAGACGAACATCGAAAAACATTATCCTTCCTGAAACCAACAGACATCCTTCTTTCAGGCCATACGTGGTTAATGGTGAGAAATATTATCCATTGCCCGAATCCGATGGCTTTGTTCAGTTCGGCAAGGCATCATGGTATGGCAAAAAGTTCCATGGGCATACTACCTCAAGCGGTGAAAAATATAATATGTATGCCAAAAGTGCAGCTCATAAGACCCTCCCCATGGGTACATATGTGAGGGTTCTGAATCTCGATAATAAAAAAGATATTATTGTGAGGATAAATGACAGAGGGCCATTTGTGAAGGGAAGGATTATCGACCTTTCATATGCAGCAGCGAGGAAAATAGGCCTGGTTAATGCGGGCGTTGTCAGGGTAAAAATTGAAGCGCTTGGCAAAAAAGTTGGTGAAGTTAAAACAAAGCAGGGTATTAAACCTGTTGTAGAAGCAGAGGATTTGAATACAGGTGTGTTTACTATTCAGATCGGTGCATTTAAAAATAAAAACAATGCGTTTATGCTTTTAAGCAGGTTAAAAGTAATTTTCGATTACGTGCAAGTAACAACTCAGCATAACAAAGATGAAGGAACTATTTATAAGGTATGGGTTTCTAAATCAAATACTTTGTTAAAAGCAGAAGAAATTGAGAAGAAATTAGAAGCTATGGGCTTTGAACAGGCGTTTATCGTTAGCCTTTAAGATTATTGATTTTATTCCTGAGCACGCCTGAGGTCTTAAATACAACAACTCTCCTTGCTCTTAATTGGAGGTCCTCAGTGGTTTGTGGATTTCTACCCCTCCTTGGCGACTTTTCTTTAACCTCAAATTTGCCGAAACCACTTATCAGGATATTGTCACCGTCTCCAAGTCTCTTTTTCATAATTTCAAGAAGACTTTCAATTACTGCCCGGGATTGATTTTTGCTGAGTCCTACCTGATGGTATATATTGTTAATGATTTTTTCTTTTGTTAAAGCCAACCTAGATCCTCCGGGTCTGTTGTCATAACCAAAAATTAACTTAAAAATGAAAAGCTAATAACCAAATCCCGTCCAAGCCTTAGTCTTTGGTCGTTATTTGTGCTTTTTAATTTATTACTTATGTTGGATTTTGTGTCAAGTTTTTTTATTATTCTGAGGTTCCGGTAAGTTCAATTATTACCTAAAACCTGCATAAACTATTTTCAAGAAGAAAATTATGCTTTTAATATCAACGAATTACAGAAATGTTGTGCTTGTATAACA
>JAGGXA010000002.1 GCA_021163285.1 Deltaproteobacteria bacterium | reverse complement strand
TGTTATACAGGCACAACATTTCTGTAATTCGTTGATATTAAAAGCATAATTTTCTTCTTGAAAATAGTTTATGCAGGTTTTAGGTATAAGGCATTTTCATAGACAGGTTCCAGAAATCCATCATTAGACTCATTATAAGCTTTGTAAAAACTTCCAAGGATAATATCAGTGATTTCTTTGTATTTAAACCTGTTTGCGTTCATCTGTGTGAATCGGTGGCTGAATAGTTGTAATATTCAATATTTAAAATTATGTCCGAACGGATTTTTTGTTCAGACAGCGGCCGAATCTATCGTTTCCAGCACCACCATAGCAATACCATATTCAGCCTCATCCGAAAGACTTAGGTAAATTCCTGTTATGTTATTTTTTCTACAGATTTCAGCAGAAGTTCCATAAAGTTTCAATCCCGGTTTACCTCCGGGATAATTAAAAACTTCAATTTCACGCCACTTGATTCCTTTTTTCATACCGAGACCGAGGGCCTTTGAAAAGGCCTCTTTTGCTGCAAACCTGAGTGCAAAGGCATAATGAGGAGCATGCCTGCGGTAACACATTTCAGCTTCATCAGGCGTAAACACCCTCCGAACAAATCTGCTTCCCCATCTCCTGATCACAGTTTCGATTCTGCGAATCTTTACAAGGTCAACACCTATCCCGTAAATCATTTCAAAAATCCTTCACAAGCTCAACCATTTCTCTAACCGCCCTCTCAAAGCCTACCATGACCGCCCTTGCCACAATACTGTGTCCTATGCTGTATTCTTCTATCTCGGGCAATGCCTTGAAACGCTTGACATTAACGTAATTTAATCCATGTCCGGTGCTTATGCCAAGCCCTATATTTACTCCGGTTTCCACGGCTTTTTCAATACGATTAAACTGTTCAACTATTTCTGATTCCGAAGATGCATCAGCATAATGGCCTGTGTGAATTTCCACAATATCAGCGCCACACTCGAGAGCAGCCCTGACCTGATCAGGAACAGGATCCACAAAAAAACTAACCTGGATACCCGCTTCCTTAAGACGTTCGGTCACTCCCCGAAAATGATCCGGCCGCGCCAGGACATCAAGACCTCCTTCCGTGGTAAGCTCCTCCCTTTTTTCAGGAACCAAAGTAACCAGATCCGGACCGGTCTCAATGGCAATTCCAACTATTTCTTCCGCGGCAGCCATTTCCATGTTCAGTTTTGTCTTTATGGTCTGGCGCAACAGCATGAGATCCCTGTCATTAATATGTCTCCTGTCCTCTCTCAGATGACAGATAATCCCCTCTGAACCTGCAAGCTCCGCCAGGCCTGCGGCCAGGACAGGATCAGGTTCCTGAATTCCTCTTGCTTCCCTTATTGTAGCCACGTGATCAACATTAACCGATAGACGAGCCATTTCCTATTCCTCCATGATCAGCGCCATTAATCTGTTTTCCTCTTTTTCCATTTTCTCTGCCTCAAATTCAGTTTTCTCGTGATCATAACCGAATATATGCAATATCCCATGGATCAATAAACGACAGACTGTGTTTTCCAGGGACTCCCCTCTCTCTTTTGATTCTCTGAGAGCCGTTTCAACAGAAATAACAACATCTCCCAGCATTGGCGTAAAAACGTCAGGATCCGGTCCTCCGATCATTGAAAATGAAAGGACATTGGTAGGCCCTTCTCTTCCAAGATATTGAGAATTAAGTTTTGAGATCCGTTCATCATCAGTAAACAGAATACTCAATTCCTTATCATGACAGGCCAAGTCTTTTAAGACTGTTTTGAGCATCTCTTTTATCTTCCGGTTCTCTAAACCGGGAACACTTTTCTGATAATTGACCTGTATTTCCATTTCCACCCTTCGCAGCAACACTGCCTGAATCGTCAAAACACTCGCGATAATGAGTATTCGTGCTTTTTGTCACCGGCTCAGGATATTCTACCCGGTGATGAAAAATACCGCTCAAGGTCTTATTGAAGCTCTTTGCAATCTCATGAAGATCTCTTAATGTAAGCTCACATTCATCAAGCTGTCCATCTGAAAAAATCCTGTTTATTATCTTCTGTACCATCCCCTGTATACGTGCTGAATTGGGATCTACGAGTGTCCTTGAAGCGGCCTCCACAGCATCTGCAAGCATTATAAGGCCAGCCTCCTTGGTCTGTGGTTTTGGCCCTGGGTAACGGAAACCTTCTTCTTTGATCTGAAGAAATTTTCCGCCCTTTTTTTCCACCTGTTGTCTGGCCTTTTCATAAAAAAAAGTGATCAGGTTTGTCCCGTGATGCTGTCTTATAATATCGACTATCTCCTTACCGAGTTTATATTTTCTTGCCAGCTCAACACCATCCTTTACGTGGGAGATCAGTATCAGACTGCTCATGGATGGCGCAAGTTTTTCATGCTTGTTTTCGCGTCCTCCCTGATTCTCGATAAAATAAAGCGGTTTCCCGATCTTTCCTATATCATGATAATAGGCAGCCACCTTGACAAGGAGCGGGTTGGCATTTATAGCTTCCGCGGAAGCCTCTACCATATTGCTGACAATAACGCTGTGATGATACGTTCCCGGCGCCTGAACCATAAGCTCACGAAGCAAAGGCTGGTCGAGGTTAGCAAGCTCAAGGAGTTTGATATTGGAATTATACCTGAAAGACATCTCAATGAGCGGCAAAATACCTGTGGCAAAAACCCCTGAAAGAACTCCGCCAAAGAAAGAAGATATAATAGCAAGGAGGGCCTCAATGGGATACAGACATCCATACAAAGCTTCAATAGAAAGCGCAAGGACAATGCCGACAAGGCCTACTTTAACCCCGCTTTTAATAAAGACACCCCTCTCCCTGAAGTCTGTTACGCCATGAGCGGCAATTATTGAACCAATAAAAAAAAATATAAAAAATTCAATCCTGCCGCCGATAATGAACGCAACTAACACAGAGGTGATAAAAGAAAAACCGGCGGCAACTATCAATCCCTGAAAAACAGAAATAATCATCGCACCGCTTGCAACCGGTATGGCAAATAACAATGCCTTCGGTGTAAAGAAATTGAAACCTCGCGCGATTTCATCGCACACAAAGTTTGAAGCTATAGCCACGAGAAAAATAAGTAAAAGGGTTACAGTATCCAGAAGGAGGTCTTTTGTTTCAAGCTTTGATGCCTGATTATTTATCAACCCGGCAAGATACATGGCAGAAACAAGAAAACCGAAAAGGACCGCCATGGCAGGAATTCTACCAAACACTTCCTTCCGTTTCAAAAGCTTGTATTGCTCCTGTAACTTAAGCAGATGCTCCGATGTAATTCTTTCTCCCTCCCGGACAAGCATCTCACCTTTTTTGACCTTAAAATAAAATGGTGTAACAGATTTCCTCGCAAGCTCTTTTCTTAATTCCGTCTCCCTCTTGTTAAATGTCAAAGTAGGTTTGATAAGAGAATCTGCCAGTCTTGCTGCAACAACCGCCAGTTCCTTAGAATCAGTTGAGTTTATTAATGAATTTACTTGTCCATTTATAAAAACCTTGGCAGATTCTAAGTCATAGAAGCAATCCGGATTTTTTACCGTGCTTTCCCTTCCCGTGTGGATATCATGCAGTATGATCCCCTTTCCTTTCTGCTTCATCAACATCTTCCCGTCACTAACTACGCCATTCTTAATGAGCCCGACGAGCAGGCCGATCACAGCATTCTCCACGGTAACCGGAAAACCACCTTTAATAAGAGGATCAATAATCCTTTCATCGGGAAGAACATCAAGCGTTTCAAAAAATCGACTCTTAAAATAATCAATGTTTCCCCTTTGGACCGATTTAGATTTTTTATTTTGAGAGAGGGTCTTTTGATATGCCCTCCCTTCAGAAAATGCCCCTCTTATCCGGGAAATGATGTTTGCAGTCATCGGGTCAACGTCATATACTGAAAGCACTGCCTTAACAGCCGCATCCCTGTTTTTCTCCGTCAGGCCTTCATCCTCAACAAGAAATTCATGAGTGGCCTTGATATCACGTTCAGCCACGTCTCCAAGCCTGTACATCTTTGGGCGCGTCAGGAGATTAGGAAAAAGAAGCACGGAGATAATCACACTCAAGCCTGTAAGGATATACCATTTTTGAACCTCCGGCCGGAACCAGCGCTCGAACCTGCCGCTATTTTTTCTGGTTCCCGGGAGAGACTCTCTCTCTGCTCTTTCAGGAGACTTGGATTTTATCAATGATATTATTCTTGATGTATTGGAACCGTTTGTTTTAGTCTTTGTTTTTTCCATATTTTTTTGTTCGTGGATCGTAATAGTTCAGCAGGAATTCGAACTTGCTGGAACACAAGACATATATACGTTTACAGGAGATCTCATTCTTTTCCGCTTTCCATCCTTTCATATGCATCTATGATTTTCTGAACCAATTGATGCCTTACAACATCGTCCCTTGAAAAGTAGACAAACTTTATACCCTTAATCCCATCTAATATTTCTATGGCCTGGATCAGTCCTGATTTTTTTCCTTTTGGTAAATCAGTCTGAGTCACATCTCCTGTTATAACGGCCCTGGAATTGGAGCCAAGGCGGGTCAAAAACATCTTCATCTGCTCTGTCGTGGCATTCTGTGCCTCATCCAGGATCACAAAGGAATCGTTTAATGTCCTTCCCCTCATAAAAGCAAGGGGGGCAACTTCAATTATACCCTGCTCAAGAAGACGGGGAGTACTTTCAAAATCGACCATATCATGCAGGGCATCATATAGAGGCCTGAGATATGGGTCTACTTTATCAGAGAGGTCACCAGGTAAAAACCCAAGGCGTTCCCCCGCTTCCACGGCAGGTCTGGCCAGAACAACTCGGCTAATCTCTTTTCTTACAAGGGAAGAGATGGCCATAGCCATGGCAAGATAGGTCTTTCCTGTCCCGGCAGGCCCAATTCCAAAAACAATATCAAATCTTCTGATACTATCAATATACTCCTTCTGATTAATAGTTTTGGGAGTGATGATCTTTTTTTTCGAAGAAAAACAGACCTTATCCATAAATATTTTTTTAAGGTCAAGAGAATGGTTGCTGCCAAGAATCCTTACGGCATAATCCACATCATTAAGAAAAAGAGGATAACCGGATTTTATCAGTTCATAAAGCTGGTGTAAAACCTTCTCTGCCAGATCGACTTCCCAATCCCCACCTTTCAGCAAAAAGACATTGCCCCTCACATTGATGGAAACACCGGTTTTTTCCTCTAACAAATAAAGGTGAGCATTTTGTGCGCCGCAAAGGGTGCCCAAAAACTCATGGTCGGGAAAAACTATTTTTTTATTTATATTCAATCTATCCAGACGGTCACTGAAATGGCGCAATTTGAGATAAGTTCGTTCGCCTGCACCGGAGCGCGGCAACAAGGGACTTGATAGCTAAAAACTGTACAAGTCGCATATTTCCTTTAAAATGCTTTTTGTTCTATCACAGGCATTATTTTCTTGCAAGAAAAAGAGGAACCGGAACGGAAAGGAACAACCATTCCTTATAGAAGCATCATGATTGTCATCAAGACTTACAGATTCCCGTTTTCGCAGGAATCCATGAACGGTTACCATTACTTTTTGGGAATGTAGCTCCCTTGAAACATAAAACGTCTCATGCTGATATTCATCAGAAGTCCCATTGCGGCCATGGTTGAAATCAGAGAGGAACCTCCATAGCTGAAGAGCAAAAGAGGTATGCCGACAACCGGCAATAAACCTGTAACCATACCGACATTAATAACCACCTGCCAGAAAATAAAGGCAACAATACCTATTGCCGTAATAGAGCCGAATTTATCTTTTGAATCCTTGGCAATATTCAGGCCCCACAAAATCAATAACAGATATAAACATAAGAGCAGGGCAGCGCCGATAAACCCCCATTCCTCCGCCAGTACCGACATCGCAAAATCCGTGTGTTGTTCCGGCAAAAAATGCAGCTTTGTCTGGGTCCCCTTAAGAAACCCCTTGCCCCAGACCTGGCCGGAACCGATAGCAATTTTGGACTGATGTATATGATACCCGGCACCGAACAGGTCTTTATCCGGCCTAATGAATGTCATGATCCTTTTTTGCTGGTATTCTTTTAGATTCAACCATATAAAAGGCGCAACAGATAGAGCGGTTAACACTATAATTAACAAGGATTTTCTGTTAATTTTCACAAAAAGAATGATTGAGGCGGAAACCACAACAACAAGGATGGCAGTGCCAAGATCCGGCTCTTTAAGAATTAAAAGGGTTGGTATGCCAATTAAGATAAATGGCCGCCCAAGGTCCCTCAAGCGATATTCACGATATCCTCCTTCTTCACTAAAGAACCTGGCAAGCACCATAACAACACTGATTTTTGCAAGTTCGGACGGCTGAAATGAGATCGGCCCGAATCCTAACCATCTCTGGGAGCCGGAAGTAACCTTTCCCGCAATCAGCACCAGAATTAACAGGGCAATGGATAAAAAATAGAAAGCGTTAGCAAAACGCTCCAACCTGTAATAATTAAAGGACGTCATTATAAATAATACAATAAAACCTATCGAAAACCAGTAAATCTGTTTTGTAAAGACCTGTGCTCCTCCTGCATTTCGAATCGCGTAAGTTGCACTATAAAGATTAATAATACTGATTGTCGCTATAAACAAAAGTAAAAGCAATAATACCCAATCAAAATTCTGGATCAACCGCCGATCAAACATCTCATCCCTCTTTATAAAAAAAATCCTGAATACCGAATTATCGGGGTTCCCTGAAAATATAGTTTTTTTTAATAGCCTCCGAGATTATTTCCCGGGCTATAGGTGCGGCGGTACTTCCACCATGCCCTCCATGTTCAACCAAAACAGCTATTGCAATCCGAGGTTTTGCGGCGGGAGCAACAGCAACAAACCAGGCATGATCCCTGGCTTTGTAAGGAATTTCATTATCCTTGTTTAATTTTTGTAATTCTTGTTGCCTTTTTCGGGTTACAACCTGAACAGTACCAGTCTTTCCTGCAACTGTTACATTTTTAAACCTTGCCCTTTTCCCCGTGCCATGCGGATCGTTGACCACACCTATAAGTGCTTTTTTTACAATCTCCAAATTTTCCTGCCTGAAGCCTAAATTCCCTTTCAATACGGGAACAAATTCATATATTTTTTCGGCTTCATTCTTCCCAACCCACCTCGTTATCTGAGGCTCGAAGATGTTGCCGCCGTTAAAAACCGCTGCAACAGCAACGACCATCTGAATCGGAGTCACTAATACATAACTCTGTCCAATAACGGTTGAGAGCGTCTCTCCACCCTGCCAAGATTCACCGTACTTTTTTAATTTCCAGGCCCTGTTTGGCACCAGCCCTCTCTTTTCTTGCCCAATATCAATGCCGGTCGCTTCTCCCAAGCCGAATTTCCGGGCATATTCAGAAATTCTGTCAATTCCCAACTGTTCTCCAAGCTTATAAAAATACACATCGCATGACTCTGCAAGGGCCCTGTAAAGATTCACTTTTCCATGCCCTCCTCTTTTCCAGCAACGAAACGAAGATCTTCCCAATTTATATATACCATTACAAACTACTTCATCACCGAAATCAATAACTCCCTCTTCAAGCCCGGCAAGAGCAACAACGATCTTAAAAACCGAACCGGGTGAATATTGACCGGCAAGAGCTCTGTTTTGAAGGGGAAATTTTTTAGATAAGGCCATTTCTTTCCATGTGGTTTCATCTATTCCTTCAACAAACAGGTTCGGATCGAAAGAAGGGCTGCTGACCATGACCAGGATCTGCCCATTATCAGGATCCATTGCCACTATCGCGCCCCTTTTGCCTATCATGGCCTTTTCTGCAACAGCCTGGAGGTCCTTATCAATTGTTAAGCAGACATTTGCACCCGGGATGGCTTGCTTTTGTGCTATTACACGGATTATCCTTCCGGCCGCTTCAACCTCAACCTGTTCACCACCCCGTATTCCATTTAAATATTTCTGCCATTTCTTTTCAACACCCGACTTTCCAATAAGATCCCCCGACTTGTTTCCAACATACCGACCGCTACTTAACTGTTTTTCATTAATTTCCCCTAAATAGCCTAAAATGTGAGAAGCGGATTTTCCATAAATATAATGTCTTTGAGATGCAATTTTGACAATAATCCCCGGCAGGTTGAATCTGTGGCTCTCAATCTTTGCCAGTTCATTGCGAGACATATCCCTTTTGAGACAAACAGGACTGAAAGGTGGCTTGCGTTTTTCCTTATTTAATTTCAGTTTTACAGATTCAGGATCCAATCCTGTCAGCAGGTTCAGGTTTATTATGAGTTTCTCCCAGTCCTGAACCTCTTCAGGAATCACATAAAGATCATAAGAAGGACGATTATCTACAAATATTTCTCCATTCCGATCTAAAATCATCCCTCTAAAAGGAGGAATATCAAGAATACGAATCCGATTATTCTCCGACTTGGCACGATACATATGCCCATTAACGACCTGCAGGAACCAGAACCTCAAGATTAAAATACTGAATACCACAACGATAATCAACGTTAATCTCTTGAGCCGCTTATTAAAAATATCTTTTGAGACCGGATCGAAATCTGATTTTCGCAAAGAACTACCCTACATATGAGGCTGCCCTAAAATAGCCTCTGCGTTTATTTATACAGGAATGACCTTTTGGCGACTTAATAGAGAGAAAATAACAGGCGCAATCAGGCCTGAAGATATTGCTGAGACCACAGATATCCAAAGAAATGAACAGGAAAAAATGATCCCCTCGGAGAAGATTGTGAGAATTATAATAAAAAGCAGCTTTTCTAATAAAACAGAAAGTGAAACAATAAGCGCCTGCCCCTTTGGAACAAGAAAATTAAAAAGCCGGCGTCCGAGATAAATGCCCGCATAAACACATAGGTAAAGAAGAGTAAAAAGGCCGTATAAACCTCCGGAATAAATATCCATTACTAATCCCTGACCAAAAGCAAACATACCTGCGGCGGCAGGCCCGTAATACAAAAAAAGATATGCAATTAAAATGGCCGTAAAATCCGGAGCAAATTGATTCGGAACGATAAGGCTTGCCCACTTTCCTTTAATCAAAACGATAATTAACCCTAAAAACCATATAAACAAATAAAAAGCTATTCCTTTTCCAAGTGGTAATTTAACGATGTATCCTCCTTTAAAATCACCAGGACTTCTTCCAGCTTAGAAAAATCCACAGCAGGGATTATCCTGATATCCTTGAAGAGCTTTCCTTGAACGTCTTTAACGTTTAACACTTTTCCCACCGGCAGACCTTTTGGGAAGATACCTCCAAGACCTGATGTTATAATAATATCATCTGCAACAACATCACTGCGCTTGACCACATAATCCATTTTAGAGATCACAGCAGACAGTCCTTTAACCATACCCCGGTCGCGAGTTCTCTGAACAAGACAATCGACCGAGCTGTTTTGATCAATAACCAAAAGCACCTTTGCGTAGTTGGGAGATATGGAAACTATTTTACCCACCACACCGTCGGCATTAACAACCGGCATGTTCAAACTAATGCCTGCATTCTTGCCTTTATCAATGATAATGGATTTAAACCAGCCTGTCGGATCCAGTCCAGTAACCTGGGCCGCGATGACCGGAGGTTTTATAGAATTTGTGAATTTAAGAAGTTCCTGCATCCTTTTATGGGTAGCCAGCAAATCCCTGTACCGGCTGTTCTCCATCTTCAGAGCATCAATCTCACTATGTAAATGCTTGTTATCTTGACGGACGTTAATTAAATCAAAATAATTATACCAGAATCCCCTTGTTGAGTTAATCGATTGATTAATCAATTTTTGCAATGGCGCTGTAACTTCTATAATCAACTGTTCAGCTGAGTTCCAGGTTATTTCCCGGCCCGAATTTGATGAAAACAGGAATAATACAAAACCAAATGCTATAATTCCAAACCATATTTTATAAAAGCTTATTAAACCTCTCAATGATTGAAACTCACTCCATTTTTTTTAGCATTATCAGGACAATCAGTCGATTCAAAAAAAACCGTAATCAAGGAACTGGAAGGAAATAATCTACGCATATCGCGCAGAATTATTGTTCGTCTTCAAGGCAAGGTAACAGTTGCCTGGAGGCTGTCCGAGGATAGCAACTTTTTCCAAAATCAAGGCTTGTTCAAAAAATGACCGCAGGCATATAGTTGATATCGGTGTCTCACAAGTTCGCTTACCTCCGAGGATAGTTTTTTGAGCATAACACAGAGTTTAAGGAAAAGGGCATTCACGGACAGCCTCATAATGAACTATACAATTGTTACCGCAAAGTAGAAAACGGGCAAAAGGGCAAGCAGAATGCGTAGATTATTTTCTGTGAGTTCCTTTGGGTGCAATACAAAAAAATTACATTTTGGATAAATAATGTTTTTCATAGCACCCTTCATTTTTACTTTACTCTTGGCAGAAAAGTGACAGCGGCATCCTGCCGCTGATTTAAGAGGCTATAAACCTCTTCTGCAATTTACAATTTTTGGTTCCGATAAAAGTGTCAACTACTTTTACCTCAAAATGAAGGATGTCTTTTTCATCTAAAATCCTGATTTAATGTCGAATGTCGAAGAGGGAATTGCGAATTATGAAGTCATATCCTTGTTCTTTTTGGCATTGCCTATTTAATTACTTTTTTGTATTGCACCCGTTCCCTTATTATCTGAACGAACAGTCCGTTCCGTTCAGACACAATTTTGAATGTTTAATTTTAAATGTTGAATTGAGAAAAGACACAAGTTCAATATAGATAACCGTTCACGGGTTCAAAAGTTCATGGCTCGTAAAGTAACTCTGAACAAAGAACTTTGAATGGAGAACGGACATAGTTACATAATGGCAACTTCTTTCAGGATCAGCATGTTATCCAGCGCCTTTCCGGAGCCAAGAACTACAGTAGAAAGGGGATCTTCCGTAACGGTAATGGGCAGCTTCGTTGCTTCCCTTAGAAGGATATCCAGATTTTTGAGTAATGAACCTCCGCCTGTCATAACAATTCCTGTATCCACGATATCAGCAGCAAGTTCCGGCGGGGTTTGCTCCAGGGCAATGCGAACAGTTTCAACAATCGTATCCACCTGCTCTGAAATAGCTTTTCTTACTTCCTCCGAATCGATAGTCAAAATCTTTGGAATTCCGGTAACGAGGTCTCGTCCCCTAACCTCGATTGTTTCAATCTGATCATCGGGATATGCATTGCCGATAGTGGTCTTAATTATTTCAGCCGTCCTTATTCCTATCAAAAGATTATACTTTCTTTTTATATGTTGCAGTATATCCTCATCCATCTTGTCCCCGCCAACCCTGACAGACTTACTATATACAATCCCTGCAAGAGATATAACCGCAACCTCAGTGGTACCACCGCCAATATCAACCACCATATTGCTTATTGGTTCAGTAATCGGCAATCCTGCGCCTATGGCGGCTGCCATAGGCTCTTCTATAAGAAAAACTTCCCTTGCCCCTGCAGACTCAGCAGATTCACGGACAGCTCTTTTCTCAACCTGGGTTATCCCACTTGGCACACAGACAATAATTCTCGGCCTTATGAGAGACCTTCTATGATGGACGGTTCTGATGAAATGGCGAAGCATTGCCTCCGTAATTTCAAAATCAGCAATTACTCCGTCTTTCATGGGACGGATAGCCACAATATTTCCAGGGGTCCGACCCAGCATCCTTTTAGCCTCCGTGCCTACAGCCAAAACCTTGTTAGTCCCCCTTGCGTCTCTTTTAACGGCCACGACAGACGGCTCTCTTAACACAATCCCCTTTCCTTTCATATAAACAAGTGTATTGGCTGTTCCAAGATCTATGGCCAGATCATTTGAGAATAAGCCCAAAATGGGATCAAGAAGCATTATCTTCTCCTTATTAAAAAAATAGGCAGCCCTTAACATGTAGTGATAAGGGAAATATGTAAAAAAAGTAACTGATTGATAATATTAGCTACTTATTTTCATTTAAGCAGGTTTCCACTACCTGTTCAGGACTACCAAAAAATAAATGATTTCATAATTAATAATTCCGGATAGGAGGCTATCCGAGAATAGCAATTTTTTCAAAACATGGCTTGCGAAAAAAATTACCACAGGTATATAGTTGATATCGGAATCTCGCAAGCTCGCTTAACTCCAAGGATAATTTTTTTTCGCATAACACAGAGTTTGGGGAAAAGGGCATTCCCGGACAACCTCCTATATAAAGGATTGTGTCAAAATTACAAGAGGGTATCCGTAAGCAGGCTTTTTATACAACCGGCTGCACATTTTCATAATTTACATTCAGTCTGTCAAAGCAGTTACATAATCCATTATATTTATTAAATGTACTCGCAATTTTAATACCACTTCAATTCAACAAAAAGGCCATTAACCTAACATTAAAATATTTTATCCTATTTGAGAAAAATATTCAATTTGAATTTATCTTGACAAGGATACCATATAATGATTTAATTTCAGTTTAAATTTTATAATAAATCAATTTGGAAGGATCAAAGAATGCTATGAAAAGAACTTATCAACCAAGCAATATTAAAAGGGCACGAACACACGGTTTCAGGGCCAGAATGCGAACAAAAGGCGGAATAAGTATTATAAAAAGAAGAAGAGCAAAAGGACGTAAACGTCTGACTGTGTAATATATACCCTTGAAAATCAACCTTCTTCCTGATTAGTATGGAATTATTTTCGTTCCCAAAGAAAGTCAGATTACTTAATCGAAGAATTTTTGTCAATTTAAATCGATCCGGCTACCGTATACATACAAAACATTTTGTTATTATTTTCAAGCAGAACGGGATAGGCATTACAAGGTTAGGGGTCACTGTCACCAAAAAGACCGGCAACGCGGTAAAAAGAAACAGGATAAAACGCCTCATCAGAGAATTTTTCAGGCTCAATAAGTCCAGGTTCCCTCAAGGATATGATTTCGTCATTGCAGCAAAGAAGGAAGTTAGTAACTGTTTGGTATTTAACAAGATTCAAAAAGAACTTGGGACAGCTATTTTCAATAAAAGGTTTCATACATAAGCTCAGGTATATACCTGTAGCCATAATAATTATATATCAATGGTTTATTTCACCTATTTGGCCTCCTTCCTGTCGTTTTTACCCAACATGTTCGACCTATGCCCGCCATGCCATCATTAAATATGGAATCATAAAGGGTTGTATTCTGTCTGTTGCCAGAATATCCAAATGTCACCCTTTCCATCCTGGGGGGTATGACCCCCTTTTATAAACAGCCTTGCCTTAGCACCTTAGTAATTATTTTCGTGTTTTTTGTGGCAGCATACTTTCAAGTTAATTGAGTTTGAAGTGCGTAAAGTTATCGTGCGCGCTTTCAGCGCGGTTAATATAAAGGGATTTGCCATCATAATAGACAGAGCGAAGTGATGCCATAACTTTAGGCGCTGTTTCGATTTATCAGAGTCAGGTAAAAGGTTGAAGTTAAAACATGGGATGTGTGGACATGCGTGATTAAAGCAAGAGATTAGCAGCCATCCCTATGGCAGATCGAGACTGGTAAACATTTACGAAATCAGCAGTTTTCGTTCAGACGCTCAATATAGAAACCATCAATTTCGGTTAGTAAATATATGGAAAAAAGAACAATATTAGCTCTTGTATTATCATTTATAGTTCTTATAACATGGACATACCTTTTTGAGCCGTCACAGCAAGACACAGCAAGAAAAGAACCGGTTCACCAACAAGGCACTGAAAGTGTTCCTGTTGTCCCCGAAACATCAATACCGGTTCACCCCGGACATTTTGAAGTACCGGATAATATCACAGCCGGTTTAACCCCAAAAGCAGATGAAGTTGAAATTAATGTTGACACTCCTTTATACAGGGCAGTCTTTTCCAATGTTGGGCCAAGTATCAGAAGTTTTAAACTAAAAAAATATGGTAAGACAATTGACCCTGATTCCCCTTTAATCGAACTTGTAAATCTTAAAAAAGATGAAGGAGATTTTTTACTGATCAGTTTTGAAACTAATGCAACCGGCCAAAACGGAATAAATGTTTTTCAAACAGATTTAAACAATATTCAACTCGGGCCTGGTTCTTTACCTAAAGACCTGGTCTTCCGCTCACGCTCCATAGATGGCCTTTTATGTGAACAAACTTTCCGTTTTTATCCTGATCAATACAAGATCGACCTTAAAATTGACGTAAGGAACCAGTCAGATCGACCTGTTACCGGAATATTTGGCACAAATATCAAGGCAATGCCTCTCAAAAAAAAGAAGAGTTATTATTCGTTTTCAGGCCTTGCGCTGCTTCTCAATAACAAGCTTAAGGAGGTAAAGATTAAAAAACCGGCTGATCCAAAAACCTTGTCAGGGCAAATAGGCTGGGTAGCTTATGAAAATGATTTTTTTATATCGTCCATAATTTTGGATCAGTCTTCAGACGGTATCTTTAAGGGACAGATGCTGAAATCAGGCATACTCGAAGGGCGCTACATAGAACCGCCGGTTGTGCTAAGACCTTCAGAAAATATTGACGAATCTTATTCATTATATCTCGGACCACGTGATTTGGGCATATTAAAAAAAGTCGGCAACAATCTTGAGAAGGCCGTTAATTTCGGATGGACTGACGTTATTGCAAAACCGCTCTTACATCTTCTCCGCTTTTTTAACCAGTATATTAATAACTATGGACTCTCAATAATTCTGATCACCTTCCTGATCAAGACACTTTTCTGGCCTCTGACCGACAAAAGCTATAAATCTATGAAAGATATGAAGAAACTGCAGCCCATGATGGCCAAGCTCAGAGAAAAATACAAAAACGATAAAGTACAACTCAACAAGGAGATGATGGGTCTTTATAAAACGTATAAAATCAATCCCATGGGAGGGTGCCTGCCGATGATTATCCAGATTCCGGTTTTTTTCGCCCTCTTTAGAATCCTTGGAAGCGCCATTGAACTGAGGCATGCACCTTTCTTTTTATGGATTAATGACCTGTCAGCTCCGGATCGCCTTTTTAATCTCCCTTTTAAAATTCCATTTATGAAACCGCCTTATGGGATCCCGGTTCTAACCCTGTTAATGGGCGCCTCAATGTTTTTGCAACAAAAAATGACACCCACGCCAGGCGATCCTGCACAGGCCAAAATAATGATGTTTTTACCTGTAATCTTCACCTTTATGTTTATCAATTTTCCTTCCGGCCTTGTACTCTACTGGTTAGTCAATAATATCCTTTCCATAGGCCAGCAGTACCGAATTAATAAACGACCGTCATAGATATTTGGAGGACAAACATGGAAACCTTTAACTTCGAAGGAAAAACAACCGAAGAAGCCATAAAAAATGCCTGCAGTCAGTTAAATGTAAATAGAGAAGAGATGGAAATAGAAATCATCGAACCCGGCTCACCGGGAATTTTCGGTCTTGTAGGCGGCAGGAAAGCCAAAATCAAAGTCTCAACCATCAAGGAAAAGCCTGCGCCTGTTAAAGAAGAGAGGTCAATAAGTGATGAATACATAGCATTAAAAGAGAAAGGGACTTCAAAAGAGGAACCCGGCCCTGCTATTGATGAAAATGCAATTATTATTGCGGAAGACATTCTCAATAAAATACTTGAACTGATACCGATGGAAAATGCAACTGTAAACGCAGAACAGCAAAACGGTGTCATAACAATGAACATTGTCGGCGATAAATCGGGACTTTTAATAGGAAAAAAAGGGAAAACTCTGGATGCTCTGCAGTTTATTGTAAACAGGATCGTGAATAAGAAACTGGAAAAAAACATTCAGGTGGTTGTTGACTCGGAAAATTACCGCAAAAGGAGAGAGGAAGTGCTGGTAGAAATGGCGCTCAGGATGAGTGAAAAGGCAAAAAGGCTAAAGAAACCGATGGTCACAAACCTCTTGAATCCACATGACAGGAGAACTATACACTTAGCCCTTAAGGATGATGATGAGATAGACACCAGGAGCAGAGGTGATGGAATTTTTAAAAAAGTTTTAATCATTTCCAGGAAGTAACAGTGGTAATTAGTGCCTTAACGGAAAGCTGAAATTACTGTATTTCCGATAGATGAAGGATGTTTTCCGACATCTTTCATTCTGAGGTAAAAGTAGTTGACACTTTTATCGGAACTAAAAATTGTAAATTGCAGAAGAGGTTTATAACCTCTTAAATCAGCGGCAGGATGCCGCTGCCACTTTTCTGCCAAGTGTAAAGTAAAAATGAAGGATGCCTGTTTTCCATGTCGAAGTTTTTGAGAGATTAGCTTTTAGCTTTTAAAATCAAACTGATAGTTCCTTGACCCAATAGCTAACAACTAAATACTAATATCTTCTTGAAAATCTTCGTTTCCTGAATAACGCTTAACCAACCGAAATAGCATCTTTTTTTAGTTTTCGTTCAGGCGCTAATCATAAATTATGAATGTAAAAAGTTTGCATTCAGGCTTAGAATTCTTTTATTTCAGCAATTTTGCAACCTGTGAGTTTAGGTTTTCACAATTAGTAAAGATGCACGGCCCGTGCGTCTCGACATTTTCTCTTGTTAGAACGCTCCACTGTGGCAAGGAACGAGGACAAATTAACTTCCCAACTATGCATTACAGCTTCAGGCCATCTTTGCCAAATCTAAAAGTATAAAAAACTTGAAATAACTTACTATTCATGTAATTTTTGTGCTTTTAGAGCGAACAAACCTGACCTGAATTTGTGCGCCTGCCTGGGAGGCTGTCCGGGAATAGCAATTTTTTTCAAAATCAAGGCTTGCTAAAAAAATTACCGCAGACATATAGTTGATATTTCGAGGATAATTTTTTGAGCATAACGCAGAGTTTGGGAAAAAGTGTATTCCCAGACAGCCTCCCAGGGATGTTATTTCGTCCCCGTCCCTAATGCACCCTACCCAAACGAGATCCAACGCAGAGCATTGGAAACGTAAAAGGGTGAAAAGTTACCCAAAAACAGTCAGGTCTTTATCGAATAACTATGCAGTTAGATAATGATACTATTGCCGCCATAGCCACTCCGATTGGTCAGGCTGGAATCGGCATTATACGAATTAGCGGCCCTCACTCTCTTGATATTGCTAAAAATATTTTTAAACCACATAGAAATCTCAAATCCATTCAAAGCCACCGTCTCTATCTTGGATATTTGCATGATCCACATTCCGGCGAAATGCTCGATGAAGTCTTGCTTTCCTTTATGAAAGCGCCCAACTCCTTTACCCGTGAAGATATCATAGAAATCAATTTCCACAGCGGCTACAAACTACTCTCCAGGATCCTCCGGATAGTCATAAGTAAAGGCGCAAGACTCGCCCGACCAGGAGAATTCACATTCAGGGCCTTTTTGCATGGAAGGATCGATCTGACCCAGGCTGAAGCAGTTATCGACCTCATCAATGCAAAATCAGAAAAGGGACTAACGCTGGCCTTTGAACAGTTAAAAGGATCATTCAGGTATAAGATTGATAAATTGCGACAAAACGTAATTGAAATCCTTGCACATTCAGAGGTATCTATAGATTTTCCCGAAGAAGAGACAGATATTATGTCAAAGAATGAGTTTATAAGACGTATTGAAGATGGCGTGATCAGACCTATTGAGGAATTGATAGCTGTGCAGGCCGAAAACAGGTACTGGGTGGACGGCATAAATACTGTGATTGCAGGACGCGTTAATGCGGGAAAGTCAAGTATTCTGAACCGCCTTTTAAATGAGGAGCGTGCCATTGTAACCCCAATTCCCGGAACAACAAGGGATGTTATAGAATCCTCCATAACGGTTCATGGACTACCACTCCGTCTTATGGATACCGCAGGGATGAGAGAAGTGAAAGATGAAGTGGAAAGAATCGGGGTTCAGTTAACTGAACAGAAGCTTGCTGAAGCAGATCTTTTACTTGTGGTAATAGACCGGAGCCGACCCTTAAATAAAGACGATCTTGATCTCCTTGATAAAGCCCGTGCAAAAAAGACCATAATAGTGCTTAATAAGATTGATTTACCCTCCCGGCTCAGTAAACAGACCCAAAAAGATAGATTTTCAGATTTGCCCATTATCCCTGTTTCAGCGCTGACAGGTGATGGGTTTAATCAACTAAAAAGGGCCATACCGGATTACGTCCTTAAATCTGACACAGATATTATATCTTCCCGGATTATCCCGAATTTGAGGCAAAGAAAAGCAATGATGGATGCATGCGCTTTTTTCAGGGGTGCCGCTATAAACAGCAAAAATGACGCCCCCATGGAAATTATTTCCCTGGATCTCAAAAGCGGACTTGATACTCTTGGAGAGATCATTGGTGAAACGTGTAATGATGAAATCCTGGATAGAGTATTCAGTAATTTCTGCTTAGGAAAGTAGCATAATGAACGTTTACTTTAGGGGTTCAAGGATTCAGGGACGGTGGATGATGCCCCGGCTTTGATGATTTGAGCAAGGTCCACTGCCCTTTTTCCCAAAGCGCGCGCGCCCTTCAAGCCATAACTATCCGAAAGGATGCCAAGCTTGTTTGCTTGAGATACCCTCCCTTCTTCCTGAGGAGCGCTTACACCGGCAGCACCAAAAACAACACCTGAATGGTGATGGGAGACCGGGATCATTTCGAGCATCAAAAAACTCTGATGAATAGTTAGCAGGGCAGTTTCCAAGCCTGAATTTCGGAGCCAGCCCACAGCAAGCGCTCCTCCTATCTTGTTTCTCATGACTCCTTCGTAGGTTGCGCCAAATACAAAGGCCCTGCATCTATCAATAAAAGAGGCCATAACCCCGGTCATTCGGCCAAAATAAACTGGAGACGCCAATAAAATAACATCAGCAAGGATCATCTTGTTTAAAACACTTACAGCATCGTCCTTAATTGAACAAAGCTGGTTTGCAGTCTGTTTTTTAAAACACCAGTTACATTGACTACAGTCCGAAATGTTTTTCCCCGCAAGTGGTATGAACTCCGTAACCCCGCCCTGCTTTTCTGATGCATCCAATGCCGTTTTGAGAAACTGCTCAGTATTTCCACCCGAAATAGTACTCCCGCAGACACCAATCACAAC
>JAGGXA010000253.1 GCA_021163285.1 Deltaproteobacteria bacterium | reverse complement strand
GAAACAGGATGCCGGATCGGATCCGGCATGACGACAAAACTCTGGTCTATTGAGCTTATAAGTTTTCCTGATTTATAATATCGTTTTCAAACTAAATTCAATGTAACCGTTCACAACAATTTATTTTCTCCATCCTGGGTTTGAAATTATTCGCATACTGAAGTTGTTCTTTTTCTTAATCCAACATTTAAAACTATGTCTTGACTGACTTTTCGTTCAGACACTAATTGCGTTAACACAAACAAGTCTCGTTAATAAAATTAATTAATATTTAATTTTTAAAAGGGGGTAAGAACATGGCGGAATATTTATTTGATCCTGAGGAAGCCGGTGTTAAGTTGGATACCGTAGGTAATCCTACCTCAACAGGCTGGAAAATAGTTACACCTGAGATGTGGAAGTTCAGGTGGAGCGTTGCAGACAAAATTCAGGTTGCCGACCCTGATTTCTACTCTGATTCAGACTGGTATATAGACGTGACAAAAAATCTCATCATGATTGATCTCAGAAAGACTAATCCTGATATATCCCTGGCGGATTTAGCGGCACAATCACTTGAGCAGTATCTTGAAGAGGAAAAGATCGTTATCAGACCTTATGATATGCTTATCGGACTTCCTTTCAGCGATGAGCACGGTATCGTCTGGGATGCCTTAAGCTATCCGTGGATGAATCTTGCAAGGGCACGTGAACTTACAACAGGACATATTAAGGCCTGGAAAAATGGTGAAAGAGTAGACTGCACTGATAAAGATTTTGACGAACTGGAAGCGCTTTCAAATGATTATAATATGGCCTTAAGGGTCAAGACCGAAATGACGGACGAAGAATTTCGGCTTTACTACAACCTTGATGAAAAAATGGAACGAGTGGTGCAGCCTGGAAGATATTTTGAGCCTATGGGGACAACAGGCCTTCGTGCAAACCCGGACCATGACTGGTATTTGAGGATAGGTTTCAGGGGATTAATAGATCAAAAGAAAGAAAAATTGGCTGAATATGAGGAATCCCTCAAAAGCGCCTCAGGTGAAGATGCCGAAGAGCTAAAAGATCTTATTGATAATGCCAACGCATCTATACGATCTTGCGAAGCTGTAATAAAGTGGATTAAAAGGCATGCCACCGAAGCAAGGGCAAAAATCGCTGAAATGCCTGATGAAAGGGCAAAAGAAATATTAACACAGGTAGCTGATAATTGCGATTGGGTAGCAGAAAATCCACCAAAGACTTTTTGGCAGTCTATGCAGATGTACTGGTTTGCTTTCCTGGTTGACTATTGTATAGAAACGACATCTCATACTTTGACCTTTCTCCCTGATCGCGTTTTCTATGAATGGTATGAACGAGATGTGCTTAAAAATAAAACTCTGAGCAGGGTTGAAGCAGGTGAAATACTTGCGTGTTATTTTGCAAAATGGCACGAAATGAGCGGAATAACATCGAGGTTCGGAGGTTTGGAAAAGGCCGGTCAGGGGACAAGAGACTGGTCGGTGCTTACAATAGGAGGTCAAAAAACCGACGGCACTGATGCCACAAATGATTTGACCATGTTGTACCTGGATATGATAGATGGTTATAGATTCCATTTTCCGGACGTCAAGTTCCGCTGGTGCACCAAAACACCAAAAACTAAATTCAGAAGACTTATGGAAGTAATCAGGTCCGGAATGGGGCATCCCTCAATCCGAAACGATGAGGTTGCCATACCGAGTATGATGGATATGTATGCTCCGGAAATTACCCTGGAAGAAGCAAGAAACTGGGCGGTTGTAGGATGCAACAGCCCGGGCACGACAACCAATTCCAAAGGCGCGCCAAAGCGGGATGCTTTTTATCCGAATGTCCTGAAGGCGGTTGAATTTGCAATGTTTAATGGTAATGACCCTGAAGAAGGTTATGAGTGGGTACATTCCATAGACACAGGCGATGCTTCCAAATTTCAGGATTTCGAGCAATTTTATCAGGCCTGGCTTAAGCAATGGGAATGGGTAGTAAGCACAGAGGTAAGGTTAAGGAACAAGTGTGTTCGGAAGTGGGAAGATACATGCAGACGACCGTTTCTAAGCCTCCTGTACAAGGGATGTATGGAGACAGGGAAGGATATAGTACAATATAAAGATGCGCCCTGGCTTAGTTTCCAGAGTATTTACGGCTGGGTAGATTCGATTGATTCTCTTGCAGCAGTAAAATACTGCGTTTTTGAAAAGAAGCAATATACAATGGCGCAGCTTATTGAAGCATGCAAGAATAATTGGGAAGGTTATGAAGACATGAGAAAGGCATTCAAAAACGCACCCAAGTTTGGAAATGATAATGATTTCGCGGATGACATAATGAAAAGGGCAACAGCGGATGTTTATCACATAGGACAGCATCTTGCGGATGTCAGGGGCAAACCTGTCTTTCTGAACTCGCTTCCAATAAGCTGGACATGGATGGCTGCTCCTTTGGTCGGAGCATTACCTAACGGAAGGAAAAGGGATGAAGCCATTTGCGATGGCGGAATTAATCCCCATGCCGAGTTTGACAAGAGCGGGCCATGGGCAAGGCTGCGGTCTGCAATGAAGATTGATCAATCCAAGTTTAAGGCATACATCTATAATCAGAAGTTTGATTATCCCTCTGTTGAAGGTGAAGCGGGCCTTACCAAGCTTGTTGATTATACATGGGCCGGACTTATGGGCGGCATGTCACAGATGCAGTACAATTTTCTGTCCCGGGACCTTTTAAGAGAGGCTCAGAAAGAGCCCGAAAAGCATCAGATGCTTTCAGTAAGGGTATCCGGTTACAGCGCTTATTTTGTGCCTCTTCCAAAGTTTATGCAGGAGGCAGTTATTGACCGTGTAGATCATGAACTATAATTAACCCTAAAAAAAGCCTGCCCCGCAACCAATAAGTGTGAGTAAAGCAGGGCTGGCTTTTTCCGTAGATTATGCAATGTGAATCAGCTTGATATCCTGTTTTCTTCCTGGATTGGAAATGATCACCTAAAATTGACCCACCGCCCTAACCCTCTCCAACAAGATTTCGAACCTGTCCCAAATCTCCGCACTTATTTGTGGAAGTTATTCCGTCCTCGTTCTTAAGTCACTAAAAGCTTGGGATAATATGCCGAAACCAGCACATAATATTTTTGGCCTTGGTCATTGTTCCGGACACCCGGCAATAAATTGACGGGCTATTGCCTGTCGCCCTGATGGGGCTTATACATTCCCGCAGGGACGATAGATAATCGACTGGAGTTTCAACCCCGGGCGATAAATGGCCGAAACGATGATCAGGGCCATGTTTTTTCTTAGGATGAATAAAACCGTTCCTTTTGATCGGTAATTAAGGTACTCCCTCCCAAAAATGGGATCTGGACCGGGAAAATTCCAATGTACGTTGAAAATAAATGACGGTTGGCTTTTCCTAAGAATGATGTTGACATAAGGAAAAATAAATATTAAATAATAAAAAATTCAGGCGCGAAGCCTGAAATTTAATTGAAATTAAATTATTAAAATGGACACGAAGGTTTGCAAGTTTCATTATCTTGTCAGTTTTTTTGTGGTTTTTTTTTGTTTTTGCGTTAAATCAGGAGGCTGACAAAGGATCTTTTTTGAAGAGAGGTCGAACGAAAATTTCTTGGGCAAGGAGGCAAGCCGGAACCGCCCGGAAGCATAAATCCAGGGAAGAATATCTTGGACACGGATAAACACGGATAGATACGGGTTACTTATATCTGCGAAAATCAGTGTCCCAAAAATATTGGATATGGTTATGCCTGCGTTAAGAGCCTTTATAGGTTGTTTTTTATGATTTTTTTGTCTTTATTCTATTGAATCTGATTAGATACCATGGAATTTGAATAGGATACAGTATCAACTACTTTTACCTCAAAATGAAGGACGCCCAATTTTTTATTATTCCGGCAAATGGTTCTCCAAACCGGTTTTCGGCAGGATAAACACGAATCCTATTTAAATTTCGTGGTAATGGGCATTTTGTCGAAATGTAACTATGCATAAATAAAGCCTTTTTGTAAATTGAAAATGAATTTTACCATCGTTTTTAAATAGGATGCGCAAGTGCCACAAATTAAGGGTGGGGCAGATGGTTATGGCTGCGTCTTGTGTAAAAACAGAACCGGTCCGGGACTGCCATTTTGTTCAGAGCATATACCTGAAGATCATTCAACAAAAGAGAAAGGAGGTGATTATAAAAATCCAACCTGTGTTATTCATCGCGAGTCGCCCTTTTTACGTGACGGTTCTTTTTTTACTTCTAATGTAAGAAAAATCTTTTTCTGGAGGAAAAGTGAATGAAGTTAATCAAAACAAGTCTGTTTTTATTTATCGTTTTTTTTAGCCTGTATATGTGCCTTGGATCAAGCGCTGCGTTAAGTCAGATGTCAAATGACGAGATATACAATGAATTGAAGGCAATGAAAGAAAGGATCAACAAACTTGAGAAAGACCTTACCAAAAAGGACCAGGAGATAAAGGACCTCAGATCAGAAACTATGAAAAAAATGGAAACAATAGCAAGTGTTGAGTCTGAGGAAGATCAGCCGCCTTTACAGGAAATATTTTCGAAATGGTCGGACAAGATCGAAATTTCAGGGTTGATAGAGGTGGAGTATGATCATGATACCCATAACAGGAAACATCGGACGACCGAAAGGGACGAAGACATCACCCTTTCTACTTTGGAGATCGATATAGGCGCCCAGGTCAACAGGTATGTGCGCGGAGATATTGTCCTGCTTTATGAGGAGGATGAGACTGAAGACTTTACAGTTGACGAGGGAACCATTACAATAGGAGGAATTGAAGAGACCTTCGGCCTGTACCTCAAAGGCGGTAAATATTACCCTCATTTTGGCGAATTAAACTCCTACTTTATCAATGACCCCCTGACTCAAGAAATCTTTGAAATCCAGGAGTCCGGTCTGGAGATCGGCTATGACAGCGACTGGTTTTCCGTGGGTGCGGGCGTCTTCAATGGCGATATTGAAAAGGAGGGAGATCATGAGAATAATGTGGATGACTTTTACGCGGATGCCTGTTTCCACAATCCGGAAGATACGCTTGGCGGGCTGTCTCTGCTTGCAGGAGTTTCATACTTGACCAATGTAGGCGATACAGATACGTTAAGCGATGAAGATGCTCTTGACGACAAAGAGATCAGGCATAATGTAGAAGGTGTTGCAGCCTACCTTGTTTCCGAATACGGGCCCTTTTCATTCAGCGCCGAGTATATAACAGCTCTTGATGATTTTAAAACTGGTGAAATGGAATATGCTTATGACAGGAACGGGACAGCAAAGAAATCTGAACCTGCAGCCTTAAACCTGGAATTTGCATTCAGGCCTGTTGAGGTTGTTCAAGTGGCTGTCAAATATGAAGAGACCGATGATATGTTCAGTCTTTATCCGGAGAAGCAGTATGGTCTCGGAGTGAGCTGGGAGGCATTTAAGTTTACCACACTCTCAGCCGAATATCTCCATGGAGATTATGACAGCAATAATGTGGATCGTGAGGATGAGAGAGACCTTATCTCTTTGCAGATGGCTATAGAATTTTAGGTTAAGAAATTTTTATTTTTAACGGTACAAAATATCAGGGCGGGTTGATATCCCGCCCTTCCTGTTTTAAGAGGTAATGCGTCTCAAAATACATTCCAACGCAGGGCATTGGAACGAGGGTGCGAATAGCAGGAACGAGGGTGCGAATGGCATTTAGTTTAAAGAGGCATAAGGAATTGAAATCATCTCCCATATATTTTCAGGGCCGGGGATCTGCCGGGGCCGTTATGTTTCTTGGCACGGGCAGTGATGTGGGGAAATCTATCGTAACAACCGCATTTTGCAGAATTTTTAAGAGAAGAGGCATCAGGGTTGCTCCTTTCAAGGCCCAGAACATGTCAAATAACTCATTTGTTACTATCGAAGGTGGGGAGATCGGCCGGGCTCAGGTGGTACAGGCAGAGGCTGCCGGCCTGTTACCCTCTGTTCACATGAACCCGATTCTGCTCAAACCCGCTACCGGCCATGGTTCCCAGATTATTCTTCAGGGCAAGGTCTTAGGGCGGATGGAGGCCTTTGATTACCATAAATATAAACCAAGACTCCGAAAGGTCGTAATGGAATCCTACAATCGGCTGGCCGGGGAATATGACCTTATTGTTATGGAGGGTGCAGGTAGTTGCTGCGAGATGAATCTCAAGGAAAATGACCTTGTTAATTTCTCAATGGCAAAGGCAGTGAATGCCCCATGTATCCTTGTTGCCGATATTGATCGTGGCGGGGTTTTCGCTCAGATAATCGGCAGCTTTCACCTTATGACCAGAAAAGAAAAAGATCTTACCATTGGATTTATTATCAATAAGTTCCGGGGAGATCCACGGCTTTTTTCCTCCGGCATTGATTATATCGAGAAAAAAACAGGAAGGCCGGTTTTGGGCCTGATACCTTATTTCCAGGACATTAAAATTGATTCCGAAGACTCTGTAGCTGTCGAGGAGGATAAACGTCCCATCAAACCGGCAGGTCCGGGCAGCATAAATATCGCGGTATTAAGACTCCCTGCCATTTCTAATTTTACCGATCTTGAAGGGCTCGAAAGGGAACCGGATCTGGTGGTCAATTACCTTTTTCAGCCGGAGCAATTCTCAGGAGAGTATGATTTCCTCATTATACCCGGCACGAAAAACGTCATTGAAGATGCAATATGGGTTGCTCGATCCGGATGGAAAAAGGTCATCCGCAGTTTTGTACACAGAGCGGGAAAGGTGCTCGGAATATGCGGGGGGTATCAGCTTCTGGGCCGGAGCATTATGGACCCCGGGGGGATGGAATCGAACCTGAAGGAAATTAAAGGCCTGGGTCTTCTACCCGTAGAAACTTGTCTTGAAGAAAAAAAAACAGTACGCAAAGTCACAGGCAGATGCCTGATAAACGGTAAACGGGTCGCCGGGTATGAAATTCATATGGGCAAGACCAATATCTTGAGTAAAAGGGGCGAACCGTTTGCAATGATTCACGAACCTGGAAAGAAAAGATCATGGAATGACGGCTGTTGTGTTGATGGAGGACAAATTTCCGGCACCTATATCCATGGAATACTTGATTCACCCGGGTTCAGGGCCGACTTGCTTAACCATTTCAGGAAGAACAAAGGACTAAAACTCAGAGAATCAAAATATGGAAGACTCGCAAGATTCCACCAATATGACCGTCTGGCAGACCACTTTGAATCACACTGTGACGTAAACAGGATCCTGTCATATCTTGAGTAAGGGACGAGGACGAAATAACTTCACAGGCAGGCGCACAGATTCAGGTCAGGTTTATTCGATTTAAAAGTACAGAAGTTGCAGGAATAGTAAACTATTTCAAGATTTTTGTACTTTTAGATCGGGCAAAGATGGCCTGAAGCTGTGATGTATAGTTGGGGAAGTTAATTTGCCCTCGTTCCTTAGCTGTTCCTCAAGATCAAATTTGTCCTGTTCCTTCGACATTCATAATTCCCAGTTCGATATTCGACATTCAAAAAATGCCATTTTACCCTGTTATCAATTACTTTTTTGTATTGCACCCTGAAATTCTCTATATGTTACATCCTGCAT
>JAGGXA010000246.1 GCA_021163285.1 Deltaproteobacteria bacterium | reverse complement strand
GGACTTGAAGTATCGTAGTACGTCTGCGCCCTTGCCGCCTTGCACCTGCCTGCAGCAGGCAGGTCTTCGGCAAACTCGACGCTTGCAGGATTTAGGTAACAGCTTTTGCATATTGCGCCCGGCAGACTTACACTCATTATTACATTATTCACCCTATTATATCAGTTGTCCATATCGAACTGGAAAAACTGGTCCGGCTTTGGAGATTTCGGCATTGGAGAATACTCTGTTGGTTCTGTTCCTTCCTTGAATGCCTGTAACAGGGTTTTTCGGGAATGCGGACTGCTCAAAAGGCCGGTACTGGCGTCAATCTTTGCGAAAATTATTCCTTCAGGGACATGAAAATCAACTATCGGATGCCCTTTGAGAACATCAGACATAAAATAAAGCCATATCGGGCTTGCCGCCCTTGAACCTGTTTCGCCTTTGCCCATTGATTTCTGATTGTCATAACCGACCCAGACTCCTGTCACCAGTTCGGGTGTATATCCCATAAACCATGCATCACGCAGGTTATTGGTGCTACCCGTTTTACCTGCAGCGGGTCTCTTTAAGGCCTTGATTCTCCATCCGGTTCCTTCCCGGATAACCGCCTTTAAAAGGTCCGTCATTACATAGGCGATTTCCGTTGACATAACTTTTTTTGTTTCAGGGTAATTCTCCTCAAGAATCATGCCGGTTCTATCAACGATTCGTTCAATTAAAATCGGTTTTACAAGCTTGCCGCCATTTGCAAAGACCGAATAGACACTTGTGATTTCCATCAATGAAACGCCGGAAGAGCCTAATGCTATTGAGAGATCATGGCTTAAATCAGATTTAATTCCCATCTTTCCGGCATAGTTTATCGCATAGTTTATCCCTATTTTTTTTAATATTTTTATTGTGATAACATTTCTGGATTCGGCAAGGGCTGTTCTGAATAGTGTCGGGCCGTAAAATTTATCTTTGTAATTTTTAGGCTTCCAGGTTTCCTTATCAGAATTTTGGTCCGAGACATAAGGGGCATCTATAATAAGATCATTCGGTTTCATGCCCCAATCCAGCGCGGCAGCAAAAATAACAGGCTTGAAAGCTGAACCCGGCTGACGTCTTGATTGGGTAGCCCTGTTAAACTGGCTGTTCTTAAAATCTCTTCCGCCAATCATTGCTATTATTTTCCCAGTTTCAGGCGCCATACATAAAAGCGCTCCCTGACCTACAGGAACCTGCTCCAATGAAACATCATAATCATATGGAGGCCTGAACTTTTCATTTAATATTTTAACAAGTATAATATCTCTTTCTCTCAGTACTTCAGATGGTTTTTTCACGCTAATTGAATAATATGCGACTTTCAAATCAGGACTCCTTGCCCATTTCATATCGGAAAGAGCAAGCCTGCCTGACTTATCGCCAATGCTGACTATAACTTCATTTTTACTATCATCTACCTTCCGAACAAGCGCTTCAATAACAGAACCGGGTTCAGGCGGAGATAATTCAAATTTTTTGGTTGCTGAAACAATGTAATCAGGAATTTCCTCGGGCGAAAGGTTTGATATCGGCCCTCTGTACCCCTCTCTTTTATCCAGCTCGTAAAGTCCTCTTTTTAAGGCATCCCTTGCCAGTCTCTGTGCCTTAAGGTCGAGCGTCGTATAAACTTTGATGCCACCGCGATAAAGGGTGTCCCTGCCATATTTTTCAATAACACGCCTGCGAATGGATTCGGTAAAATACGGGGCCTTGAAAAAGGCGTTGTTAGTGGCTGAACCGATGTGAAGATCTTCGTTTAAGGCATATATATATTGATCTTTGGCAATAAAACCATTCTCAAGCATCCTTTTAAGGACATATTTTTGTCTTGCCTTTGCACGTTCAAAATGAGACAACGGTGAATATCTTGAGGGAGCCTGTGGAAGTCCTGCAAGGAGGGCTGATTCTGCGAGAGACAACTCGCCGGCAGTTTTGTCAAAATATGTGCGGGCTGCTGCTTCTACTCCATAGGCCCCATGTCCGAGGTATATCTGGTTCAGATAGAGAAAGAGTATCCTTTTTTTTGAAAAGTTTTTTTCTATCTGCAATGACAGGAGCGCTTCTCTGGCTTTTCTCCTGTAAGTCTTTTTTGCATTTTTGAGAAGCAGAGACCTTGCGACCTGCTGTGTAATCGTACTTCCTCCCTGTTCGATCCTGCCTGCTGTCAGGTTTTTTATAAGGGCCCTGGCAATTCCCATGAAATCGACCCCTTTATGTTCATAAAACCGGGCATCTTCGGAAGCGAGAAAGGCCTTGATCAAATAAGGGGACAACTCGGTTAACTGCACAACTATCCTTTTTTCATCCCAGAATCTGCCGATAATCTCTCCGTCATTGCTGTAGATTTCTGAAATGATGGGGGGGCGATATTCTTTAAGCGAACCGATATAAGGAAGATTGCTTGACCAGATGTACCAGAAAATAATACCGACGGAAGCTGAAATAACAATCAAAATTAAAAAAAAATAAGCTGACAATTTAAGTAATAGTTTCAAACAGTTATTCTCCTAAGATGATAAATCGGAAATCAAATCAAATTTTTTATGTTACATAACGATTCAAGTTTTGTAAAGTTATGAAATAGCGGAAAGGACGAGGACGAAATAACTTCCCCAAGTAGGCGCACAGATTTAGGTCAGGTTTGTTCGATCTAAAAGTACAAAAGTTACTAAATAAATTTGGAGATATTGTGGCTATGATAGATCATGAAACAGTATTGGCCATGAAGGCCTGGTTTAAGGATTATGTAAAAAGATTTCACTTTGATGACCCTGAAAATCAACGTAATATAGACCTGAAAGAAAAGCACTCTATGAGAGTTTGTGCGGAAATTCTGGATATCGGGAAAAGCCTGAACCTGGAAAATGATAGTCTTTGTCTCGCGGAAGTGATAGCCCTTTTTCATGATATCGGGCGTTTTGAGCAGTACTTTCGTTATGCCACGTTTGTTGATTCTGAATCTGAAAACCATGCTATTCTCGGAGTGAGGATCTTGCGGGAAGAAGGGGTTTTAAAAAAGATTGATCTGCCCACAAGCGAACTTATCTTTCGAGCAATTACCTATCACAACCGGGCAAAACTCCCGACAGACGAAACCGGAAAATGTCTCCTCTTTTCCAGGCTGCTCCGTGACGCAGATAAACTGGATATCTGGCGTGTAGTTACTGATTATTATCTCAAAACGGGTGGAACTAAAAACAAAGCCATTGAACTCGGTCTGCCCGATTCCCCGGAAATATCAGATGAAACATTAAAAGATTTAATGGCGGAAAAGATTGTAAAATTCAGTTCTATCAAGACGCTTAATGATTTCAAACTGCTTCAGATAGGATGGGTTTATGATGTTAATTTCAAAAGGACATTCCAGCTTATTCAAGAGAGAGGCTACATAGAGATAATCCGCGATATCCTGCCCAAATCGGATAAAATTTCAAAGATCTATTCCAAAGTACAATCATATCTGAAAAGAGTTGGTTAGTGTCTGGACAAAAGCTGAAATCAGATATTATTTTGGTTAGTTAAACATTATTCAAGAAACGAAGTTTTCGAAAAGCTGTTAGGGACGAGGACAAAATAACATCCCCGAGCAGGCGCACGGATTTGGGTCAGGTTTAGTCGATCAGATTGAACAAAACCGCAGGCATAGCAGGACTACACCAAGGATTTTGTGATTGAGGATCGGCTGAAGATGGCCTGAAGCAGGGATGCGAAAACGATGAGTTATTTATTTTCAGTCCCATAGCTGGGAAAGTTAATTTGTCCTCGTTCCATAGTCTCTATCTGTCAGCTATTGGATGAATGAACTATCTGTTTGATTTTAAAGGCTAAACGTTAATGACTAACAGTTGCGGGTTCAAAAACTTCGATTTGGGAAATATCCTTAATCTGCCGGAAACATGACAATTTCAGCTTTCCGTTCAGGCGCTGTTCTGGAACGATAGCCCTCAATCCGAAACCGTGATTCCGTTTTCACGCATCTTCCATTCGCAGGTTCTCAGTTATCTTGTTACGGAGGTCAGTATAGAATCCGGGTTAAAGAGTAGTTCATAAAGATCCTGGATCGATTCTAATCCCAAAAGTTCCATCTTTCCTTGAGATCCTAAACTATTCAGGCTGTTCTTTGACAGCAGGCACCTTGAAAAACCGAGCTTTTTTGCCTCTCTGATCCTTAGTCCGGCCCGGCTGACACCACGAATTTCACCTGCAAGGCCTACTTCGCCAAACATGACAAGTTTACGGTCCACAGGCCTGTTTAAAAAACTTGATATCATTGCGGAAACAATACCAAGATCAGCGGCCGGTTCATCGACTTTCAACCCGCCCACCACATTGACAAAAATATCCTGATCCCCTAATTCCAGACCTATTCTCTTTGCAAGAACCGCAACAAGCAGGGATATGCGGTTATGGTCAATGCCGATTGATGTTCTTCTAGGCATACCGAAAGGACTTGAACCGACAAGGGACTGTATTTCCACTAACAGGGGTCTTGTTCCCTCGAGGCATGGGATCACCACGGAACCGGACAGGTTTAGCGGTCTTTCATCAAGAAAGATACTGGATGGATTTCCCACTTCTCTCAGTCCAGTGTCCTTCATCTCAAACACCCCGATCTCATTTGTGGAGCCGTAACGATTTTTGATCGATCTCACGATTCTGTATAGATGCCCCATGTCCCCTTCAAAATATAAAACCGTATCAACCATATGTTCAAGGACTTTTGGACCTGCGATGGCTCCTTCTTTGTTGACATGACCGATCAAAAAGATGGGAATGCCTGTTTTTTTGGCAAACCCCATTAACCTGGAAGCAACCTCCCTCACCTGTCCGACGCTTCCGGGGGCAGATGCGATTGTATTTGTATAAATAGTCTGGATCGAGTCTACAGCAATTACATCCGGCCTTTGATTGTCAATTTTTTTAGTAAACTCTTCCAGACAGGTTCCTGTGACAACATAGAGGTTCTCTGAATGAACTGAGATTCTATCCGCCCTTAACTTGATCTGCTGAGCTGATTCCTCACCGGAGAGATAAAGAGAACAAAAACCTTTACAAGATAATCTATCAAGCGCCTGGAGAATGAGGGTCGATTTTCCGATCCCTGGATCACCGCCAATCAAAATCATGGAACCAGGGACTATGCCACCCCCAAGTGTCCTGTCAAATTCTGCAATACCTGTTTTCAAGCGCATCTCAGGAGCAAGCGAAATGGCGGATATATTTTCCGGCTCGCTTATGGAGAAAAAAACCGGTTCTTTCATCCCGGGTTCGGAAGGTTCTTCTACCTCCTCTACCATACAATTCCATTGGCTGCAATCAGGGCACCTTCCCATCCATTTCAGTGTTTGGTACCCGCAATTTTGGCATATATAAATAGAACTTTTGCCTTTCGTCATGATACTTGATTTATTGCTCATGCTTTAAATCCGTGCGCCTGCTTGGGGATGTTCTTTCGTCCTCGTCCCTAAGGTTTAACCATTCGGCTTTGCTTTTTTGTGAAGAGCATGGGCATATCAAAGCTTTGTCATTTTCATATGTTCCTGCATGATACACATATTCATGACAACTTTGATACCTGCATCCCTGGCTTTTTGCGCTGATTCGTTATGGGTTACGCCTATCTGTGTCCATATAACCGGGATTTGCATGTCAATAGCCTGGTCAACCACTTTCGGCACCCTTTTCGGTTCAATAAACAGGTTAACCATATCAACTGCAAAAGGGAGATGGTCTATGGTTTTAAAACAGGGCCTGCCTAATATTTCCCTTTGTCCGGTGTTTACAGGCGCTATTTCATATCCCTGTTCCAGAAGATATCGCGCAATTTTGTTACTGTCTCTTGATTCTTTTTTAGATATCCCCACAATGGCAATTTTCCTGCTCTTTTGGAGGATGTCTATTATTTCATCAGAGGGGGGATTATAGTTCGGCAACTCACATACTGTATTTGTCATAGAAACCCTTATTTAGTGTCAGAACAAAAACTAAAAACAGATACTATTTCGGTTAGTTATAAACAGGCTGCCAACTTAAAGCGGGACACTTTCCGCTTTTCGGTGGATTCGTTTCGCTTAATCCACCGAAACCTGTAACTTCAATCAGCCATGAAGCCAAAATGGCGGAAAGGCTCTCGCTTTAAGTTAGGGCTTGCTCAAAAATAACGTAACATTTCGGTATCTCATCTTCAGGTCATTTTCGGCAGATTCTAAAGAGCCAATACCTTGAAATAGCCCACTATTATACTGCGCCTTTTGCTCTTCAAAATCTACCGGACCTAACCTGAATCCGAGCGCTGATTCTGTAAAGTTATTCTTGCGCGAACCCTTAGTGGCAAACCTCGGAAAGAATGGCATTTTAAACGTAATTTTTTGGACACTCTTATTTTAAAGAGGTGACAAACCAACTTCAATCGGTAATATTTTTCTAATGGGCACCCCCCCCCTGTGCCTGCCCTGAAATGATAGACCTCTATGCAGTATATATTTTTTAATCAATCTTTTTGTTTATGTCTGTCCAATAAATCATCTTCCGGTTCCCATGCCCCGGAGTGGGAACCCATATGACATGCATTTCCAAAATTGTATCTGAACAGGTGAAGCCGGAACCTGTGAACGATTATATTATCTCTTTTATCTTATCTGCTTTTTTTTGATTTCCTCAGCCTTTTTTACTCCCGGAATCTGACCCGGGATCTTATCAGCTATTCTTGCTTCAAGCGCGGGCGGCTCTTGCTTCTCTCCTTGCGTCTTCTTGTTCTCCTTGACATTATCATCCTCACCAAGGCTTATCTCTTTTTTAACTTTTTTAAATTCTTTTATAGCGCCTCCAATTCCTTTCCCTATTTCCGGAATCCTTTTTGCGCCAAACAGCAGAAAAAGAATAATCGCTATGATAATTAATTCCGTGGGACCGAGACCAAACATATATACTCCTGAAGCAGGTTCTTAAAAGCGCTGTAATTATTAACAGGTTTGAAGATTCACGGCTCAGGGTCAGGGCTCGCGCAAAAATAAAATCTGAGCGCCAATTCTGCAAAGTAATTTTTGCGCGAACCCTTGCCGTTCTTTGATTGACTGCCTAAACCTGAAATCTTATGAGCTATTACCATCAAACCCCTGAACGGTTAGCCAATTTCTTTTAAAAACATCATAAAGGATTGATTTGGAAAGGGATCATCTCTTCCAAGCTCTATTATTTTGATACCGTGAGATTTGAAAAGAGCTGCAGTGATTCCTGTTCCGAAGCCTGAAGGTTTTTCACAATAGGGTGTTTTGAGGCCGCAGGAAGGACTTCTATCTTTCATGACAGCTATTAAAGAACCGGTTAACCCGGCAATTACCAACGATTCTTCTGCGCCCCTTACAAAAGCTTTTGTTACATCCTCACTCTGAATATTTATTACCTTTGCTCTATTAGAAAGGATATCGTGACCATCACCGCCAATTATATCTGCAGGGGGTCTTGGGGTAGGAAGTCCTCCTAATTGTTCAGGGCAAAAAGGTATGAACTGAGCGGAAGATGCAAAATCACGAAGTGAAAGGGAGCATGAATGTCCTCCGTCGTATCTGCAATGAATTCCAAGAAGGCAGGCGCTGACCATAATAGGGAAATTTTTGTTAAAGCAGGGGGGGTCAATCTGAAAATTGGACAGCTTTTTCATTATCATACCTTGGTTCCACCGAGCCGATATGGTATGCGGCTTCCCCCATCGCTTCCAGCCTCAAGAGCACCTCGTTCGTCTGCTCCTCGCTTACTACAAGCACCAGGCCAAGGCCGTTGTTGAATGTTCTCAACATTTCCCAATCTGAGATACTGCCTGCTTTTTGAAGATAGGAGAATATTGGCTGGGGTGTCCAACTCGATTTTTTTATAACGGCCTTACAGGCTTTTGGCAGAATCCGGGGAGGATTGTCGATAAGTCCGCCGCCGGTAATATGTGAAATGCCATAAATCTTAAAGTCCCGTCTCAGGTTTTTTATGGTATTAATATATATACGTGTTGGCTCAAGAAGTTCTTCCCCAAGCGTCCTGCCAAAGTCTTCAACATAATCATTTACAGACATCTTAAGACCTTCAAAGAAGATCTTGCGCACCAGCGAGTAACCATTACTGTGCAGCCCGCTTGAACCTATGCCGATGAGCTGGTAGCCAACCGCAATCTCGGAACCGTCAAGGATGTCTTTATTATCGGTCAGCCCGACTACAAAACCGGCAAGGTCATATTCGCCTTCTGCATAAAAACCGGGCAGTTCAGCGGTTTCTCCGCCTATGAGCGAGCAATTGGCCTCCTGGCAACCGTCGGCAATTCCTTTTACAATATCCACGGCCTTGTTAACATCCAGCTTTGACATCGATATATAATCGAGGAAAAATAGTGGCGTAGCGCCTTGAACCATAATATCGTTCACGCACATGGCAACAAGATCGATACCGATTGTATCATGCTTGTCAAGCATAAATGCGATCTTCAGCTTTGTTCCTACTCCGTCTGTGGAACTTACAAGCACAGGATTTTTGACATGCTGGACATTCAACGAAAAGAGTCCGGCAAAACCTCCTATTTCGGTAATTACACCAGGCTTGAATGTCTTGCTCACAATCGGCTTTAAAAGATCAACAAGTTTGTTGCCTGCATCAATATCAACGCCGGCTTCAGCATATTTTCCCTTTGCTTTTTCCTGTACCATTTGCTTTGATCCTTTTTATGCGTTCACGGTTGGTTCTCGCTCGACCTCTTTCACCATAACCGTTCAAAGGTTCAAGTTTTTATTTCTGTCCCCGGACCGCATTTTGAATGCGTATTAATGAGAAGAGGACCATCTTTGGGAGCTCTAATCCGGAATGTGGAGCCAAATTGGCAGTTACTTGGGAAAATGAGTATTTGTAACAAGGATTTCGGGTTTTGAATGCCTCCTTTTCCCCTGAACCTGTGAACCTGTGAACCTGTGAACCTGTGAACGATTATTAATATTTATTATTAACTGGTTTTATTGTCAAATCTTTTCTCTTGTCAATCAAGCTGTAATTTGATAGAAATTTAATTTTCAGGTTACAGGATTCCTTGGTTAGTGTCTGAAGGGAAAGCTGAAAGTGGCATATTTCCGGCAGATTAAGGACGTTTTCCAAACTGAAGTTTTTGAGCTTCTATCTGTTAGCTTTTAGACATTAGCCCAGCCCTTTCAAGGTGGGCTTGTAATACATTGGATTTAAAGCATATTTATCACGGTTTTTGCATGCTGGTGTATTAACGACACATGATAACGTGATATGATCAACGACTTTTTTGGTTTTTTGTG
>JAGGXA010000011.1 GCA_021163285.1 Deltaproteobacteria bacterium | reverse complement strand
TTGCAGGATTTAGGTAAAAAATAAACAAAAAAATGAAACATGTTTATATGCGCCATAAAAATGTTCATAAGTAAATTATCTTGTTGATTTAACAGATAATAATATCAACTTAAAAAGTTCATAACTTGTTGATAAAATATTGATAACTTTTCCATGTATCGTTAACGTACTGTTAAAATTTAATATTAATATGTTCATAACTTATGCCGTACACTGAATGGCTGATTCACCAAAATATATCTCTGCGGGAGTGTTTCTATTCAGCGATTGATGAGGCCGTTCAAAATTATGAAATTCAAAATATTGCTTCAATGCATTTATCAGATCTTTGGTATTCGAATATTCCTTGATGTATATTTCTTCATGTTTTACAGAACGCCATAAACGCTCTATGAAGATATTATCCATACAACGCCCCATGCCATCCATGCTAATCCGGATTTGATGCTGTTTTAACACGCCGGTAAAGTCATTGCCGGTGTATCGGGTACCCTGATCGGTATTGAAAATATCCGGTTTGCCAAAACGTCGGATGGCGCTCTGCAATGCATTTACGCAGAAAACGTCATCCATCGTTGTTAATACTTCCCAGGAAAGTAGATAGCGGCTGTACCGGTCCATAACAGCTGTCAGATCAGCCCTTTCAAGGTGAGACTGAACAGCCATGTCCCGGATTACAGGGTCAGTGACTGTTAATGCATGTTTGGTGTGCATTCCCGCGCAGAGCGCGGGAATGAGAGCAAATAGTTTTTTTTGTCAGTAATTGCCAGATGAGGAACGATGGGATTGCTTCGCTTCGCTCGCAATGATATGCAGGGAAATACCTCATGAATGGTTGCCAATAAAATTAGACTCAATTTATTTAACATACAATATCAATTAGTTACCATATTGAAAAGGTTGAATCCTGAACTTGTGAATGGTTACCATTATTTTTGCCCGAGCTCTTGGAGTTGCGCAACCGTCATCTATTACAGTGCGATCATCTCGATCTCTCCCCAGGCTGCAATCCTGTCTCCCATAATGGCCACTCCTCCGAGGATGCCTTTGATGCCGCTGGCCCAGGCAGCGAAATTGTTTAGGTCGGCCTTTTTTTTTATCCTGTTGCCGATTGCAGTTGCAGCGCCGTCTGCCAACGCCGCGGAAGGAGATAAAAGGCATACCGCATCAGCAGTTCCCATGCTTAGAGAATGCCCCACAGTGCCGGAGGAAGAGCAAACGCCGAGAGGCATCTGTTTTTGAGGGATGAGCAAACCGAGTTTTTCGTTCAACGGAGATTCACCTGCAAATATTGATATTGTTACAGATCTGTTTGCCTTCAGGTATATGTCCCCGCCATTTTCAACTATCACCTGATCCGTGTACTTGAGAAGCCCCTGCCCGACATTTTCTGCTATGGCTCCGGCAACCGAGGCCATAGGCCCTACTCCAAGGCATTTTGTAGACTCAATCATTACCTTTACTATGGGCGGAGCAAACAGGTCCTCCCCGTATGGCAGGAGGGATGATACAAATTCCTGGTGGTCTGTGATATATGTTTCAACCTGGCCTCTTGATTCAAGCGTCAGGTTAAGCGCCTCTCTTTCGAGCTTTGCTCCGGCGCTTATCCATAAATCAGTCTCTTTTACACAAACATTAAAAGAGATAAGGTCTGCAGAGCCTGTCTTTTTTCGATAATTACGTTCCCTGTAAACAGCCATAATTTAATCTTCGGTAAACCACCGACTATGCAAGGTGGACTGTTGGAGTTTGATATTTCCGGGAGTAGCCGAAAATGATCTGAAGACGAAATGCCGAAATGTTAAGTTATTTTTGAGCGAATCCTTCTCCTTGTTTCGGAGGCAACTCAAAGTCTGGCGCTTTGGAGCGGCGTTTTTGTTTTTTGAATATGCTGTGATCCAGGAGACCATATGTGTTGAAATTGTTTTTCACTGTTAACAGGATAGCCATAAAAACCGTAATTGAGGTACCGGAGAAGATTGCGATCATAATGGCAATCTGATATTTTATTGCGGTCACGGGATTTGCTCCGCCCAGAATTACGCCTGTCATCATTCCGGGGAGGGCAACCAGGCCTATTGTCGCCATGGTTGCCACAGTGGGCATCAGGGCTGCCTGAAAGGCATCTCCTGTAAAGGGTCTCAGCGCTTCCCGCAGACGGGCCCCCTGGGCAAGGCTGTTGAGGTAGGACTTTTCGGCTTTTCGTATTGATACATAAAAATTATTGATTCCAATAATATCCGCTCGCAGGCAGTTGCCAAGGATCATCCCCCCGATCGGAATTACATATTGAGCCTCTAACAGATTAGGCAGTTTCAGTACCGGACCTATAAAGGACAGCAGGGGAAGGCTCGTGCCGACGATCAAGGCAACAAAGAGAGGCAGGACGAATTTCATCATCTTAAGACCGCATCCCCGTATGATAGATATATCGGCTACCCCTATCATTACCAATAACCATGCGCAATTGAGCCAGGGGTTGTTCAACCTGAAAATGACCTGTAAATAGAAACCGACAAAGAGCAGTTGAACCGTCATTCTCAGAATTGACACGATGGTTTGCGTGAACATCGGAACATGCAGCCACAGAATGATGCCTAATGGAATGGTGAATAATATATATCCTGCTGCCAGATTCCATGGGCTTATATCAGTAATGTTCATTATCATATGCCTGTTGAGCCGCCTCTCAATTCAATAATCCGATCCGAGAATGACAGCCACTTGTCATCGTGGGATACGGAAAGTACCGTCAACATCTTTTTTGAATCAAGAAGCTCAAGGATAGCAAGAGTAGCTGCTTTATCAAGGGCTGAAGAAGCTTCGTCAAGGAGAATGATCCCGCGGTCAAGCAGAATTGCGCAAATAATTGCAATGCGTTGCTTTTCGCCTCCTGACAACGCCGCAATATCTTTATTTAATATTTCATTTGGGAGAAGCAGCCTTTCCATAAGCTCAGGGACATTGTCGAAAGAGCCTTTCAGGTGTAAATTGGCTCGATAGCTGAATGGTCTTGATAAAATATCTCCTGCCAGACCCGTGCCCAGCTCAGGTTCCTGGGCAACGTATGCCATACATGTTCGCAGTTTCCAGACTGATTTGCCGGTCAGCAATTCATTCTCGATACGGATAGCGCCTTTATAAGGGATAATAAATCCAAGAATGGAACGTAGAATTGTGCTCTTACCCGACCCTGATTTACCAGTTATAATCACCTTTTCGCCTGGCTCAATACACATTGAAAATGTATCAATAACTGTCTTGCCGTCAAACCGGACAGATAAGTCATTTATTTCGATTGCCGGGGCAGGTTTCATAAAAGCGCTCTGTTATTATAACCGTTCAGAAATTCAGGGTTCAATCGTTCAGGGTTAAGAAGGCGCTGAAGACACGAAGTCCCCGCTCCAATGCCCTGCGCTGGAACATATTTTCGGGACGTTCTGCGTTGGCCTGCGCCGGAAATGCAGAGCGTCCCGGTGTGCGTTACCACGCATAGGTATGGTAACGAGGGAGATGAATAATTACGGGATATAATTCACACATAAACCATATAAGCGGAATTTTACCCGGTTCAGCCCATATCATGCACACCCTTAACCACCTTAAAACCTTGTTCTTCAAGGGCATCCACAAGTGCGTCCGGATTACCGTAAGGACAGCCCAATTTAGCGCCGCACATGCAATTGCTCAGATGAACTACATCAAAATCCTGCACTTTCTTTAAACCCTTAAGGTTGTTGACAACCGCTCGTCCGGGACAGTTGCATTCAAAAAAAGCTATCAATTCCACTGAATCGTAATTCGCAAACTTTCCTTTTTTTAGAGACGCCGATGTGATACATTTCCACTCACCCGGACAACCATACCCTTCTTTCATATAAGCTCCACAACCTACGATTACTGCACGCATTTTCTACCTCCTTGTTATATTTTGCCGTTAATAAATATATCTGTAAACCAGAATGCTGTCCGAGAATGCCCTTTTCACCAAATTCTGCGTTAAGCGAAAAAAATTGCTATTCCCGGACAGCCTCCCGGTACAGTTTTTTGTATATAGATTGATATGTCAATTATTATTTTAAAATTAAGTAGGGAACGAGGACAAATTAATTTCCCATAACTATGCATCACGGCTTACTTGGGGATGTTATTTCGTCTTCGTTCCTAAGCGTTTACGAGTTCAAGGGTTCAGGGTTCAAAGATAGAAGGTTGAAGGTTGGTATGATATATATTGATTTTGTGCGAGTGTATGGGCAGTCCCTGTGCCTGCCCTTCCGAAAAAATCCCGATGCACGGTGAAAACAATCCGTTTTTAATCAATCATTTTGCTTGTGTCTGTCCAATAAATCATTGTGTAATGGCCGAAAGACCTGAATAACAAGGCTTTTCGCATTTTTATTCAATTTATGATTTCCGGGGTCTGAAATCAGGAAATGAAGAGCTCCCATTATTCGGATTGATCTTGATTTAGTGTGTTGCTATTATTAATTGTAGTCATTCACGGGTTAAATGATAACAGCTCAATATTTAGAGGTAAAGGCCCAGTCATGAATGAAGAGCGAGATACAGAAAACAGGTTCGGCAGGCTGGATTTCAAACAATCTGATGACACTATTATTATAAAGCTTTCGGGTGTCTGGAAAATTGGGGCAAAGATCCCTTCATTTAACAAAGCGAAAAACCGGCTTGAATCAAAATCCGGGATTCAATGCATCGCTTTTGATGCAAGCGACCTCACCGGCTGGGACAGCGCTCTTCTGATTTTTCTGCTCAAGATTCATGAACTGTGTTATCAGTGCAGGATCTATATGGAGATGGAGGGTTTGCCGAGGGGTGTGCAGAGGCTGTTGGATCTTGCCTCCGCCGTGCCCGGGGCAGAGGGAGCCGGCAAGGAATCTGTTTCTGTCTCTTTTTTTGAAAGGGTTGGAACAAGCGCTATTGACCTAAGTAAATCGGCAGTGGAAATAGTTGATTTTATCGGGGATGCCTCTTTGTCCTTTATTGGATTGTTTCGGGGCAAGTCCGGTTTTCGCTGGTCGGAGCTCTTTTTGATCATTCAGGAAACGGGTGTACAAGCCCTTCCTATTGTTTCGCTCATCAGCCTGCTGGTGGGACTCATTCTTGCGTTTGTGAGTGCAATGCAACTGATGATGTTTGGCGCTCAGATTTATGTTGCAAGTCTTGTAGGAATAGCCATGGTTCGGGTAATGGGCGCGATTATGACCGGGATTATCATGGCGGGACGAACAGGCGCCGCCTTTGCTGCGCAATTAGGAACAATGCAGGTCAACGAGGAGATCGATGCCCTTAAGACCCTGGGAATCTCACCCATGGAGTTTCTGGTGCTGCCGCGGATAATTGCCCTTGTCCTGATGATGCCTCTGCTCTGCCTTTATGCTGATTTGATGGGCATCCTTGGGGGGTTGATCGTAGGTGTCGTTATGCTCGATCTGAACGTTGTAGAGTATTATAATCAGACAGTAGCCACGGTCAGGTTAAATGATCTGTGGATAGGTCTCTTTCAGAGCAGCGTCTTTGGGATCCTTGTCGCTCTATCAGGTTGTTTAATGGGAATGAAATGCAGAGGAAGCGCCGCTGCCGTAGGTGATGCGGCCACTTCTGCGGTAGTTACCGGAATCATAAGCATTGTCGTGGCAACTGCTATTATTACCGTTATGTGTAACACTCTTGGCATATAGCATGGGAACAGATATGAATGAGCCGGAAGCCCGCATAATGATTAGCGACCTGACAATGGCATACGGCAGTTTTGTGCTTATGCGTGACCTTAATTTCATTATTAACCGTGGTGATATATTCATTATCATGGGTGGGAGCGGTTGCGGAAAAAGTACATTGATGAAGATTATGATCGGGCTCAAGACGCCTGCTTCCGGACAGGTTTTCTATGGAGATGTCAGTTTTTGGGAGACGGACTCCCTGGAACAGGAGCGTATCATGCGCCGTATCGGAATACTTTACCAGAATGGCGCCCTGTGGAGTTCCATGACCCTGGCTGAAAATGTGGCTCTTCCATTAGAACAATACACGGATCTGAGCTCAAGTGATATCATGGATATAGTTTTACTAAAGCTGGCCCTGGTAGGATTGTCGGGCTTTCACGACTATTACCCCTCTGAAATCAGTGGAGGTATGCGAAAGAGGGCCGGCCTGGCCCGGGCAATAGCACTGGATCCTGATATTGTTTTTTTCGATGAGCCTTCCGCAGGACTTGATCCTGTAAGCGCCAAACGGCTGGACGATCTAATCCTTGAGTTGAGGGAAAGTCTTGGTGCAACGGTAGTGATAGTAACGCATGAACTTGCAAGCATATTCGCCATTGGAAACAACTCTGTCTTTTTAGACCCGGAGACAAAGACTATGATTGCCGGCGGGGATCCGAAGAAGCTCCTTGCCGAGTCTGAAGACCCTAGAGTTCGCAGTTTTCTCACAAGAGGGAAGGAAGGGTCGCAGACAAAATGATTCGATCGGTACGGGGTCGGATATGTACGCGTTCACAGGTTCAGGGTTAAGGACAAAGGCAACCGTTCATGGAACGTTGGAATTAGAAAACAGGTCATAAGGGAACTCCGGGCATGTAAGAGTTTACTGTCGCCCCATCTGTACTCGTCCAGGGTAAGCGGCGCCGGGACAGGCTATAATTTTGAGCGGTGGAGGCAAATGAGCAAAAAGGCAAATAAAAGTATAATAGGCGCTTTTGTGGTAGGCGCAGTTGTCCTTGTGGTTACAGGTGTAATGATCTTCGGCTCCGGCAAATTTCTGAGCAGTAGCGAGCGTTGGGTGCTGTACTTCGATGGCTCCATACAAGGTTTGAAAGTTGGCGCTCCTGTAGTCTTTCGTGGAGTCAGGATCGGTTCAGTATCGGAGATCAAGCTTATTGCAAGTACTAATGATTTTTTTATTAAGATTCCGGTTTTTGCCGATATAGACCCGAATAAATATAAGATTATTGTAAAGGATGTTAGCGAACTGCGTCGCAAAAAAGCAGTGAAACTGCTGATAGAGCGTGGATTGAAAGCACAGTTGAAGATGCAAAGTCTGGTTACCGGTCAACTGATGGTGGCATTGGATTTCTATCCCGACAAACCGATAAAGCTGGTTGGAGATGGAACGGTGCAGGAGATACCAACTATTCAATCCACCTTTGATGAGTTTGCTGAATCTATGAAAAAACTCCCGATTGAGAAGATTTTTGATGACATGCTCTCTGCTGTAGAAGGAATCGAAAAGGTCGTGAATTCTCCGGAGATCAAGAAAACAATTAAATCGTTGAACAAGGCGGTGGAAAATTTTGATAAACTGGTGCGGAATATTGACGACCGGACTGATTTTCTGACAACCGGTATCAATGAAACCGTAAAGGACACACACAGGCTGGTCCGGCGTATTGACGGGGAGGTAGAACCTCTTATATTCAGCATTAAGAAGACTGCCGATACGACAACGAATACCGTTATTCAGGCAAAAAAAACGTTTGTATCGGCGGAAAATATTATGTCTGAGGATTCGGAGGTAATCTGCGGGTTGATTAGCGCGCTTGAGGAACTGACGGATGCAGCTCATTCTCTCCGCATATTGGCAGATTACCTTGAACGACATCCGGAGGCATTGCTGAGAGGCAAGGCCGCACCTGGAGGAAAATAAGATGGTAAAAAGCCCGTTTCATCAAATTGTACTAATTGCTCTCAGTGTGTGTCTGATTTTTTCATCAGGATGTGCCCGCACGAGGCAGGCGAGGTTTTATACGCTGCATTCTATGGCCTCTTCCGAATCAAAAATCCTGCCTGAATCAATTACACATAATCTTTTTGTCGGGATCGGTCCTGTCAGGTTTCCGAAATATCTTGACCGCCCCCAGATCGTGACACGCACCAAAAATAATGAGGTAAATATTGCCGAGTTTCACCGCTGGGCCGGGTCGCTCGAAGATGAATTCTCCAGCGTACTTGCCGATAACCTGTCGGTTTTGCTCTCGTCGGACCATCTTTATCTCTTCCCATGGCGAAGTTCAATCCCGATCGAGTATCAGGCCGCCATGGAGGTCAGCCGGTTTGATGGTGGATTCGGAGGAAATATTAACTTGAGAACACGTCTGACAATCATTGAAGGCAAAGGAAAGAAGGTACTCCTGTACAAAAACATAAGCCTTAGCGAGCCTGTAAAAGGGGGCAGCTATGAGGCTTTGGTTGCAGCTCAAAGCAGGGCAATGAAACATTTAAGCAGTGAGATTGCCGATGCGATCAAAAACCTTGCCTGTAAACGTTTTCAGGAAATATGTTCCGATTGATTTCCTTGCAAACCAGGAAAACCTGTCACGTTCGCACCAGCAAAGACAGTTGTTTAATGAGATAAATTAAATAGTGGCAGTTTACAGCTCAAAACATAAGACATCAAACTTGAAACTTGATATTTGAAATTGGAAATAAGAAAGTCGGAAGACTCTCTGCGTTGGATGATTGAAGATAAAACCGGCCCCCAATTATTTATTATGGTTATATGCCGATGGGTTTAACCCGGGCGCTGGATCCATTTTTTAAGAAATGGGGGGGGCGTAACAAAAGTCAAGGTGAATACTGAGAAGATGACCTGAGAGTTTTTCAACAGGAGCAAATATGAAACTGATTAGCTATCGCGTACACAGATGGTTTTGCCAGATCACTGATTTAACCACTTTTTTTCATCGTTTGTTTTTCACTGTTATACATGCGTTTAAGGATTCCCGCTTTGTACTTCATGCCGGTAATAAGTTAAGCCGTTTTTGGTTAGTTCATTTTCGTAAGAAATATGTCCAGCGCCAACTTCATATCCGTAAAGGCAGTTGTCATCAATGCGGCACTTGCTGTAACCTGCTCTTTGCCTGTCCGATGCTGACAAAACAAAGAAGATGTCTTATCTACGGTTCCTGCCGTCCGCAGGCATGCAAGGTTTTTCCGATAAATCAGCGGGATATAGATGAAGTAAAACTTTGCGGCGGTCAATGCGGATACTATTTTAACAACGGGTATTCAGAAAACGCCACTAAAGAAAGGGACTTTGAGATGTTTCATTAGGAGGCTGTCCGGGAATAGCAATTTTTTCCAAAATCAAGGCTTGCGAAAAAAAATCGACCTGTGAGGTTGCTTTTAGCCGCTAACTGTACATCCTGCTCTTTATTAACGAAAATTGGCATCCTTCATTTTGAGGTAAAAGTAGCTGACACTTTTATTGGAACTAAAAATTGTAAATTGCAGAAGAGGCTTATAGCCTCTTAAATCAGCGGCAGGATGCCGCTGCCCATTTTCTGCCAGGTGTAAAGTAAAATTGAAGGATGCCCAATATCTATAGTACTTTTTGCATGGAATTGCCGCTCTGTCTTCTGTTTTTTTCAACCGTTAACCGATAATGTAAACCGTAAACGGTCAAAGGACTTTATCGTTGATTTCCAGCCACAGCCCGGATGGTTTCTTCAGACGCCTGCCGTCAATGCTCAAAACCGGGAGAACTCCTATCAGTGAGTTAGAGACAAGGATATCATCAAATGAAAACAGATCATTCTTTTTAACCTTCTTTTTTTCAATGCCATAACCCCGGGATGAGAGAAGTTCAAAAACCTCTGCCTGCATGACACCGGGCAGGACATGAGGAGAAGCAGGCATAATTATCCGTTTTCGCTTGATAAAAAATATATTTGCAGTGTTTGTCTCGGAGATTGTGCCGTCCGGATTCATAATTAATGCTTCATCAGCCCCTTTCCTATTGGCCCATTTTGCGGCAATAAGGTAATATAAATAATTAAGGGTCTTATGATCTGCAAGGGGTGTCTGGCGGGGACGGGGATAGGTGACAATCTTTAATCCCTGCTCATTTTTTCCTTCCAGCCGAGGCGTATATGGCCTTGCCGTCACAAGAAGGGTATGATTATAAGGCGGGCTTTCTCTGTCCCCTTTTGCGGCAATGATTTTTACTGCCGCTGTTTCGCGTTCAAGGCCGTTTTCGGCGATTACCCGGTTTATTATGTGATTCCATGTAAGATCGGGAACATCAGCGGAGAAGAGTTCCTCCCATGTCCGGCTAAACCTGTCGATATGCCGTCTTAGGAATCCCGGCCTGCCTTTTTCCACCCTTATGGTTTCAAAAAAACCGTAACCGTACTGAAACCCAGGGGTACTTACAGGTATCGAGGCCTGGTCAACGGGCTTGATCGCCCCGTTTATCCAAACAAGATTTCCGGCCCTTATTTTCTCTCCCTTTCTCTTAAAGACCTCCATGAGCGTCTTTCCTTTATCAAGTGTTTCGGCGTATTCATCGCCGGGGTCGGAATCATAGACAATACCCCCCCCAACTGAAAATACTATCCTTCCATCGCAAATTTCGGCTGTACGGATTGCGATAGAAAGGTCCATGGTGTCATGAAAACTTATGTATCCAATGGAACCTGTATATACATGGCGCCTGCACGGTTCCAGCTCATCAATTATTTCCATTGCCCTGATCTTGGGGCAGCCTGTTATCGATCCCCCGGGAAAAGTGGCCCTTATCAGATCAACGGAATCTGTCTCTTCCCTGAGCCGGCCATTCACAATGGATACAAGATGGTAAACGTTAGCGTATGACTCCAGCCTCTTATGCTCAGTCACCCGGACGGAACCTGCAGTGCATACCCTGCCGAGGTCATTGCGCATGAGATCGACTATCATGGAAAGTTCCGCATCATCCTTCCTGCTCTCGCTTAATTCCTGCGCAAGCCTTTTATCTTCAGAAGGTGTGATTCCCCTTGGCCTTGTCCCTTTGATCGGTCTTGTTTCCACTTCTCTTCCGGTCTGCAGCAGAAATCTTTCAGGTGATGTGGAAATAATTTTATGGTCACCTGCATTAATATAGGCAAAAAAAGGGGCAGGGTTGTCATTATAGAGTGTCCTGAACAGACTGAACGAGTCACCGCTAAAATCCATTTCAAAGCGCTGGGACATGTTGACCTGGTATGCATGGCCTGCTGAAATGTACTCCTTGATCCTGATAATTGCATCAATGAATTGTGCTCTCGTGAAACCGGACTTAAATCCCCTGTTATTGCCGCTGAAACCTCCGGCTATTGGAGGTCTTGCCCTGAATATTTTTTGAAACCTGTCAATATCATTATCCAGGGCGCTCTTGCCTGAATAGATCCGTTTCGGGATGTTAAGCAGGGTACTGCTGTCATTCCTGTCATGTATAATAATAATTGATGGCGCAAAAAGGCATATGTGGGGGAGGTAAAGGTCATCAACAGATGTTCGAGGCAGATTTTCAAGGCAGTCCTTCAGATCATAAGAGAGGTATCCGGCAAGACCGGCTCCAAAAGGTATTGGCTGCCCCGAACCCTCCATAGAATAGGCATTTAATATCTTTTGGACTATATCAAACGGATCGGCCTTATAATGAAACTGCCGGTCTCCAGCCATAATCGTAATATTATCCTTGCGCCCTGTTAAAGAAAGCCATGGCATGGTCGCGAGGATATGATATCTTGCGCAGTCAAGGTCTCCACCGCTCATAAGCAATACCGTGCCCGGAATCGAGACAAAGCGGGCGGCAAAATCGCAAAATTCCTCTTGAAGGACAACAGGCTCGGAATAAATACCTGTTATTTTACCTGCTGTTTTTATTAATTCATCCAAAAGCGCCAACCCCTTTTTAATGGCCATGAAAAAAATACTTACACATCCGGCTTCTCTTTTGGCCTGTCTGCAGCGTAACATCCACAGCCTGACAGGACTGGTGGATGTGTGCCTTGTATGCGAACCAAAATCCAGCGCAATCCAGCGCAATTATTTATTGCCGAGGCATTAAAGACCCCGTACCGAGAAAATTATCCACAAGCTGAAAACCGTTATTCGTAAGAAAGCTTTCAGGATGAAACTGTACGCCATGAACAGGAAATTCAGGATGTGACAGGCCCATGATTACGCCGTCCCGGGTGTGAGAAGTCACAACCAATTCATTTTTTACAGGTTTTACCATCAATGAATGATAACGCGCGGCTGCAAAAGGAGAATGGAGCTCTTTAAAAATACCAAAATTATCATGATAGATCATGCTTCTCTTTCCATGCACCGGCACAGGAGCCCTGACGGTTATTCCTCCGTATGCCTCGTTCAGACATTGCATCCCAAGGCATACACCAAGGATCGGGATCTTCCCGCTGAAGAACTTGATAAGAGGAACGGAGATCCCGGCATGAGCCGGGTCTTTTGGTCCGGGGCTTATCATGAGATAATCCGGGTTAAAGCCTGAAACCTCATCAACTGAGACTTTATCGCTCCTGTATACCTCGATTAAGAGGTCATAGCGCATAAACATCTGTACAAGGTTATAAGTAAAGGAATCATAATTATCTATTACAATCAGTTTTGGCAACGCCCTGCTCCAAAATAAAAAAAGCCACCCTGAGATGAGTCTGGATGGCTTTTGCCTATTACATTACTCATATTTATGCTAAGGAACGAGGACAAATTAATTTCCCCAACTATGCATCACAGCTTCAGGCCGACTTTGCCCGATCTAAAAATGCAAAAATCTTGAAATAGCTCGCTATTCCTGCAACTTTTGTGCTTGTAGATCGAACAAACCTGACCTGAATCCGTGCGCCTGCCCGGGGATGTTGTTTCGTCCTCGTCCCTAAGCAGGAATAGATAGTTTTCATATGGGCGGTATCTATTATACTTGTTGAACTTGATAATAGTTTATTTAATTTTACCGTAACGCAGAAGACAAGTCAAAAAAAAACGTAACCTTTCAAAAGTTATGTGCCGGTTACCTGGGCAGTGACTGTTAATGCCCGTTTGATATGCCTTTCCACGCAGAGTGCAGGAATGAGAGCAAATAGCGCTTTTTGTCGGGAATTGCCGTATGAGAAACTGAGATTGCTTCGCTCGCAATAACATGCAAAGGAATGTACCGTGAACGGTTACAAAAAAACAATCATTTTAAAATCGGCTCAAAAATTATATAGTGTTATATTCCTCCTTCATTACCACGTTTAAGTGTGGTAACTCATACCCGGAAGGGTGCAATGCAAAAAAGTTACACAAATTGTTATGGCTATCTTTCCTAAGCTTGCCCTGAAAGGGAAAACCATACCAGCCTGGGGCGATGCCCCGGGAAAAGATTATGTATTCCCCAAGAGCCCTGAAAGGGCGATACCTAAAAATGAATATATGTCACGCCCTTTCAGCGCTGATTGGCTATAGGGATATCAAAACCCCAGGGCGTTGCCACGGGCTGGTAAATACAGCCTTTCAGGGCTGATAATATAATAACTTTGTAACTACTCACGTAGTCAGGCTGAAGCAGTTCAGGCTGAAGGCTGTAGGGGACAGAAGAGCACAATGGCCGTACTTTGGCGGAAATGTCTTATTTTTGCGTCAAACATGGCTTCAAAATGCGCTTTTCTCTAACAGCTTTCAACCTATCCACCTGAGTAGTTACATGACTTTTTCATATTGCACACTACCCGGACGACTCTGTGCAGGGAGACGCTCATCGTCCCAGACGCAGGGCGACACAGAGCATTGGAACAAGGGGGGGGTAAACGATTCCTTCTTAATTTTTTCATTCAAGGAGAAAACAAATGGCAAGAAAAAAGAAGTTGCTCTGGCAACTCTACACCTCTTTTTTGATGCTCACTATTACATCACTTGCGGCCGCGGTATGGTATTCTTCTCATTCTCTTAAGCAGTTCTTCCTTGATCAAACAAAGATGAACCTCGAAGCGAGGGCCTACCTTTTTGAAAAACAGATCCTGGAGCATCTTGATCCGTTGGATGAAAAGGATATTGATTCATTTTGCAAAAAAATCGGCAGGCAGACTTCAACCCGTATTACTGTAATGCTCCCCTCGGGCCAGGTCGTCGGGGACTCGGACAAAGACCCTGGCGCAATGGATAATCATGTTGATCGCCCGGAATTTATTGCCGCGCTTGGAGGAAACAACAATATATTTATAAGATACAGCCGCACTCTTGATAAGGACATGATGTATATAGCGCTCCCTGTTAAAAAGGATGGTAATATAGTTGCCGTCATTCGTACTGCAATTCCTGTTGATGCAATAGATGATGCCCTTAAAAAAATACAGATAAAGATTGCATTTGGAGGTCTTATTATTGCGGTACTGGCCGCAATAATAAGCCTTGTAATCACGAGGCGTGTAACCCTGCCTATCAAACAGATAAAGAGATGGGCCGAGTCTGTTGCCAATGGCGACTTTCAATTCAAACCGGCTGTTATTGAATCTGAAGAGATAAGTGTCCTTTCCGATGCGATGAACCATATGTCAACTGAACTTCGTGAACGTCTAAGTTCCCTCATGCAACAGCGAAATGAGATCGAGGCCGTGCTTTCCAGCATGGTTGAAGGTGTTATCGCAGTCGATATGGATGAACATTTCATCAAAATGAATGCTGCTGCTGCAGCAATGTTTGGATGTAATCCATCCGGGATCCATGGCCGCGGTATCCAGGAGGTGATCAGGAATACTGAACTTCAGAGGTTTATAACTCAAGTCCTTAATAGCCATAAGCTGATAGAAAAGGACATTATGATCTATTCCGATGGGGAAAAATATTTAAACGGGCACGGAACGTTGCTCCTTGATGCAAAAAAGACTCAAATTGGGGCGCTCATTGTATTGAACGATGTTACCCATATCCGTAAACTGGAAAATATTCGTCAGGAATTCGTTGCAAACGTCTCCCATGAAATAAAAACCCCGATAACCGCTATTAAAGGTTTTGTCGAAACACTGCGCGATGGAGCGTTAAAAGAACCTGAAAATGCAGATCGGTTTCTGAAAATCATTGAAAAGCATGTAACTCGTCTCGAAGCGATTATTGATGACCTCCTCAGCCTGTCAAGGATTGAAAAAAACTCTGGAAAAGAGGGAATTGATTTGACAGAGGGCAGGATCAAGGATGTGATAGAAAAAGCTGTTTATGACAGCAAGTTCATTGCCGATTCTAAAAAAATCAAAATTGAACGGAATTGTGACGATAATATTAGGGCAAAAATCAATGCCCCCCTTCTTGAACAGGCGGTTGTAAACCTCCTTGAAAACGCCATTAAATACAGCGATGAGCAGACTGAAATTAATATTAAAGTCAATCAGACGGAAGATGAAACCATTATAAACGTACTTGATCATGGAATTGGAATTGAGAAAAAACACCTGCCTCGTCTGTTTGAACGTTTCTACCGGGTGGATAACGGAAGGAGCCGGGATTCAGGAGGGACAGGCCTGGGACTTGCCATTGTAAAGCATATTGTCCTTGCTCATGGAGGCCGCATTTCCGTCGAAAGCACCCCAAAAAAAGGCAGCTCTTTTGTTATTCATCTGCCATAAAGCTCCTTACGGTTCGGTCGTGGTATGTGTGAGGATATGCATATAAACAGATGAACCCTAAACCTGTAAACGGCTACAATAAGGACACACAGATGAAAAATTCGTTACGCAAAGGCATTTCGTTTGGGTTGACATCAGCGGTTATCACAACTCTCGGTCTCATGGTTGGTCTCCAGTCAGGGACACATTCCCATATTGTTGTTATTTCCGGGATTTTGACAATCGCTATTGCCGATGCATTTTCGGATGCTCTGGGTATTCACGTTTCAGAAGAAGCGGAATGCGTTCACACGACCGGAGAAATTTGGCAGGCCACTATTGCGACTTTTCTGACAAAATTCCTGGCGGCAATGACCTTTGTGGTTCCTGTCCTTTTTCTCTCCCTCTCCACTGCCATAGTTGTGAATTTGATATGGGGAATGTCCATTCTCACTATCCTGAGCTATGTTATCGCAAAATCGCTTGGAGAGCCACCCTGGAAGATTATCTGCGAACATCTTTTGATCGCGATTATAGTGATTGCAATCACACATTGGGTAGGAAACCGGATTGGGACGATAAGCTTATGAAACAGGTAACTCATAAGACATTCCATCTATGAGGCTGTCCGAGAATACCCTTTTCCCCAAACTCTGCGTTATGCGAAAAAAAATATTCTCAAGGCAAGGTCTCGCGAGACTTCGATATCAACTATATGCCTGTGTTAATTTTTTTGTTAACCGTTTACGGGTTATATGTCGGTTACAGGGGCAGTGACTGTTAATGCCCGTTTGGTATGCATTCCCACGCAGAGCGTGGGAACGAGAGCAAATAGCGGTTTTTGTCGGGAATTGCCGTATGAAGGACTATGAGATTGTTTCGATTCGTTCGCAATGACATGCAAAGAAATGTCCCGTGAACGGTTACTTTTTTTCACCTAAAACCTGCATAAACTATTTTCAAGAAGAAAATTATGCTTTTAATATCAACGAATTACAGAAATGTTGTGCTTGTATAACACGCATTAGTTTGATG
>JAGGXA010000063.1 GCA_021163285.1 Deltaproteobacteria bacterium | reverse complement strand
GGCTTGCTCAAAAAATTACCGCAGACATATAGTTGATATTTCGAGGATAATTTTTTGAGCATAACGCAGAGTTTGGGAAAAAGGGCATTCTCGGACAGCCTCCTAACCCTTAGGAACGAGGACAAATTAACTTCCCCAACCATGCATTACAGCTTCAGGCCATCTTTGCCCGATCTAAAAGTACAAAAACCTTGAAATAGCTCACTATTCCTGCAACTTTTGTGCTTTTGGATCGAACAGACCTGACCTGAATCCGTGCGCCTGCCTGGGAATGTTATTTCGTCCTCGTCCCTTATTCTGAATCAACCACTATTCCTATCTACGGCATCCAGCGCCATTCACACCTTACTTATCTTAATACTAATACCATAATTTCCTAACATTTTCAGAATAATCCCCAAGTAAATTATTTTGTATTCAAAATCATAACGCAATCAACCTCCGGATCCTGTTTCTTGTACGGTTCTTTGTCCAAGCGGTCCGGACAACAATAACTTTACTAACAAGGCTTTCGTAAGGCCGAGGGAACTCCAGTCCCGGAGTTAATGTCCAGGATCTGTTTTGTGTAATCGTCATGGGTAGCCAAGAAATGAGGAGGTGATGCTCTTTATATCAAAGTAAATAAATTTCCAACTATCGATTCTGTCCATCTTTATTTTATGCATAATAATCTTGTTTGGCAGGTTTTACTAATCAGTGTCCGTCCATAAATAGGATAGTTTGTTCGAGATTAAGGCACGTTAAAATTTTACCCGCAGGAATACATTGAGTATTTTGAAGATTAAAATTTTAACGTAACGCAGATATCGGGCAAAACAGCCATTTATGGATGGGCGCTAACCAAGGGGTTTTAAAATGAAAAGGGGAAAAAAATGAGAAAATCAAAAGAGGTAATTGCTTTATTTGTTATAACTATTGCACTATTATTTTATGTAACCTGTGCTGATGCAGCGCCCAAGTATGTATTTCTTTTTATTGGTGATGGTATGGCCAGTCCGCAGATTCATGCAACAGAAGCATATCTGGCATCTCTTGAGCAAGATGATACAGTTGCCGGCGGGGTCAAAGCCGTCAATCTTACTATGAGCAGGTTCCCTGTACATGGTATGCAGATGAGCTATGCGAACAACCGTTTTATAACCGGCTCTGCTGCTGCGGGAACAGCTTTGGCATGCGGAAAAAAGACAAATATCGGCGTTATTGCCATGGACCCGGACGGAATTAATCCTTATACATCTATTGCTGAACTGGCAAAAGAAAAAGGCATGAAGGTTGGCATTATAAGCAGTGTTTCAATCGATCACGCAACACCTGCCGTATTTTATGCTCATCAACCATGTAGAAACAATTATGAACAAATTGGTTTTGAGCTCTTAAACAAGAATTTTGACTATTTTGGCGGTGGCGGCTTCCGTGTAAATAAATGGAATAGCGAACAGTATGCTGATATGACAAATGAAGAAAGATATCAGGTCGTTGAAGATACTGCCGTTAATAATGGTTTTACTTATGTAGATACCCGTTCCGAATTTGATGCCCTTAATCGCAACTCAGGCAGAGTTATTGCTGTCAATCCCTATCTTGACGGCTCGAATGCAATTCCTTATGCCCTGAACAGAAAAGAGGCAAGCGGATCGGGCGAAGCCTATGAAGGTTCTATTTCTCTTGCGGAATTCACGAAAAAGGGTATCAAGCTGCTCAAAAACCGCGATGGGTTTTTCATGATGGTTGAAGGTGGCAAGATTGACTGGGCATGTCATGCCAATGATGCCCGTACTGCAATTGATGATATAATTGCCTTTGATAATGCAGTCAAGGTTGCAGTTAATTTTGCAATAAAACACCCACGCAACACACTGATTGTTGTAACTGGTGACCACGAATGTGGAGGTATGACACTCGGTTTTGCCGGCACTGCCTATGAATCATATTATGAAAAACTAGCACTTCAGACTGTTGCTTACGATGATTTCGACAATATTGTTCTGGAAGCATACAAAGAAAGCCACGATCCTGCCCCGGAGGGCATTGATGATGATATGTGGGAAATTATCCTGGATAATTTTGGTATGGATGGAGCCAACTTGACAGATGACGAAAACGATGATCTAACCCCTTATGAGATCAGCCTCATAGAAGATGCGTTTGATAAAACTATGCATGGTACAAGCAACAATCCTGCAGATGAAGATAACTTGTTGTATGGTCATTATAATCCGCTATCAGTGTCTCTAACACACCTGCTTAACCGCAAAGCCGGACTATCCTGGACATCTTTCTCTCATACTGCAGTGCCGGTGCCGGTATTTGCGTTGGGCTGTAAATCACGGAGTTTCAATGGTTACTACGATAACACGGCTATCGCCAGGAAGCTCGCCAGGGCTATGGGAGTCTCACTCGGTAATTAGTTTCCATCCGTAAACAGCCTTTTTCCGTCCCACTATTTCCGGGTGGTCAATAAACGGGAGACTGTCCGGAAATAACTTTGTAGCGGGATCACGCGAAAATATCAAAAAGGCCCTCAACGTATGCATGATTATGTTGAGAACTTTTTGTCCTGTTCAGTTATAGCGCTTCGCAAATAAGTTAATACCTTTTATTGAGCCCTGTGAGAACTTACGGAAAATAATCTACGCATCCTGCATATCAACCCTAACGGCTAACAGCTAATCGCTAACCGCACAGCTCGGAGCTTTTTGCAATGAGTTTAGTTACATTGCGAATTTTAAAATCGCAGGGTGCGTTTTACGCACCTTTTATCACACCCGTTTTCTTTCCTTTAATGGTCAGGTAAGATGAAAAATAATTTGGTTATTATCCTTTTTGTGACATTATGCGTGATCCTTTGTACTATTCCAACAGGTTTTGAGGGAAGTAAATCAAAAGATTCATATCTTGTAAAAGCCAAAGTACTGTCAGTTGATAATTCCGATCTCCGACAAAACTTGATTGTAAGAACCGGAGTTCAAGACCTCACAGTGGAAATGCTTGATGGCCCGCATAAAGGCACCCGCACACGAGTTGTCAATCCGTTATCGGGGAAATTGGAATTTGATGAAATATATAAGATTGATGACTTCCTGCTTGTAGAATACAAAATCCACAACAATCATATCCACCTGGCCTACACACGAGGATATTATCGGCTCACCCATGAACTTGTTTTGATCGTCTTTTTTTGTGTGTTCTTATTTGCTGTTGCCGGCTTTACCGGCCTTAAAGCGTTCCTCTCCTTTGTCTTTTCGGCTTTAACAATCTGGAAAGTCCTTATTCCCCTTTTCCTCAAGGACATCGGCCCAATCCCTGTTGCGCTTGGTGTTGTTGCAATACTAACGGCTTCTGTGAGTTTTTTAATTGGAGGTTTAACGCGTAAGGGAATGACTGCGTTTCTGGGGTCATTTGCAGGGCTTATTCTGGCCTGTATCCTGGCCAAACTGTTTTCATTTGGGTTCCATCTTCATGGAGCTGTCAAACCGTATGCGGAAATGTTATTATATGCTGGTTTTCCTCACCTGGATTTGATGCAAATATTTATCGCAGGCATTTTTCTTGCCTGTTCCGGAGCGGTTATGGACCTCGCGATGGATATTGCCGCTTCGATCGATGAGGTAAAAAACAAAAAACCCGACATTCAATTCTGGGAGCTTTTTTCTTCCGGCATGGCTGTCGGCCGCTCTGTTGTCGGAACCATGACAACGACACTGTTACTGGCATATTCCGGCGGTTATACCGCCTTATTAATGAATTTCATGGGAGAGGGTTTGAAATTAAAACAGATATTAAATATAAATTTTGTAGCTTCAGAAATCCTCAATATTTTCGTCGGAAGTTTTGGTGTTGTAGCAGTTGCACCATTTACAGCCATTATAGGCGCCGTTATGTACAGTTCCGGCCATGGAAATGATATTCCTTCCCCAATTAACGGTAACCCGGATTCAAAGGAGGATAAAAAGGCTGATAGTGATTGATATATACACTTACGAACTAAAAGGGTAACCTCGGTCTTGATCATCGTTTCGGCCATTTGCCGCCTGGGGTTGAAACTTCAGGCTATTATCTATTGTCAGGCTGTCCGAAAATGCCCTTTTTCCCAAACTCTGCGTTATACTCAACAAATTATCCTCGAAATATCAACTATATGTCCTCGTTCCCTGGCTTTGGCTTTCATATCCAGAACCACTGATAGCGCTTTTGCATCCGGATACCGGCTGAATATTTATCAGTGCGCTGATTCGTTCCTTGTCCCGAACCAGCAGATAGCGGTCAGTCATTTTTTCAAACTGCCTGTTAGCATGTGACACACCATCAATTCAAAAGTGAGGCCCTGAGCAAAGTTTCTGTTTTTTTCCATTAGCAGAACCGATTAATGAATGCAGCGCATCCCATCTCGTGCATTCTGTTTTGTGTGCCTCTATTAAACCTTTGTTTCTGTTGATACCTGGCCTTCGCGTCCGTGTTGTCCGCAAGTTTGTGCTTTAAAACTCCAATTCCCTCGCCAAGTTTTTTTAGGGATTCCCTGGTTGCAGCCTGTTCATTTTTCAAATCATCCAGCGGAGCTTTTGTAAGCTTTTTGTTTATTTCCCGAGATAAACCGGTTTCCCTCTCTTTTTTTCGTATTGCAATATCGGACGCCTTGTTAGCCCTTTGACAGTTCATAATAAAGCCGTCGGCCGATAAAGCAGAAAATATGAGCCTATTGAAATAAACAATGCCATGTATCCTATTGCAAGAAATTTTGCAGTAAACATTGCTGTATT
>JAGGXA010000244.1 GCA_021163285.1 Deltaproteobacteria bacterium | reverse complement strand
GACTTTCAAATTTATTGACCTCGTTAAGGCTCGCGCAAATATAACCTAAATCCCGCAAGCGTCGAGTTTGCCGAAGACCTGCCTGCAGCAGGCAGGTCTTCGGCAAACTCGACGCTTGCGGGATTTAGGTTATATTTGCGCGAGCCTTAACGAGGTCAATAAATTTGAAAGTCATGCTGGCAAAGACAGCCGGATTTTGTATGGGAGTACGCAGGGCAATGGAGATAGTCCTTGCAGAGGTTAACAGGGGAAACATGCCTCTTTATACCTTTGGCCCTCTTATTCACAACAATCAGGTTCTTGATATACTTGCTGCAAAAGGGGTCAAACCTGTCGAAAACTTAAAGGAACTTACAGAGGGAACTATTATTATAAGGGCACATGGTATTCCGCCCCAAAAGCGGAGGCTCATCAAAAACAGCGGCCTTAAGGTGATTGATGCTACCTGCCCAAGGGTTGCCAAAGTACAGGCCATTACCCGCTCCTATACAAGGAAGGGATATAATGCTGTAATAGTAGGAGAAAAGGATCACGCTGAAGTAAAAGGTATTATGGGTTACGCGACAAACCGGGTTTTTGTTATCCAGAGCGTAAAAGATGTTTCTTCCCTTCCTGTACTGAATCAGGTCTTTGTAGTTGCCCAGACAACTCAGAATAAGCAAAATTTCAAAGAGGTGGTAAAGGCGCTTGAGAAAAAAATCCCCGGGATCCTTATCTTTGACACCATTTGTGAAGCCACCTCCGAACGTCAGGAGGAAGCAAGGGCCTTTAAAGGACAGGTCAGCGCAGTTGTCGTTGTCGGGGGATATCATAGCGGCAATACCCGAAGGCTTGTTGAAGTTGCAAAGGAAGTGGGGCTTCCCACGTTTCATGTGGAGACCGAAAAGGAACTTGACAAGAAAAAGCTTTCAAAAATGAAGGTGATTGGTGTGACTGCCGGCGCATCCACTCCGAACTGGATGATTAAAAATGTAGTCAAGGAGATAGAAGGTATAAGGGGGCGGAGGGATTCTTCTTTCTTCATTTGGATAAAGAAGGTCTTCAAATTCCTGGTTATAAGCAACGTTATTGTGGCGTCAGGGGCCTTTTGCCTTGCTTATGCATCCTCTATATTATCAGAAAGACGTCCTGATCCGGTTTTTCCCTTATTGGCCTTTCTTTATATTTACGCAATGCACATCCTGAACAGATTTCTGGATAAAGGGGCAAGCGCGCATAATGATCCTGAAAGAGCAGTTTTTCTCAATAAACATAGGAGACTGTTAACCATAACGGGTATTGCCTCCATTTTAACGGCGCTTGCCATATCCTTTAAAATCGGCATTGCCACATTTATTGCAATGAGTGGATTAAGCCTGAGCGGAATTATTTACAGTATTCCGCTTGTACCCGAGAAACTTAAATCAAGCTTTCGATATTCCAGGATTAAGGATATTCCATGTTCAAGATCTTTATCTGAAGCCCTTGCCTGGATGGTCGTAATCACACTTATTCCATTGCTCAAAAATAGCTCCATTATCCTGCCTGCAACAGTAACCACCTGTTTAACAGTATTATTTATGGCTTATATAAGGGCAGCCCTTTTTGATATATTTCAGGTGCAGGGAGATTTAATAGCAGGATCAGAGACCTTACCGATCAGACTTGGTGAAAAAAAGACCTTATTTATCTTAAAAAGCGTTATTATTGCATGCCTGTTTATTATTTCAGGCGCCCCTGCAGCAGGGTTTACCGGCCCATTTTCATTCTTATTCCTCATACCCCTTGCGACCCTTTTCCTTTGCATTATTGCTTATGAAAAGAAATGGCTTTCTCCATGCCTCACATTTGAAGCTCTGATAGAAGGCAACTTTTTTTTAACAGGTATTCTGACCCTTGTCTGGCAGGCCCTTCCATGACATTGGCAAGCGTTATAATACCCACATTTAACAGGGCGGACAAGGTGGTGCGGGCCATATCATCCGTCCTTGATCAGACCTTTACTGATTTTGAGATTATTGTGGTGGATGACGGGTCAACCGATGCAACAAAAAAGGCTATTGCACCATTCCGGGACCGGATATCATATATTGTTAATTCATCGAACCTCGGTGTATCCGCCGCAAGGAATAAGGGCATTGTTTTTTCCCGTGCGCCTCTTATAGCATTCCTTGATTCCGATGACTACTGGCTGCATGATAAGCTTATGGCGCAGGTTGATTTTTTTGAACATAACCCAAAGGCCGTTGCATGTCAGACAGAAGAGATATGGATAAGAAACGGAGTTCGGGTAAACCCGGGAAAGAGGCATATAAAACTATCCGGGGATATATTTGAGCCGTCACTTAAGCTCTGTCTCGTTAGCCCTTCCGCAGTAATGTTAAAAAGGTCTCTTTTGGAAACAGTGGGGCTGTTTGATGAAGGACTGCCTGTATGCGAAGATTACGATCTCTGGCTAAGGATTGCCTGCCGTTATCCGTTTTACCTTATTAAACAGCAATGTATTGTTAAACAGGGGGGAGACCCGGACCAACTATCCGGACGTTATAAAGGGATGGACAGGTTCAGGATTAAGTCCTTGATAAAACTGATAAAATCAGGTCTCTTAAAAGAAGCGCAACTTAAGGCCGCAATCAAAGAACTATCCGTTAAATGCCGTATATACGGTAATGGTTGTCTAAAAAGAGGAAGAGAGCAGGAAGGGAAAGACTATCTCCGGATCCCGGAAAAATTCAAAAAAGTTGACTGTTCATAAGTAATCGTTCACCCCCATGTTACTACGCTACGGCGTGGTAACGAATGCATTGAAACAAGGGAATGAACGGTTACCAAAAGGACTATCCGCCAAGCCGATAGTCTTGATGAATTTAAAAATGCATTACTACAACATTTTTCAATTCGGGCACTTGTTCCATAAGTGTTTTTTTGATTTTTACCGGTGCGGACCCTGCCAGGGCCCGAAATTCATTGTTTCAACCACCAGTTGGGCAGGAAAATATCACCCTCACAATTCCATTTTCGACGCCTAACAACTTTATATTTGCGTTGCCTCTCTGCATTTCCGGTCTTAACTGGTTGAGTACGGCCTCTACTTTTTTTCTCATGGTTAAACCCTCCATTATTTACAACTCCATGAACTTGTTAACAAAATGGTAACCGTTAACTTCCCCTGTTACTATGCTCCTGCGTGGTAACGAACGCCCAAAATGCCCTATGCTATGTTCTTAGCGCAGGCCAATTCAGAGCATTGGAACAAGGGAATGAACGGTTACCAAAAGGACTATCCGCCAAGCCGATAGTCTTGATGGATTTAAAAATGCATTACTACAACATTCTTCAATCCGGGCACTTGTTCCATAAGTGTTTTTTTGATTTTTACCGGTGCGGACCATGCAAGGGCCAGAGATTCATCGCTTACTTCACCAGTTGGGCAGGAAAATATCACCCTCACAATTCCATTTTCGACGCTTAACAACTTTATATTTGCGTTGCCTCTCTGCATTTCCGGTCTTAACTGGGTGATTAACTGGTTGAGTACGGCCTCTACTTTTTTTCTCATGGTTAGACCCTCCATCTTTACAACTCCGTGAACTTGTTAACAAAATCGTAACCGTTAACAGTTACGGGACTCACCGTTTGGAGTTATTATAACAAAAACCTGCAATTTGTCAAGGCATATATATAAATTAAATATCCTTCATTCAGATCTCGGAAAGAATGGCATTTCAAGCGTAATTTCTTGGACAATCCATGTTTAAAACAGGTGATGAACCAACTTCAATCGGTAATATTTTTCTAATGAGCAACCACAGGGTGTTGCCCTACTGCGGTTTATTAGGGGCAGACCTCTGTGCCTGCCCTTCAGATAAATCCCAATGCACGGTGAAAAATTGCTAACAAAAACAAATTTGCCCTGAACGTGTGCAGATGGGGCGCTGTTGAACGCTTACAAGAAAAGAATGTCACCTTTTTCAAATCTTTCATCCCGTACCGTTAGCTTTAAGCCATTAGCGGTCAGCTTTTTGACCTATTAATTAAATTCGGGTGCAATATAAAAAATTTAGGCTGCCTGGCCGGCGAATGAGGGCATGGCTCCCCTTCGGTGCGGGACTTGCCCTCCTTGGTATCCTTGGTTCAGGAAAGCATACTGATTTGACGGCTCACCTCTTTGGTTTTATGGCCGGGCTTATCCTGGGGGCTTTTTACTGTGTTCTTGTGAAACAGCCTGCAGCAAGGATATATCAGATATGTTTCTTCCTTATAACCATAAGCGTCCTTGTCATATCCTGGATGAGAGGTTTTGGCCACGGATGAGCCAGGACGTATATATGGCATGAACGGATACAAAAAATTATTTCTTTATTTTTTTTCTTGACGAAATAATTTAAAATAGATACGTTAAAAATCGACTGAACGCTCAGTCGGTTTTATAAACTTTTTACGGAATATTATATGTCAAAAAAAAAGATGATTCTCCATGCTGCAACGCAACTCTTCTCGAAAAAAGGTTTCAAAGAAACTTCTATGGCGGAGCTTTCAAGGGCCACAGGAGCGGCTGAAGGAACTATTTTTTATCATTACAAAAACAAGGAAGATATCCTGCTCTCCGTTCTTGATGACATTAAAGAGGGTATGATAAACGAATTTGAACAATATCTTGCAGAAAATAAATTTGAGTCAGGGCTGGATATGATGGAAGGAATAATAACCTTTTATCTATATCTCGCAGGCAAGCGGGAAGAATGGTTTCTTCTGCTCCACCGGAATTACCCATATAAACTTGCAGAGGTAAACGAGGTTTGCAGAGGGCATCTTGAAGCTCTTTACAACTGTCTTGCCGACATTTTTGAGCGGGCGGTATTAACCGGACAACAAGATGGTTCTATAGGAGACATACCGGCCAGAAAGGCTGCGCTGATTATTTTTTCCATGGTAGACGGCATTGTCCGGTTCAAAACATATAACCTTTATGATGCAGGGGCGCTATATACAGAGCTAATAGCGTCATGCCGCAGAATGCTGCGACATAAATAAACTGAATAATCGTTCAAGTGTTTTGGGTTCCCCCGTCCTGACTTTTTGCCTGTTCTCTTTTCTATCAATATGATGCATGGGATTAAACCCCGATTAGAAGGACAGGCACAGGGTCCTGCCCCTGCTTTCCAATCATAAGGGACGAGGACAAAATAACATCCCCAAGCAGGCGCGCAGATTCAGGTAAGGTTTGTTCGATCTAAAAGCACAAAGTTACATTTAATTTTAACCAGGACTCTTTTAAAAAGATATCTCTTTTGAAAGAGCCCAAAAGAGAGGTGTTTTTTATGCTGCTCCGTTTTTTGCCTTTTCTTGGTTGGTTTAAAGATTACAATTCCAGTGATTTTAAAATTGATATGATCTCCGGCCTGACAGTGGCCCTGGTGCTCATTCCACAGTCAATGGCTTATGCCCAGCTTGCCGGCCTGCCCGCCTATTACGGGCTTTATGCTTCGTTTCTTCCTCCCATGATCGCATCCCTCTTTGGATCAAGCAGGCAGCTTGCCACGGGGCCTGTAGCGGTTGTCTCCCTTATGACATCCGCGTCTCTTGAACCGCTTGCAACTGCCGGCAGCTCCGGATACATTACATACGCCATCCTGCTTGCCCTGATGGTCGGAGTATTCCAGCTTTCGCTCGGCATTTTAAGACTCGGACTCGTTGTCAATTTTTTATCCCACCCTGTGGTAAACGGCTTTACCAACGCCGCGGCAATTATTATTGCATCTTCTCAGCTCTCAAAGTTGTTCGGCGTTTATATCGACAAGGCAGAACACCATTATGAGACAATTTTCAGGGTTGTTAAGGCTGCAATCCATTACACTCACTGGCCCACGTTGGGTATGGGATTATTAGCCTTTGCCGTTATGTATGGGCTTAAACGTATCTCGCCAAAGATTCCGAACGTGCTTGTTGCTGTTGCCGCATCGATTATTATTTCATGGGCGGCAGGTTTTGAGCACAACAATTACGTTAGTCTCTCTCAGATAGAAAGCCCCGAAACACAAAAAGTTGTTCAGGAATTTAATGATACTGTAAAGTCTCTTTCCTCTATGGCGGAAAAACGGGCGGAAGCAAGCATTTCCCTGGATACTGCCTCCAAAAATCATGATATTATCGGTGTGCTGGATGCTGAGCATGTCGTGAGGGTCATTAACATCAATATTGAAAGGCTGAAGTATAATGCCCATATCTGCCGTCATAAAATAAGAAAAACCTTATTTAAGTGTGTAATCGGCTGCGACGGTTCAAAGAAATTCTATCCTTCAAATGAAATTCCTGAAGGAGCAAAAGATGATGGCCGTATCTGGCGTATCAAGGTTGGAAACAAGGAAATTCAGGAGGAAAAGATATTGATGATGGGGGGGGGCGCTGTAGTGGGAACAGTTCCAAAGGGCCTGCCCGCCTTTAGTATCCCCAGAATAAATTTCAAGATAATCATGCATCTTTTTCCATTTGCAGTCATTATCTCGCTCCTTGGTTTTATGGAGGCTATTTCGATTGCCAAGGCCATGGCCGGAAAAACAGGCCAGCGCCTTGATCCGAACCAGGAGCTTATCGGCCAGGGCCTCGCCAATATTTTCGGAGCCATGGGAAAGAGCTACCCCACTTCCGGATCCTTTTCAAGGTCTGCGGTCAATCTCCAGACCGGTGCGGTTACAGGTCTTTCCAGCGTATTTACAAGCCTTACAGTGGTTGTTGTGCTCCTCTTTTTCACACCGCTTCTTTATCAATTGCCGCAATCCGTGCTGGCGGCAGTCATCATGATGGCTGTAATCGGTCTTATAAATATCTCAGGTTTTATCCATGCCTGGAAGGCCCAATGGTACGATGGCGCCATCTCTATTATTTCTTTTGTCTGCACCCTGGGCTTTGCGCCGCACCTCGACAAGGGTATAATTATAGGCGTAATCCTCTCTCTCCTTGTTTTCCTTTATAACAATATGAGACCTACCGTGGCTTCCCTGTCAAGACATATAGACGAGTCACTCAAGGACTGCATGGCTTACGGCCTGAAGGAATGTAGATATATATCCCTGGTTCGCTTTGATTCTCCTTTGTTTTTTGCCAATGCCAGCTACCTCGAAGATCAGATAATGGAAATTATGTCCAAGAAAAAAGAGCTGAAGCATATTCTGTTCGTATCAAACGGCATTAACGATATTGACGCATCAGGCGAAGAAACGTTATCATTGCTTGTGGACACGGTCAGGAGCGCAGGTATTGACATATCCTTATGCGGAGTAAACGAGTCCGTGATGAAGGTGTTAAAACGTACCCATTTTTTGATGAAAATAGGGGAGGATCATATCTATTCGAGCCTGGATAAAGCAGTTGCGGACATATATAACGAGACGCACAAGGACGGCGGTGAGGAGGTGTGTCCGCTCATCACCTGCAGTTATGAATAATGTCCGGCCGATTCGCGTTACCGGTTATAAATAATGAATAAAAAGGGGGTTTAGATGCCTGTTATTACCATATTTAGCGGAATATTTTGTTTGGAAGAACCTGTTATCAGGCAAGTTATATCCGATACGGGATACAAACTGATTACCGACAACGATATTGTGAAAGAAGCAAGCGCTGTTTCCGGGATAGCTGAAGCCAAGATTATCCGTGCCTTTAATGCAAAGAATTCAATCTTTAACAAGTTTACCCACGAAAAAGAGCGCTCTATCGCACATCTCAAATTTAGCCTCGCTAACATGCTGTTTTCTTCCGACAACTTTATAATAAGCGGTTTTACATCCATGTTGGTACCTGAAGAGATCAGCCATGTCCTCAGGGTTTGCCTGATTGCAGACATGAAAAACAGGCTGTCCATAGCAGGGAAAAGAGATAGACTGAGCGAAAATGAAGCGGCAAAGAAGATCCATAAACAGGACGAGAACTGCGCAGTATGGATAAATACCATTTTTCAAAACAAAGATCCCTGGGCGCCTTCACTTTATGATATTGTTATTCCTGTGGACAAGGCAAGTGTGCGGGAAGCTGCCGAGACTATCATAAAAAACCTGAAAAAAGATGTGGTCATACCCACAGAAGACTCAAAAAAAGCCGTTTATGATTTCCGGATTTCCGCGTCTGTTGAAATAGCCCTGGCAAATGAGGGACATAACGTTCAAGTCAGTTCCAGGGACGGATTGGTCACTATCATAATCAACAAGCATGTTTTGATGCTGAACCGGCTGGAGGAGGAATTAAAATCTATTGCAGAAAAGGTAAAAGGAGTAAAATCCGTTGAAACAAAAGTGAGCAAGGATTACTATAAGGCGGATATCTACAGAAAGTACGATTTTGAACTGCCTTCAAAGGTACTGCTTGTAGATGATGAAAGAGAGTTCGCACAAACACTGTCCGAGAGGTTGCTCATGCGAGATATGGGCTCGGCAATTGCCTACGATGGAGAGTCGGCGCTTAAAGTTGTTAGCGAGGATGAACCGGAGGTCATGATCCTTGATCTCAAGATGCCTGGAATTGACGGTATTGAGGTCCTGCGCAGGGTAAAGCAGTCTCGTCCCGACATTGAGGTTATTATTCTCACAGGCCATGGATCAGAGGCCGACAAAGAGGTCTGCATGAAATTAGGCGCATTTGCCTATCTTCACAAGCCGGTGGATATTAATGTTCTGAGTGAAACACTCAAAAAGGCAAATGAAAAAATCAGAAACAAACTTGAAACCTAAAACCTGCATAAACTATTTTCAAGAAGAAAATCATGCTTTTAATATCAACGAATTACAGAAATGTTGTGCTTGTATAACACGCATTAATTTGATG
>JAGGXA010000200.1 GCA_021163285.1 Deltaproteobacteria bacterium | reverse complement strand
TCGTTGATATTAAAAGCATAATCTTCTTCTTGAAAATAGTTTATGCAGGTTTTAGGTAATAGTTGTATAATACAAACGGTTGGTTGAAAACTGGTATGATATGGATTCGGGGTTAAGGAAACAGGAGGTCAAATCTACGTTTGACCTTTATTCCCATTCAATCGTACCGGGTGGTTTTGAAGAAATATCGTAGACTACCCTGTTGACTCCTTTAACACTGTTTATAATCCTGTTGGAGATCCTTGCAAGCACTTCATAAGGGATCCTTGACCAGTCCGCGGTCATTGCATCAAGGCTGTCCACACTTCTCACTGCAATGACGTTTTCATAGGTCCTTTCATCACCCATAACACCTACTGTCTTTACAGGCAGGAGAACGGCAAATGACTGCCAGACTTTTTCATATAGGCCTGCCCTGGTTATCTCTTCTATTACAATCAGGTCAGCGGACCTCAGGATCTCAAGCCGTTCCATGGTAATCTCGCCCAGTATCCTTATTGCCAGCCCGGGGCCCGGGAATGGGTGCCTGACCACTAATTCCCTCGGAAGGTCAAGTTCTATGGCCACTTGCCGGACTTCATCCTTGAACAGTTCCCTGAGCGGTTCTATCAGCCTTAATTTCATTGTCTCGGGCAGGCCCCCGACGTTATGGTGACTTTTGATTGTCGCAGAAGGACCTTTAAAAGACACACTTTCTATGACATCCGGATAAAGGGTTCCCTGTGCCAGAAAAGTTGCCTTGCCGAGTTCCCCTGCCTTTTTTTCAAAAGTAGCAATAAACTCCCTTCCGATTATTTTTCTCTTCTGCTCAGGGTCGACAACACCTTTTAAACGGGCGAGAAAATTGTTTGACGCATACACAAGGTGCAGGTCCATGTTATAATACCTCTTAAAGATCTCCATAACTTCCCTGGATTCTCCTCTCCTCAAAAGGCCGTTATCCACGAAAATGCAGGACAACCTCTTTCCCGCCGCCTTGTGAAGCAGTACCGCGGTTACAGAAGAATCGACCCCTCCTGAGAGCCCGCATATCACCCTCTCTTCGCCTATCTCTTCTCTTAAATTTCTGATTGTCCTTCGTACAAATGAGCCCATGGTCCAGGTAGGTTTACACCTGAAAATTTTGAAGAGCAGGTTTTTAAATATTTTATGTCCTTCAGGCGTATGCGCAACCTCAGGGTGGAATTGAACCCCGAAATATCTCCCTGATGCGTCTGCCATGGCTGCGACAGGACTGTTCCTGCTTTCCGCGAGCGCCATAAATTCTCTCGGCATTTTCTCGATACGGTCTCCGTGGCTCATCCAGACAGTTTGCTGTCTCCCTTTTTCAAACCCGTAAAACAGGGAACTGTCGTCCTTTATACTAATCGTTGCGCTTCCATATTCACGATCAACCGTATTTGCTACTGTCCCTCCGAGGATGTGTGTCAGGAATTGCATACCATAACATATTCCCAGTATCGGAACATCAAGTTCGAGGATTCCTTTATCGGCAACAGGGGCATTCCTGTCATATATACTTGCAGGCCCGCCTGACAGAATAATGCCTCTTGGTGAAAAGGTCTTTATTTTTTCAAGACTTAAATTAAAGGGATGAATCTCACAATAGACATGGGCCTCCCGCACCCTTCTTGCAATAAGCTGGGTATACTGGGAACCGAAATCGAGAATAAGCACTTTTTGTTTATAGAGACTGGCTGTCATGAATTAAATCCTTCATACGGAACTCGGAAATCATAGATTGAATCAAAATGCGAAAAGCCTTATTATTCAGGTCCTTCGGTTATTACACAATGCTTTATCGGACAGACATAAGCAAAAAGATTGGGTATCCTTCATTTTGAGGTAAAAGTAGTTGACACTTTTATTGGAACTAAAAATTGTAAATTGCAGAAGAGGCTTATAGCCTTTTAAATCAGCGGCAGGATGCCGCTGCCACTTTTCTGCCAAGTGTAAAGTAAAAATGAAGGATGCCGAGAAATGACCAAAAAATTACGCTTAAAATGCCATTCTTTCCAAGGCCTGTGATATAACTATTGCAGAAATAGTTCAGGACGTTTAAGGGATGTGGGAAAAAACAACGTAATCGTTTACAGGTTCAGGGTTCAAGGTTAATCTGTGGCCGTTAATTTTACTCCAGCCTGTAATTAGGCGCTTCCTTAATAATGATAACATCATGAACATGACTTTCTTTTAGTCCGGCAGGTGTGATCCGGATAAATTCCGGCTCGGCCTGCAGTGTCTTGATATCAGGGGAGCCAACATAGCCCATTCCGGCTTTCAACCCCCCAACAAGCTGGTAAACCGTATCTGCAAGAGGACCGCGATAAGGGACCCGTCCCACTATGCCTTCCGGCACCAATTTTTTCTGCAGGCCTGTATCCTCCTGAAAATATCGATCCTTGCTCCCTGCCTTCATAGCCTCCATGGAACCCATTCCCCTGTATACTTTATAACTTCTTCCTTGAAAAAGAATCGTCTCACCGGGACTTTCCTCGGTTCCGGCAAAGAGACTCCCGATCATAATTGAATCGGCGCCGCCTGCCAGTGCCTTTGTAATGTCTCCTGAATATTTGATTCCTCCGTCGGCTATAATTGGAATTCCCCACTTCTTTGCTTCGATCGCACAGTCCATAATGGCTGTCATCTGGGGTACGCCGATACCGGCAACAATTCGGGTTGTGCAGATAGACCCCGGACCGACGCCTACCTTAACGGCATCAACGCCTGCCTGGATAAGCGCCCTTGTGCCTTCAGCCGTAGCCACGTTTCCTCCTATCAGCTCAAGGTCGGGAAAGCTTTTCTTTAATTCGTTAATGGTTTGAATTACTTTTTCTGCATGACCGTGGGCAGTGTCTATTACAACTACATCCACGGATGCTGCTAACAGCTTTTCAGTCCTCTCCATCATATCCTGGCCAATGCCTATGGCGGCCCCAACCCTTAATCGACCCAGTTCGTCCTTGCATGAATCCGGATATTTTTTTATCTTTTCAATATCCTTGATAGTTATAAGTCCCTGCAACTTGCCCTTATCATCTACCACAAGGAGTTTTTCTATTCGTCTTTTATGGAGAATTGCCTTGGATTCCTCAAGGGTGATGCCTATCTTTGCCGTGGCAAGATTTTCCTTGGTCATTACCTGTGAAACCTCTTGATCCAGATTGGTTTCAAATCGCAGGTCCCTGTTTGTGATAATGCCTGCAAGGTTTCCATCTTTTACCACGGGCACGCCGGAAATCCTGTATTTTTCCATGATTTCAAGAACTTCATAAATCTTATGGTCAGGCTCAATGGTAATCGGGTCGACAATCATGCCGCTTTCCGATTTTTTGACCTTCTCCACTTCAACGCCCTGACGTTTTATGCTCATATTCTTATGGATAAACCCGATTCCTCCTTGCCTTGCCATGGTAATAGCTGTCTCCGATTCCGTCACGGTATCCATCGCAGCGCTCATGATGGGAATGTTTAAATCCAGATTGCGTGACAATTTTGTTTTCACATCCACCTGTCCGGGTAAAACATGGGAACTTCCCGGAACCAGAACCAGGTCATCAAATGTATAACCGTATCGAATGTCATTCCTGCTCATATTAATTTTCCTCAAAATCTTTTAATCTATGAACGTAATGAATTTTTAAAAAATATCGGTAAGTGTTCACAGAACGTTGAAATTAGAAATTAGTTTGCAAAGGTCGCATAGGAGACTGTCCGAGAATGGCAATTTTTTGCAAAATCAGGGCTTGCTCAAAAAATTACCGCAGGCATATAGTTAATATCGTAGTCTCGCAAGCTCGCTTACTTCCGGGGATAATTTTTTGAGCATAACGCAGAGTTTGGGGAAAAGGGCATTCCCGGACAGACTCCTATTGCGTCCCGACAAAAACTGCTCTGAAAGTGCTTTCATCTCTTTTAAGCGCCTCATCAATCACTTTTAACATACTTTCCCTGTCTTTGGGGATCCAGCCGGATACATCTATGTAATTGGTATAATGATCGCTTGAAATCCTTGATGTTACGTCTATGTTCTCGATTAAACTCCTGGTTTCCATTAATACCTCGTGGGCTGAGAGCATCTGAAATCTTCCCTTTTTGATCTGATGTAAAAGCAGAGTGTTGACCTTGGGAATAAATGTGCGAAGTCTGATATAGTCAGGGTCGATGGCAGTCAGGGCCTTTGCAGTTGCTTCGGCATGTTCTCTTGTTCTCACCTTTCCACCCACCCCAAGCATTACATATTCGCTTAATTCAATGCCTGCCTCTTTGACCCATTTTCCGGCCTGGATCTGTTCTGCTGTGTTGGTGCCTTTTTTAATTTTTCGCAGGATCTCGTCATCACCGCTTTCAAGGCCAACATGAATGCGTGACAGTCCGTTTTCTTTAAGTTTAACAAGATCTGAAAGTCCCTTCCTGTAAATATACTGGGATGAACCATAGACAGTTATTCTCTTCAGAGATGAAAAAACATATCTTGCATGTGCGCAAATTTGTGCCAGTTCATCGGTGGGCATTGCAATGGTATTGCCCGCCGGGAAAAAAAGCGACGGGATCACAGGTCCGTAAATTTCTTTGGCCCTGTCTATATCCTCAATAATATCCCTGACAGGCCGCACCTTATATGGAGGTCCCTTTTTGTAAACCATGCAAAAGGTACATTTATTGTGAGGGCAGCCGACAGTTGCCTGTATGAGGAGGCTGTTGGCCTCACTTGGAGGACGATAAACAGGTCCTTCATACCTTATTACGCTCATAAAATCATACCTCTAAACGCGGATTCCTTACTGGAATCAACGAACAAATGAAGGATGCCGAATTTTATGTATCAAAAGTAGATGAATTTTATATATCAAAAGTATATGGTTTTATCAACTTACAATTATTACCGAACTTAAATATGCAAGTACAGACCTTGGAAAGAATGGCATTTTAAGCGTAATTTTTTGGACACTTTTCTTTTAAACAGGTGACGAACCAACTTCGCACATCGTTCCCACGCTCCCGTGTGGGAACATGTACATAGAGTGAGAATGGTTACATGTCAAGAGCATGAGAACCGCGCGAAGCCGGTATGCATTCCCACGCTGGAGCGTGGGAACGAGTGAACCAACTTCAATCGGTAATATTTTTTTAGGGGGGGGGGGAGAGGTAAATTCTGTGCCTGCCTTGAAATGATATGCCAGTATGCGGCATATGTTTTTAATCAACCTTTTTGCTTGTGCCTGTCACGCCCTTTCAGGATCAATAATATGATAACTTTTTCATGCTGCACCCGATAAGAATGAAACCCTGAACCCTGAACCTTTGAACGAGTGAACGTTTATTATTTTAGATGGTGAATATGTTCAATTATCAGAATACCCAATAACAGGCGCATCATAAAAGAAAAAATTCCAGCGCAAGTCGTTAAATTTGTGAAAACATTCTTGACAAATAAAGCGTTTTTTTTATAAAAGAAATTATTATTAAAGATATATAGTTACGTATGTGATTATCTTGTGTGCCTGACTTTGTCATATGGTTCCTGAACGAAAACTGCCGATTCTCCCGATTTTCGGGTCAGGCGCAAATTTTAATCTTCAAAATATCTAATGTATTTTTGCGGTTATAGTTTGCGCTTCCCTCGATCCTGGAAAAATTGTCCGGTTTTTGTTTGGGCGCTGAATATTCAATAAAAATAAAAATGTTGATGATCCTTTTTTCATCATTCATGATCTTTTTAAGGAACGATATGTATGGAAATTAAAGCAGAGCGGAAAGTTGCTTATTTTATTGCAATTATATTTTTTTTCATTGGCGTGATATGTTATGCCGCATTTCCGATTAAAAAACCGGAAGAGCCGATCAGGATCATGCTGACAAGTACTGCCGGGAATGTCCTTTTTGATCATAAAGAACATGCTTCGGAAGATGGTTACGGTATCGAATGCCTTGAATGCCATCATACCATGGAAGAAGGAGACACACCCGAGGCATGCGGGGAATGTCATGAGGCGGAAGAAGAAGACGGCATTCTGAAAAAATCGGATGCATTCCATGGGAAGTGTAAGATTTGCCACGAAGACGAAGGCAGTGGGCCTCTAAAATGTGCTGAATGCCATGCAATGTAAGAGATTTTCCCTGTGAGCAGGAAATTATGAGAAGATTTTGACATTCTTCATTAAAGGCCAAAAGCAGTTTACACTTTTTAATCTGAAATTGTATCTCTCGTTCCCATGCTCCAGCGTGGGAACGAGGCAAGGCCAGCATCTAAAAAGTGTAGACTAATTCTCAAGAAGAATGCCAAAATTTTTCTCATAAGCAGGAGGTAAATATGATAAAGAAACCGTTTTTCGGTTTAAGAAAACCCAAACTGAAATATCCGGTGGAAGACACAATAAAGCTGGACTCAATAAATGAGATACCACTGCCCCTCAGGGTTACCCTTTTGAGCGATAATAATGAAAGAAGTGATGACGTAGATCTTAAGGTAGGGGATAAGGTCAAAACGGGCCAACTACTGGGATTATCAGAAAAGGATGGAGACTATCTTATTTCAACGGTCACAGGGACTATTTCTGAAATTTCTCAGTATACGGGCTACTTTGGCAAGACCTGTGCGTCAATTTCCATTAATGCCGAAACTGAGGATCAATGGGATGAAGAATTTATCAAGGCCGTTAAAGCGCCTGCCTCTAAAAATTGCGTTAAATTTTTGAGAAGGCTTCCCGGCGCTCCTTCCTTATCATCTGTTTTATCTAACGAATCATCTGTTAAAACAATTATAATTAATGGAATTGATAAAGACCTTTTGACTGTTACAAATCAGCTCATAGTAAAAACCGGGGTTGAGAGTTTAACTGAAGGGGTCAGGTATTTAAAGCAGATTACAAATACAGACAGGATAATTATTATAGTTCCTCCTGATCTGACCTATCAGGCAGAAAAAACAGGCGCTGAAGTAAGGGTCGTAAAACCTCTGTATCCGAATACATTGCCCCACATTCAGATGAAAAACATCATGGGGATTACAGTGCCGCCCGGAAAAAGTTTTGAGGAAATGGGCGTTTGTTTTATAAGTGCCGAAGCAGTTACAGCGCTGGCCAGGGTTTTTAATTCACAGGAATTCCCGATATATAAAAGGTTGACCGTCATCAACAAAGACAGCCGCACATTCAATGTCAGGGCAAGGATTGGGACGCCTGTCAAAGATATTCTAAACACACTCGATATTGAAACAATCCATGGTGACAGGCTCATTATGGGTGGCCCAATGACAGGCAATGCTATATATTCCGATGAGATGCCCGTACTGCCCGACACAGACGCAATAATGGTACAGGACAAAGACCAGATTATCCAGAGTTCGGATACACATTGCATTAACTGTGGAGAGTGTATAAGGGTCTGTCCTGCAAAAATCCCTGTCAATATGCTTATCCGGTTGCTTGAAAATGACATGTTTGAGGAAGCCGCAGAGGAGTATGATCTGTTGTCCTGCGTGGAGTGCGGGCTTTGCAGTTATGTCTGTATGGCACGAATTCCCATACTCCATTATATCATGCTTGGAAAGCATGAGCTTTCTCAATTAAAAATGTTGGAGGAATCCAGTGAATAATCAGAAATTATTTATCAGCTCACATGCGCCATACTGGCATAACATGAGCAGTATATCGGCAAAAAGCTGTCATATCATGCTTGCGGCTCTTCCAGCCGTGATAATGGGGATATATCAATATGGTATTCCCGCCCTTGGTGTCGTGACATTTTCCGTTTCCTGCGCAATGTTCTGGGAGCTTATCATGAATCTTGTTACGAAACGACCTGTTAGCATTGGTGATGGAAATGCTGCTGTTATCGGCCTTTTGTTCGCCATGCTGTTGCCCGCTACAACGCCATGGTGGATAGTATTAATAGGTACTTTTTTGGCAATTATAATTGGAAAAGAAATTTATGGAGGTATCGGGTGTAATCCTCTGAACCCCACACTCGTTGCGCTTGCCATGATTATGCTCTCCTGGAAAAGTTATATAGATTTTGATGGAGCGCTGGTAAATTATGATCTTGCTTTTCTCATGAAATACCCGCTTGAAGCGCTTAAACATTTCGGGACTTCAGCGATTTCAGAGCATACTGCCGTCGGCCTTCTTATGGGCAGACAATCAGGGGGGATAGGGGCCACTTTCGGACTCGGGCTTATTATCGGCGGCCTGTATTTGATCCTGAGAGGTTATATCCGTTGGGAAATTTCCCTTTCATTTCTCGTTGGGGTCTTTGTTACCGCCTTCTTGTTTAATATTTCCGACCCTGTAACATATGCAGGTCCGGTATTTCACCTGCTGACGGGCTACACCTTGATTGGCGCTTTTTTTCTTGCGACTGAAGATTCATCTTCTCCCGTTAACTTCATTCCCATGTTGCTTTACGGTGCAGGCGCCGGTTGTTTTACGATTCTTATACGAAATATTGGAGCCTTTGCAGACGGAACCGTCTTTGCTATTCTCTTGTTTAACGTCGCAAATCCGCTTTTAGACAAAATTAAACCAAAGGCTATGGGAAAGGGGCTTGAACATGCGTGAAATGATAAAACTCTTTGTGGTAATAACAATTTTCAGCGCAGTTTCAGGAGGGTTGCTTACCGCCCTTGAAAGCGGAACAAAGGAAAGGATTGAATACCAACAGCTCAAGTTTGTTAAAGGCCCCACAATCAAGCATATAATGGATGGTTGTTCAAATGATCCTCTTGTTGATCGTTTCAAGCTTCTTGATGGAAAAATTGAAAGAAGTTTTTTTGTAGGGGTGTTTAACGGCAAGCGGGATGCGGTTGCTTTTGAGACTTATGGAAAAGGTTTTGGGGGCGATATCGGAGTTATAGTCGCTATCAATGTTGAAACCGATAAAATTATAGGGATCGGCGTTACCACACATAGCGAGACTCCAGGCGTTGGATCAAGGGCACAAACCGATCCTGCTTTCGGTGCTCAGTTTAAGGGTTTGGCTATTGATCAACCTTTCAGGGTTAAGCCTGATGGCGGGCAGATCGATGCAATCAGCGGCGCCACATTCTCCTCGCGAGGTGTATGCGGAGCTGTTGCGGCCTCGTCAGACATCTATAAGAGGTTGAAACCCAAAATCCTGGAAAAAATCAAATCCTAAAAAAACAGAGTGAGGACGATTTATGGCAAAAAGCGTTGTTCAGGAATTCACAAAAGGTCTGTGGAATGAAATTCCACCGTTTCGGCTTGTCCTCGGGCTTTGTCCAAGTTTGGCAGTAACCAAGACTGTGGAAAACGGCATTGGAATGGGGGTAGCAGTAACTTTCGTGCTTGTATGTTCTAATATGCTGATTTCATTACTTAGAAGCATTATACCAAAACAGGTCAGGATTGCCTGTTTTATCGTTGTTATAGCAACATTTGTGACTGTAGTTGAACTGCTTATGCAGGCGTTTACCTATCCCCTGTTCCTGCAGCTGGGAATTTTTATACCTCTTATCGTGGTAAACTGCATCCTCCTTGGCCGGGCAGAGGCATTTGCTGCCAAGAATGGAATCATCCCGTCATTTGCAGATGGCCTTGGCATGGGGATAGGCTATACTCTCTCGCTGACCGCGCTTGCGGCTATCCGTGAGATACTTGGAAGCGGCACCTTTTACAATATACCTGTTTTTGGTCCATCTTTTAAACCTTTTGCCTTTATGGTGCAGGCCCCTGGAGCCTTTATATGTCTGGGACTTATGCTCTGTATCATGAATATGCTTAGCCGGAAATAAAATGATTAAGGGACGAGGATGAAATAACATCCACAAGTAAGCTGTGATGCATAGACGGGGAAGTTAATTGGTCCTCGTTCCTAACGCTAAGTTAATTTAATTTTTCTTAAAATCTTCGTTGCTTCTTATCTAAGGAGAAGGCAGATGGGTGATTATGTATTACTTGCAATAGGCTGCATCTTTGTCAATAACATCCTCCTGATGCAGTATCTTGGAAATTGCCCCTTCCTTGGTGTTTCCAAAAAAATGGAGACAGCCATGGGCATGGGTATGTCTGTTGTGTTTGTGTTGGTACTGGCCGGCGCCATAACATGGATGCTCAATCATTTCCTGTTAAAGCCTTTCGGGTTTGAATTTTTAAGGACAATCTCTTTTATTCTCGTGATTGCAGCTCTTGTACAATTTGTTGAAATGTTTCTTAAAAAGAGTATACCGGCCCTGTATGCCGGGCTTGGGATATTCCTGCCGTTGATTACAACAAACTGTGCCGTCATGGGTGTGTGTCTTATCAATATCAAGGAGGATTATTCTTTTGTTCAGACGCTGGTGGCCTCTTTTAGTTATGCCGCCGGTTTTGGGCTTGCGTTGATTCTCTTTGCCGGAATTCGTGAGCGTATTATTCTTGCAAGGGTGCCGAAACCTTTACAGGATACTTCGATCGGCCTGGTATCAGCAGGCATGCTTTCTCTCGCTTTTTTCGCCTTTAAGGGGATGGTTTAAATTTTTGTTAACCGCGTTCATTAGGGGTACAAACTTACGGGAACGCCGGGTATTTAACCTTTTATAATTTTTGTTTGTCATAATAGACCCTGATTATTGAACGGTAATTCGGGTTGAGAGGGTTGTTTTATTTGGGAGGAGCATTATGATAGGTGGTTTAATTATAATGGGAGGATTGGGTGCGCTTGTTGGTATAGGTCTTGCCGTTGCTTCTAAAGTTTTTTATGTTTATGTTGATCCAAAAATCGAAGCTGTTAATGAAGCCCTTCCCGGCGCAAACTGCGGTGGGTGCGGTTACCCCGGTTGCAGTTCAAATGCTGCTGCTATTGTCGCAGGTGAATCTTCACCTTCGTCTTGCGTGGCGGGTGGTCCGGATGTTGCCGTGGAGATCGCCGAAATAATGGGAGTAAAAATAGAGGTCAGGGAGCCTGATATTGCAATGCCGGGCTGTAAGTATGGCTTCCAGGATGCGGATGTAAGATATATTTATGAAGGTGTCAATGATTGCAGGGCTGCTATGCTCTTAGATGGTGGATCGAAGATCTGTCCAATTGGTTGTTTAGGTCTTGGCACCTGTGTGAAAGCCTGTCCTTTTGGGGCCTTGTCCATGGGTACGGACAATCTACCTGTAGTTAACCCCGGCCTATGTACAGGATGCGGTACTTGCGAACGCGTCTGTCCGAAACATATCATTACTCTTAGTTCCAATTCAAGACGCTTTAATCATGAATACACAACAGATGAATGTTCTGCGCCCTGTCAGAGGGCTTGTCCTGCCGGGATAGATATCCCAGCTTATATTAAAAAGATCTCAGAGGGTAAATATTTAGAAGCAGTCAGGATTATCAAGGAATCTAATCCATTTCCTCTTGTCTGTGGCCGGATATGTGTTCAACCCTGTGAACTTGAGTGTCGTCGTAACCTCGTGGATGAACCTGTGGCAATCAATAATCTTAAACGTTTTGCAGCCGATTATGCTATGAAATCAGGACAACGTGTTCAGGCGCCGAGGGCCCCTGAAACAGGGAAACGCTTCGCTGTTATTGGCGGCGGAGCTGAAGGCCTGACTGCTGCGTACTTTCTTAACCGTCTTGGCCATGATTCAACTGTTTATGAAGCAGCATCGGAACCCGGGGGGATTTTAAGGTCCGGGATTCCTGAAAATCGGCTTCCTCGTGATGTTCTTGACTGGGAAATTGACGATATACTCAATGCCGGCGTTCAAATAATTACCAGACAAAAGCTTGGAAAGGATTATTCCATTGAATCGTTGCTCAAAGATAACTTTTCCGCCGTATTTATAGCAACCGGCGGATGGGATACTCAACTCGTAGAAAAGGACAGGGATCGTTCCTTGAGGCCTTTGCCGGGTGTTCAGCTCTTGATCGATTTTATCCTTGATAGAAGGGAAGGGAAGGGTGAAAGGCCGGGTGAAAACGTCATGATTATTGGTGGCGGAAACGCCGCACTCGAGGCCGCAAGAACTACCATAAAAGAGGGAGCAAAAAATGTATATATGGTATTTCGTCAATCAAGGGATGATGCTCCGATATCGAACGGCGAGATAAGAAGAGCGGAAGAAGAGGGTATACAGTTTTGTTTTCAAAGCGCTGTAACCAAAATGACAGGTGAAGGAAACAGGCTTACTAATGTGGAGCTCGCCGGTATTTCAACAGAGGGTAAATTAAAAGGAGAGCCCGAATTGAAGCCGGTAGATATTTTGTTGACAGGTACGGGACGTTTTCCGGAACTTATTTATGTGCCTCGCGGGACAAGTGATGAAGATGAAACATTGCAAGAGCCGATTCAATGGGAGACCTTTAACCCATATGCCGGTCCTTTTGCGGAACAGGATATCGGTATTTTCAGACCCGGAGAGGTTACAAGCGATTATAGGGCCGTAGTAGAAGCAATCGGGGCAGGGAGAAGGGCATCCAGTTCCATACAACAATATTTAAACGGCATGTCTGTTGAGGCGCCTGAAAACATGATCAGAAAACATACCCGTGTTTTAAGCCTTGACAAACTTGAACCTGTGTCGGAACTCCCAAGGCAGGAAATGCCGCATCTTTCGCTTGAAGAACAGCTAAATGATCCTTGCCTTGAAATTGCAGTCGGTTATTCCGAAGAACAGGCTATTAAGGAATCAAAGCGTTGTCTTCAGTGCGGGCTTATTTGTTATCGCCGGGTTGATGAAGGGGAGATGCATTAGATAAGATACGGGTCATCCTGGGTATTTGCTCAGAATTGTCATCCTGAACTTTATCGATTCGTTTAAGTGCATAAAAGGTGATTACCATGGTTATTCCTCCTCCTGTGATAGATGCCCATGTAGATGGGACATGAAAATATTGCGCCCATTTTTCACCTGCATATGCCCCTATAATAAGGGCAATAACAGGGAGAAAGTAGACCATTGTAGCAAGTTTTAACAGCGATTTCTCAGGCAAGGATATCTCGACACGGTCACCTGTCTCGGCATGGAGTTTATTGACCACTTTTATCTTCATATTCCTTTCCGAGAGCATTTCACATTCACTTTTAGATGGACAGTTGGCGCATGCCGCACTTTTCTGAACACTAACAATTGCCTTTTGTTTTATCACCTTTTCGACAATGCCTTCCTCTTTGATCATTTATTAAAAGCTCCTTCTATCTTTTCGATCTATGGGCTTACGCAAAAATAATTTAACATTTTGGCATCTCATCTTTAGGAACGAGGATAAATTAACTTCCCTGAATCTGAGCGCCTACTTGGGGATGTTATTTCGTCCTCGTCTCTTAGGTCATTTCGGCAAATTTTAAAGAGCAAACACCTTGAATTAGTTAAATATTACTCTACCTTTTGTTCTTTAAAATCTACCGAACATAACCTGAATCTGAGCGCCAATTCTGTAAAGTTGTTCTTGCGCGAACCCCATGTGGTTGGAATTATAATAACCGTTCACGGTTAAAATACTTTTTTATCGCATCATTTGCAAGAACTCCGTATCTGATTCAATCCCGTTCTCCATAGATAGAGAACTATACCAGTAGTAAGCGCGGCATTTAATGATTCCACATCCCGCTCCATTGGTATGGAGAGGCAAGTTGCTTTCATTAAGTAAGATGGCAACCCAGGGCCTTCCATGCCCGGAACAAGGCAGAAGGTATGGGGAAACCGGAAACCATCAACATCCGTTCCCTTTGCCGAAAGCGTTATTACAGGCGTTTTGGACACATTGAGCTGGAATAATGATGGGCCGCTAAATACAGGAACCCTGAACAGGCAGCTTCCTGCAACACGTACGGATTTGGGGTGGAAAGGGTGTGCGGCTTCCTTGAGCATTATCACTCTTGACACTCCGAATGCGGCAGATGAGCGTATCAAGGCCCCAACATTAGCAGGATCCTGAAAAGGAATAAAAAGCGAGCATCCGGCGGGATAATACTCATCAGAGTATACAGGAAATGGTTCAACGCTCACTAATAATAGAGGATGGCCTGTATTATAAACATCAATCTGCCGGAACATATCAGTCCTGATGTTGTACAGGGTAATCCCGTCCGCAGCATATTCAATGGGAGGGGCATGACTATCTGAAGAAATAATACCTCTGCAACGATCCGGGAACTCCTGCAATACCTCTTTTACCTGTTTGGGACCGGATAAAAGGGCCAGGCAATGTTTTTTTATTCCCCGCACGTTTAAGAGTTTTAAAAACAGCCTGAAAACAGTATTACTCTTACTTCTTATTGTCTTTATTATCATCCTGTGAGGCTGTCCGGAAATTGATAGAGGTAGAGGAAAATTATGGGATCCCCGAAAAAACCGTGATCTGTAAACCGATAACTGTACGTGGTTACAAATGTGATAATAATTAACGACCTGGAATCTTTCAATTTTTATTTTTATCTCATTGATTTAAAAATTATTAAACTTTATGTAACCGTTCACGGAACGTTGAAAACAGAAATTAGAAACTGGAAATTCTGCCCAATGTATCCGGCAATATGTCGCAGGGGCGAATCTTGTATTTGCCCTTAAAACTTGCGAATAATTAAAGGGGTAAATAATCAAAGGGCGAAAACAAGGTTCGCTCCCTACGGTCGCACAAAATCAATATATATCATGTTAACCTGCAACCTGCAACCTTTGAACCCGTGAACGGTTACAACTTTATTTATAACCCTTCACATCCTTGTGAGACTATCCGAGAATGCCCTTTTCCCCAAACTCTGCGTTATGCTCAAAAAATTATCTTCGGAGGTAAATAAGTTTGCGAGACTCCGATATCAACTATATGCATGCGGTAATTTTTTGAGCAAGCCTTGATTTTGAAAAAAATTGCTATTCTCGTATAGCCTCCCGGTTACCACGATCCGGCGTGGTAACGTATAATTTAACCCGGATGTTCTGCGTTCTCCGCGCGGACCGCGATACAGATGCAGAGTTTGGAAAAAGGGCATTTTCGGACAACTTCAGAGGGACTGGAAAATGAAAATAGGGGAAAAACATTACAGGACTATATGGTTAAAGGAAGATAACCCCTTAATCGTCCGGATTATCGATCAGCGGTATTTACCGTACGACTTTGTTATAGAAGATCTTCAAACCGTGGATGAGCTTGTGGTTGCGATAAAGGATATGCATGTCCGCGGGGCAGGACTCATAGGCGCTGCCGCCGGATTCGGGATGTACCTTGCCGCAATAAATGCTCCCAAAAAAGGGTTTGAAAAATTCATTCAGGATTCAGGTAATCAAATAATAGCTACTCGTCCCACTGCTGTCAATTTGATATGGGCAGTAAAACGACAGCTGAAGCTAATAAATAAAGTATCTTCCTGTCAAAATAAAATCGAAGTTGCTCTTAAAACAGCCCAAAAAATTGCCGATGAAGATGCGGAATATTGCAAGAATATTGGAAAACATGGTGTAAAAATTATTGAGGATCTAAGTGTAAAGAAAAATGGTAACACTGTAAACATCTTGACCCATTGCAATGCCGGTTCACTGGCTTTTGTTGATTATGGTTCCGCAACAGCCCCAATATATGAGGCGTTTGAGCGGGGCATAACACTGCATGTCTGGGTTGATGAAACCAGACCTCGAAATCAAGGGGCAAGGCTTACTGCATGGGAATTAAATGAATATCAGGTGCCGCACACTGTTATTTCGGATAATACGGGGGGACATCTTATGCAACATGGTCTTGTAGATATGGTTATCGTTGGGACAGATAGAACAACCTATACAGGCGATGTTGCAAATAAGATAGGTACCTACCTGAAAGCACTGGCGGCAAAAGACAATAATATCCCCTTTTATGTTGCGTTGCCTTCTACAACATTTGACTGGGAGATGAAGGATGGCCTCAAGGAGATCTCTATTGAGGAGCGCGGAGAAAGAGAAGTGAAATATATTGAAGGGTTTATTGACGGAAAAATTAAGGAAGTATTGTTGACTCCTAAAGAAAGCAGGTGTGTAAATTACGCATTTGATGTCACGCCCGCCAGGCTTGTAACAGGGTTTATTACTGAACGTGGTATTTGTGAGGCCAATGAACAGAGCATACTGGCAATGTTTCCGGAACATAAACCCCGGCCCTTCAGGCTTCAGCCTTTTAACTGAAAACCTGAGCAGTTACTGAGAGGATTAAAATATGCTGGAATTAAAAGACGTCAAATTTTCTGTGACCGATGCGGAGGCACCGGACGGCAAGGCTATGAGAATGATTATTGATGGGATAAGTTTTAACTTCGAAAGAGGGAAGTTCTATGCTATCACCGGGCCAAACGGCAGTGGCAAGACAACTCTTGCCAGGCTTATTATGGGAATAAACCCGACCACATCGGGATCAATATTTTTTGAGAAAAAAAATATTACTACTCTATCCATTACTGACCGTGCCCGCGCGGGAATTGCCTATGCCTTTCAACACCCGGCCAGGTTCAAAGGCATTACTTGCCGGGACCTGCTTTCCATTGCTTCAGGAAAAACAGACGAGGATGAACTGGTCGAGATAATTAAAAGGGTCGGAATCTGTTCCTATGATTTTCTGGATAAACATGTTAACAGCGAACTATCGGGAGGAGAAATCAAAAAAATTGAATTGGCAACAACCATTGCTCGCAACCCAAAGCTGGCGATCTATGACGAACCTGATACAGGCATAGATTTGTGGACAATCGAACCGATGGTTTATCTTCTCAAGAAAGAACAAGAGAAATATAATACCACGACAATCGTTGTAAGCCACAACAGGACTTTTTTAGAGGCCGCTGATTCCATCCTTTTGATTAGAGACGGGAGAATTGCCTATACCGGTGACATGAAGGGCGTAGAGCCTATTTTGATGGATTTAAGTCTTTGTCCTTTTGGTGAATTCCTGGAAGGAGGGAAAAATGCTGAGTGCTTTAGATAAGAAATTGCTGAAGGCTGTTGCGAACTTAGAAGATATACCCAAGGGTGCCTATAACATCAGAAAAAATGGAAAGCTCATGGGCCGTGAGGTTTCAGCCAACATAATTATTGATACAAATGAAGATGGCACCGGGATTATAGTGAATATCAAACCAGGAACAGTGAATGAATCAGTGCACATTCCGGTAATCGTGAGCCAGGCCGGGTTGCACGACGTCGTTTATAATAAATTTATTATCGGGAAGCATTCCGATATAACCATCGTGGCAGGCTGCGGTATCCATTGCGGAAGTTCAGAATCCCAGGGGCATGAAGGCATCCATGATTTTTTGGTTGGCAGGGGCGCCAAAGTCAAATATGTGGAAAAGCATGTTGCCATGGGAGCCGGCAAGGGGAAAAGAGACCTCAGTCCAACGACCAGGGTTTTTCTGGAAGAGGATGCCCACGTAGAGATGGAGCTGACCCAGTTGGGTGGGGTTGATGAAGCAAACCGTGTGAATGAGGCGAATCTGGGTCCAAGGAGCTCGCTTTTAATTACAGAGAGGGTAATGACGGACTTCCGGCAGGTTGCGATTTCAAAGAATGATATTGTTATGGCCGGACAGGGCAGCAGGTCCAATCTGGTGTCCCGTTCGGTCATCAAAGGAAATTCAAGCCAGGATTTCTATGCAGTCATTGAAGCTAATGCCAAGTGTTTCGGCCATATAGAATGTGATGCTATCATTATGGATAATGGTGTCAATCAAACAATTCCCGCTCTCAAGGCCAATCACCCGGATGTGGAACTTACTCACGAGGCATCCATCGGAAAAATCGCCAATGATCAGCTCACGAAGATAATGAGCCTTGGACTGACCTATGACGAGGCCGTCAACTGGATTATCCAGGGTTTTTTGAAATGAAATCGTAATATTGATTTATAATAGAGGCCGGTTCCATGATCACAAATTAACTCGATTTACTTCTGTTGAATTCATGGTATACTTCTTTAAGAAAAGTGCCCGAAATTGGGCAGGTATAGGAGTTATACACTATTATACTATAGTTGGTTTTTTCTGCCGCATAGCGGCTTAGGGTTCACGCAAAAATAACTTTGCAGAATTGGCGCTCGGTTTTAGGTTAGTTTCGGTAGATTTTAAAGAGCAAAAGGCGCAGTAATAGCGGACTATTTCAAGGTTTTTGCTCTTTAAAATCTGCCGAAAGGGGGAACCCCCTGTGGTTGCCCATTAGAAAAATATTACTGATTGAAGTTGGTTTGTCACCTGTTTAAAATAAGAGTGTCCAAAAAATTACGCTTAAAATGCCATTCTTTCCGAGGTCTGAAACTTCGTAGGATAATGTCGATGCAATCAAAAAAATCATTTGCTTCAGTTGACTATGAAATATGTAATCCAAAAAGATGCAACCCTAATGAGGGTATGTGCGCGGCAGTGTCAGCATGCTCACATAAAGTTATTATACAAATAGACGGGTTTTTTGAACCACCAATTGTATTTCAGGATATGTGCATGGGGTGCTGGGATTGCATCGAAGCCTGTCAATTAGATGCTATTAAAATGAAGCATCTTAGTTAGGAACAAGGACAAATTAATTTCCCCAACTATGTATCGCAGCTTCAGTCCATCTTTTTCCCGAGCTAAAAGTACAAAAATCTTGAAATAGCTTATTACCTAAATCCTGCAAGCGTCGAGTTTGCCGAAGACCTGCCTGCTGCAGGCAGGTGCAAGGC